>DATLUX010000516.1:0-79338 GCA_035577805.1 Verrucomicrobiia bacterium
CTCTGTGACGGTCATCCCCTCCACACCCAAGCCGGCCAAAGCCTCTTTCACTTCTTCGAGTTTGAAAGGCTTAATGATGGCCTCGATTTTTTTCATTCGGATGCGCGGCGGAGTGTAACAACCGCCGACGGACTGTAAATAGGTTTTTGGATTTTTCAGATTTTTTCATCTGGGCCCGACCTCGACGCCCTTCTTTTGCTGAGCGCGCGCGGTGCCGAAGAACTCCGCGAGACAAAGTTGACCGCAGGCGAAGAGGCGAAGAGGCGGAAGATCCGAAAGCGCGCGGAGTGGTGAGCGGGTCCTTCCGAAATTAAAGATCGAGGAGCTTGGACTTGAGGCGGACGTTTTAGACTAGCTAGGGGACAATCCGAGCGGAGCTCATGGAAATAAAAAACCGGGCTGCTTGGTCAGAGGGTGACTCGGCAGCCCGGGGAATTTCGATTTTAAGATACAATGTAGGATTACGTGGGAATTTTTCAGAGCCCGGCTGTATCACTCCAGCTCCGAAAGCTGTTGGGCAGAAAGAACAAGGTTAAGTTGCCCAGAAATTTAATGGCGTAATCTAAAGAGAAGTTTGCCCCTTCCTGGTGCAGAGTCAACCTTCTGCTGCAAGTATTAGCCGCGCTCGCCCGGCTTATTAGTTGGTCACCGTTCTATCTTGCTGTGGGCCAACCATCATTATCCTGGCGGCCAACCCATCACGCGGCCGCCCAGGATATGACAATGCAAATGAGGAACTGATTCCCCGCCGTTTTTGCCGTGATTGATGACCAGCCGATAACCAGTTTCCTTGAGCCCAAGCTGCGCCGCCACTTCGGCGGCTTTCAACAGCAAGTGGCCCAACAACGGTTGATCCTCCGGCGTCGCTTCCCCAACTCTGGGGATCGGTTGGCGGGGCACAATCAAGACATGAACCGGCGCCTGGGGATTGATGTCGCGAAACGCCAGCACGGTGGCGTCCTCGTAAACAATCTGCGCTGGAATTTGGCGAGCGATGATCTTTTCGAACAAGGTCATAGAAAAAAGACGCTATTCCACCACGAGCAAGCAGCCTTCCCGATGGGGCTCAATCGTGAGACAGGTGCGCAAATAGTTCAGGATCTGATCTTGAAGGCTCTGGCAATGCAGGGTCCAACGCTTCGCACCCGCCAACTGCTTGGCACATCCGCGCAAGCCGCGAAAGCGCAGAGTCACAGGCGGCCCATTTAACTGGGCGTGCACAAGTGCCCGCAATCGTGAATAGAAAAATAGTTCGCCGCCCAGGCTCTCCGCGTGGGCCAATTCTTGCAGGTCGGTCTCCAGCTCCTGCCGCGCGCATAGCGGCGCCGGCTTGGTCGCTGGCTCCGGGGCGGGAAGGACGCTGGGTCCAGGGCTGCCAGACGAGGGTTGGTTTGGGACTGGCACATCCCAGCCCAGGTTTCCCAGCACCCGTTCCAGCGCGTGACAGAATTCCGCCATCGAGACAGTCACCTGGCCCTTTTCGATTTTGAAGTAATGCAAAACCGCCTGGGCGGCGTGCTGGACCATCTCGTGGTCCAGCCATTCGGCGGACTGTCCGATCAGTCCCATTGCCACCTCATGCACGGAGCAAGGAGCCCCTGTGCCGGCCTGGGTCTCAAATACCAGGCAATCGCGCCGTAAGAGTATCATGGGGTTTCTCCAGCTTCTTCACTTCCTGGACAAAGTCCGTGGCTTCATCAAATCGGCGGTAGATGCTTGCATAACGCACATAGGCCACTGGATCCACGTCGCGCAGCTCTTCCATAACTCGCGCGCCAATGGCGCCGGACGACAATTCGCGGTCAAAACGGTTGGCTAGATCTTCGGTTACCTTTTCGACCACGGCGCGGATGATGTCCTGGCTGACGGGCCGTTTTTGGCAGGCTTTCTCGATGCTCGCGGTGAGTTTATCGCGAGAAAACTCTTCCGTGCGCCCATCCCTTTTTAGAACCAGCAAACGAGGGCGTTCGATTTCTTCGTAAGTCGTATAGCGATGGCTGCATGCGGTGCATTCGCGCCGCCGACGGATCGTGGCGCCCTCGCGCGAAGCGCGTGAGTCAATCACTTTATCATCCTGGCACCCACACTTGGGGCAACGCATAAGAGGTAGACCGCGTCCTCACTATACTGCTAATAGTAGTCTCAGCGTGGTAACACACTGCATCTGGAGGAGTCAATGGGCACTTTACCTGAACTGCGGGATGGACAGGGCTTCCGGCCCGCGGTAGCGTCCTGGCCCGTGACCACCGCCACTGCCGAATCGCTGACCAAACAGATCTTCGCATTGGAACGTCCGCATCCAGCGTTATGGACTTACTACATTATTAGCGCGCTGTTGACGGGTCCGGGGCTGCTGGTGACTTTGCCGTATCTGTATTTTCGGTATCACACGCTGAAATATCGCTTCGACGAGGAAGGCATCCATATGCGAGTGGGGATCCTCTTTCGGCGGGAGGTCAACCTGACCTATGCGCGCATCCAGGATATCCACCTGGGATCAAACCTGATCCAACGATGGCTCGGCCTGGCCAACGTGCAGATCCAGACCGCCTCTGGGTCGGCCGGCGCCGAGATGGTGATCGAGGGGTTTAAGGAGTTTGAAGCAATCCGGGATTTCCTGTACTCACGCATGCGAGGTTACCACACGCGCTCCCCTCAGGCCGCGGCCTCCTCTCCGGACGGGCGGCTGGACGGGTCCCCGGGTGGCGCCGGGGACGCCCCGGCTGATGCAATCTCGTTGCTCCAGGGAATTCGCGATGAATTAAGGCGGACCCGCGAGTTGGTCGAGACTGGATCCCGCGCTGTCCCGCCGTCTGCTTCCCCTCCACCCACGTCCTAAAAAGTGTACGCCGCCTTTCGTCAGTTCTGTGAACGTTTACTGCGGATCCCGCCCGATCCGGAGGCGCCGCCAGGGGATGAATCCACCGCACGCGTGTTCCGCGCGGCTCCGAATTTCTATCGATATCTGTTGGTGATTTGGGGGCTGAAGACTCTGGCGGCCTTGGCGTTCTTGGCCTGGCTGGTGATCGTGCCGGTGGTCGGCTCGCTTGCGTTACACAAAGAAGGGCGGCAATTGGGTTGGTGGCTGTTGGTGATCCCAGGGGTGGCGGTGCCCGTGGTGGTCGGGTCGCGTTTGTTTATGCTGGCCGTGCTGCGGCTGGATTTTGAAAAACGCTGGTATGTCGTGACCGATCGTAGTCTCCGCGTGCGCGCCGGGGTGTTATCCATCCGTGAGATGACCGTAACGTTTGCGAACATTCAGAATATTTCCATTTCCCAGGGTCCGATCCAGCGCCTGCTGGGGATCGCGGACCTCCGGGTGGATACAGCCGGCGGGGGCGCGGTGAATGAAGCCAAACATCCGGAGCGAAATCTGCACACCGCCTGGTTTCATGGTGTGGACAAGCCCAACGAAGTTCGCGAGTTGATCCAACAACAGTTGCGGCGGCTGAAGGACTCGGGCTTGGGCGATCGCGAAGAACGGCCGCGCGAGCTCAACGGGCCGACCGAGGTCTGCGGGCCGTCACTTCTTTCGGGCTTGCGGGAGGTCTACCGTGAAGCCGCCGCTCTGCGCCAGGCGCTGCAACGCCAGGCCGGGGGAGGGCCGGTTATTGGGTGAGGGACCTATCTAACGCAGCCCGACGAGGGCACGAGCTTCTGATCTCAACTCGGCAATTGGCCTTGGCACAGACTCCAGACGTCCGCAGCGGCCAAAGAACCTCTGGTTTCTGAAGAATTATGCAAGTTTCGTCCCTGTCCCGGCGTGAGATCTCCAGGGAACGGAGCTGCATCCGGCCCTTTGACTTGACTTCATCCTCAAGCGAGTTTGAGGGCAGTCGATAAAACATGGGGTTGCCACGGGCAGCACCAGATTGTAAAAGTCCGCGATTTGCGATGGGCAAAACACTGATCATTGCAGAGAAACCGTCAGTCGCCGGCGATATCGCCAAGGCGCTGGGTGGTTTCACCAAGCACGAAGAATACTTCGAGAGCGACCAATTCGTGTTGTCCTCCGCCGTCGGGCATCTCCTTGAGTTGTGCGTGCCCGACCAGTTTGAGGTGAAGAAAGGCAAGTGGACCTTCAATGCGCTTCCGGTCATTCCGCCTTACTTCGGGCTGAGACCGATCGAGAAATCGGAAAACCGGCTCAAAGTGTTGATCAAATTGATCAAGCGCAAGGACGTCGACGCGCTGATCAACGCCTGTGACGCCGGACGCGAGGGGGAGCTAATCTTTCGTTACATTGTTCAACATACCAAGGCGCGGCAGCCGATCCGGCGCCTCTGGCTGCAGTCGATGACCCCGGCTGCCGTTCGTGATGGGTTTAATGCCCTGCGCACGGATGCCGACATGCGGCCGCTGGCCGACGCAGCCGTCTGCCGTTCCGAATCGGACTGGTTGGTTGGAATCAACGGCACGCGGGCCATGACGGCCTTCAACTCCAAGTTGGGCGGCTTCCAGCTCACCACCGTGGGCCGGGTCCAGACTCCGACCCTGACCATCCTGGTGGAACGAGAGGAGCGCATTAAGAAATTTGTTCCGCGGAACTACTGGGAAATCATCGGCACGTTCCAGGCCAAGGCCGGAGAATATCCCGGGCGTTGGTTCGATGAGCATTTTTCGAAAGACAAGGACAAGGACAAAGAGAAGGACCGCAAGGATTCCGATCCGGACTTGAAGGCCGAACGAGTCTGGGAAGTCGACAAAGCGGAGGTTATCCGGGTCAAATGTCTGGGCAAACCGGGCGTCGTGACGGAGGAGAGCAAGCCGAGTACGCAATTGTCGGGGTTGCTGTATGACCTGACCAGCCTGCAGCGCGATGCCAACGGCCGGTTCGGGTTCTCCGCCAAGAATACCTTGGGCATCGCCCAGGCGCTTTACGAGAAGCATAAGGTTCTAACTTATCCGCGCACGGACTCGCGGGCTTTGCCGGAAGATTATCTGGAGACCGTGAAGCAGACCCTTGGCATGCTGCAAGAGACCAATTACCGGCCGTTTGCGGACGAGATCCTCAATAACGATTGGATCAAACCCAACAAACGCATTTTCAACAACGCGAAGATCTCCGATCACTTCGCCATCATCCCCACTTCCCTCGCTCCTAAAAACCTCAGCGAACCCGAACAGAAACTCTACGACCTGGTCACCAAACGATTTTTGGCTGTGTTTTATCCCGCGGCCGAATTTCTGGTCACCACCCGCATCACTCGCGTGGAAGGCGAGCCTTTCAAGAGTGAAGGCAAGGTCATGGTCAAGGCTGGCTGGATGACGGTCTATGGACGGGAGGTTGAAACGGAGGACGCGCCCAACCTGGTCCCGGTGCAACCGGCTGAAACGGTGCAGACCATTCGGATCGACGTGAATGCCAACCAGACCAAACCGCCGCCGCGATTCAGCGAAGCCACGCTGCTGACGGCGATGGAAGGCGCCGGCAAACTGGTGGATGACGAGGAACTGCGCGCCGCCATGAAGGAAAAAGGGTTGGGCACCCCGGCGACGCGCGCGGCCATCATCGAGGGATTGATCAGCGAAAAGTACGTGCATCGTCTGGGCCGGGAACTGCAGCCGACGGCCAAGGCCTTTTCCCTGATCACGTTGTTGCGCGGGCTGAGTATTGCCGAACTTTGTTCGCCTGAATTAACCGGCGATTGGGAGTTCAAACTGCGCTTGATGGCGCGGGGTCAGCTCAAACGCGAGGAGTTCATGCGCGAGATCGCCGACATGACCCGACGCATCGTCGATCGCGCCAAAGGCTACGAAAGCGATACCGTGCCGGGCGATTTCGACGAGCTCAAAACCCCCTGTCCGAAATGCGGCGGAGTGGTGAAAGAGAACTATCGCAAGTTCCAGTGCACATCGCCGGGCTGCGATTTTGCCTTGTGGAAAAGCGCCGCCGGCCGCCTCTTCGAGGCTTCGGAGATCGAGGAATTGTTGACGAAACGTCAAGTCGGGCCGCTCCAGGGCTTCCGCAGCAAACAAGGTTTCCCCTTTGCTGCGATCATTAAACTCACCCCAGAACTCAAGCCCGAGTTCGACTTCGGCAACAACGACAAAAACTCAGGCGCTGCCGCCGAGGTCGACTTCAAAGGCAAAGAACCCGTGGGCTCCTGCCCCAAATGTCACGCCAAGGTTTACGAAAACGGGATGAATTATATCTGCGAGAACGCGGTGGGCGCCAAGCGCACCTGCGACTTCCGCTCCGGCACGATCATCCTGCAACAGCCGATCGAACGAGAGCAGATGGCCAAACTCCTCGCCACCGGTCGGACCGATCTGCTGCAGAAATTCATCTCGAAGAAAAACGGACGGGCCTTCAAGGCTTTCCTGGTCGTAGGCAAGGAAGGCAAGATCGGTTTCGAGTTCGAGAAACGCGAGCCTAAGGCCAAAGGCGCCGCCAGAGCCAAGGCCAAGGAACCCCCGCCGAAGCTTGATTTCACCGGCCAGGAACCCATCGGCAAATGTCCCAAATGCGGCGGCCATGTCTACGAAGGCCCCACCGATTACGTCTGCGAAAATTCGCAGGCCGCCACCAAACCCTGCAAGTTCAAGACCGGCAAAGTCATTTTGCAACAACCCATCGACCGCGTGCAAATGGGCAAACTGCTGGCCGGCGGCAAAACCGATCTTCTCGATAAGTTCATTTCCAAGGCCGGACGACCTTTCCCCGCCTATCTGGTGATGGATGAGGCCGGCAAGGCTACTTTCGAGTTTCCTCCGCGTGATGGGGAATAGTCGTTCGTCGCCGGGCGGCACCGGCACGGACCGGTCTGGTGCGCACCCACATCACTAGCACTAGCGATTTATGAGGCCCGAGCGGCATCCGCAGCGGCACGCACCGGCAGGCAACTCAGCGTCCGCGCCCGGTGGTCCAGATGTCCCTTGGTCAGGTGGGTCGGTTGCAGCAGCTGCCCCCGCGGTGAGCGACCTCTGGCTCGATCGGTTTACGCAACATCTCACGACTGAGCGCGGCGTTTCGCCTTATACCGTTCGCAACTATAGCCAGATCCTCACTGAATTCTTTCGCTGGCATCAGGCCGAGCGTGGCCAGGCGCCAATCTGGCGCAGCCTGCACCGGGATGACTTCCGCGCGTACCTCCGGTCTCTGGGGCGCCAACAATTGAGCCGGGCGGCCATCCAACTCCGCTTCAGTGCCCTCCGCACGTTTTATAAATTCCTGGTGCGCCGAGGCGAATTGGACAGTTCACCGGTGCGAAACCTGAATCTGCCGAAACGCGAACAACGGTTGCCACGGTTTCTGACGCGCGAACAGATGGAAGCGCTGCTTCAGGCACCGCTGCGCGAGAACTGGTCCGAGCCGAACGTCCCTGGACGGGCGGCCCGGGGCAAACGCACGGGGCGCCCGGTCGATCCAGCCGCGCCGGTGCGTGACCTGGCGATTCTCGAAACGATTTACTCATGCGGGCTGCGCATTGGAGAGCTGTGCGGCTTGCGGGTGGAGGACATCCATTGGCAGGAACAATTGGTGCGCGTGCGCGGCAAGGGCCGCAAAGAACGCGTGGTGCCCATCGGCGAACCGGCGCTGGAGGCGATCCGGTTCTACTGGCAACGGCTGCCGCGGCTGCCTTCGCTGAAAGACCCTGTTTTTCTTCGGTCCAGCGCGGAATTCGTGCCGGTACCTGCCCGCACGTTGCAAAGTCGTCTCAAACGTTACCTGGAGATCGCTGGGCTCGACCCTCATCTGACGCCGCACAAGCTGCGACACAGTTACGCCACGCACCTTTTGGATGCGGGCGCCGACCTGCGCAGTGTCCAGGAATTGCTGGGCCACGCGCATCTCGTCACGACCCAAGTCTACACGCACGTCACCACCGAACGCCTCAAGCGAGCTTATGATCAAGCGCACCCGCGCGCTTGAAGTCAGCGGGCGGTGCGGGCGGTGACTCAGACTTCCATGACCTGCTGGTAGACCGGTACGATCACTTCGGCTTTGGGTTTGAGGTGGCGCAACGTCTCGGCCCAGGGCAGGCATTGGTCTTCATCGCCATGGATCACTGCGATTTTCTTGATCTCGCCGGTCATGGCCTGGACGTAGCGGGTCAGTTCGTTCTTATCCGCATGCCCGCTGAACGCATCGATCGACGCAACCCGCGCCCGCACCGGGTAAGGGTCCCCGAAAATATTGACCGGATTTTTGCCGGCGAGGATTTGGGCGCCCAGGGTGTGTTCGGCGCAATAGCCGATGAAAAGGATCAGGTTTTCCGGCTGGCCGATGTGATTTTTCAGGTGATGCCGGATGCGTCCGGCTTCGGCCATGCCGGAGGCGCTGATAATGATGGCGGGACCCTGCAGCTCGTTTAACTTTATCGAATGTGCCACCTCGCGGATGTAGGTGAGATTCGTCATGGCGAACGGGTTGGCCTTCTCGCGCAGGAACCGATAGATGTCTTGGTTAAAGCATTCCGGGTGCAGCCGGTAAACCTCCGTGGCGTTGGTGGAAAGCGGCGAATCCACGAAGATCGGCACGGCGGCGCATTCGCCTTCGAGGGTGCATTGGTTCAGTTCGTAGACGATTTGTTGAGTGCGCCCAACGGCAAACGCCGGGATGATGACCTTGCCGCCCTGGCGCAAGGTTTGGGTGACTAACCGGCGCAGTTCCTCTCCGGCGGCGGCCTTGGCGGAATGCACGCGGTTCCCATACGTCGCCTCGATCTGCAGATAATCCACGCGCTCCACCGGCTGCGGATCCCGGAGGATCAGATCGTCCCCGCGCCCCACGTCGCCACTAAACAGGTAACGAAACGAACGTTGTCCTTCTCGAATGTCCAGGATCACCTGCCCCGCCCCGAGGATGTGGCCCGCATCGCGGAAGGTAACCGTCACACCATCGGTGACCGGCATCGGCCGATCGTAACCGAAGGTGACAAACTGGCGGACGGCTTTTTCGGCATCAGTGGCGGAGTAAAGCGGCTCGATGGGCGGAAGTCCTTTTTTGGCCCGAACGCGGGTGAGAAAGGCGGCGTCGTCCTTCTGAATCTCGGCGGAATCTTCCAGCATGATGGCCGCCAGGTCCCGCGTGGCGAAGGTGGAGTAAATGTTGCCGGCATAACCGGTTCGACAAAGATTGGGCAGGTTTCCGCAATGGTCGATATGCGCGTGGCTGAGCACCACTCCATCGAGGGTGGCGGGATCAAAGGGGAACTTGCGGTTGCGCTCGACGGATTCTTCACGCCGCCCTTGGAACAAGCCGCATTCCAGCAACAGTCGGCGGCCATTTACCTCGAGGAGATACATCGATCCCGTGGTCGTGCGGGTGGCGCCAAAGAAATGGACTCGCATGCGATTCAGGATTGGAAATCGAAAATTGAAAATCGCAAATCTGTCACAGGGCGGTCGCCCCTTTGGCGGCCGGTTGGCTGACGGGTTCGGCGTGTTTGCGGAAGAACCGGGACCCACCCCAATCATCCAGGATCGAATAAGCCACCGGCGTGAAAAGCAAAGTCAGGAGCAGGCATAGGGATTGTCCGCCAATGACGATCACGGCCGTAGCCCGCCGTTCTTCGGCGCCGGGGCCGGTCCCGAGGGCGAGCGGGATCATGCCGGCGATCAAGGTAAGTGTAGTCATGAGGATGGGCCGGAGCCGATCGCGGTTCGCTTGGAGAATGGCGGCGAGCCGGGTTACGCCTTCCCGGCGCAGATTGTTCATGTGATCGATCTGAAGGATGGCGTTCTTTTTGACCACGCCGAACAATACCAGCATCCCCAGAGCGGAATACAAATTGATGGTTTGGTTGGCGACGTAGAGGGAGACCAGGGCGAAAGGCACGGAGAGTGGCAAGGACAGAAGGATGGTGAACGGATGAACCAGGTTTTCGAACTGCGACGCCAGAATGATGTACATCAGGATGACCGAGAGCAGAAACGCCCACAGAAACTCCTGAAAGGTTGTCTCCAGCTCGCGGGCGCGCCCCGACACGCGCGTGGAATATTCGGGCCCAAGGTTCATGGACGCCACTTCGGCACGGAGCGCCGCGATGCGATCGGCCTGGGCATAGCCCGGGGCGACCGCGGCCCGCAAACGCACCAGACGCTGGCGGTCGAGCCGATCAATCCGCGAGGCGGATTGAGCGGGAACGATCTTCACCACGTTATCGAGCCGGATCAAGCCCCCTCCCTGCCTGGGCACATAAAGCCGGGCGATGGCCGCGGCATCGTTGCGGTCGCTTTCCTGCAAGCGCAACTGGACATCGTAATCGTCGTTCACCGATTCATCCCGGAATCGGGAGACCTTCTGGTCACCCCCGACCATGATCCGGACGGCCGTGGCGATGTCTTCGGTATCCACGCCCAGGCGCGCGGCGCGTTCGCGGTCGATCTCGATCTGTAATTCCGGCTTGTCCAGTCGCAGGGTGGTATCGGCATCGAGTAAGCCCAATTGCGGCGCCCGCTGACGGAGTTGTTCCCCGTAAGCCGCCAGATCTTTCAGCTCGGGTCCGAGCAGAGCAAAGTCGATGTCGTAGTTAGGACCGCCCAGGCTGAAGGTTTGAGGGTTGCGCACCGAGCCGCGCAGGTCCGGAAACTGTTTCAGGCGCCTGCGAATCTCCATGATCGCGTCGCGCTGCGAGTAATTTCCCTGAAACGCGCGCCAGGGCGGCCAATGCAGCAGGCGTTGCCAGGAGAAAATCCGTTCGGCATGCGGCGCCAAGCGGACGTAAAAGCGGGCTCCGTTGACCCCGCCCAGGAAACCGCCGCTGCCGATCGAGGTGAGCACCAGGCGTACTCCGCGGACAGCGCGGATCTCCGTCTCCACGCGGTTGGCGACTTCTTTCATGGCATCGAGGCTGGCTCCTTCCGGGGCATTCACATAAACGTCGAATTCACCTTCGTCGGTGTTGCTGGGGACATATTCCTGACGAACCAGCTTGTAGAGAGGCACCGAGGAGGCAATGACCAGCAGGCTGGCGAGGGCCAGCCACCAACGATACTGCATGGCCCGCGTCAGCAATCCGGTATAGGTGCGATCCAAGACCGCATAAAATCCGCGCCGGGAGCGGGGTTCAGGCAGATGAGCGCCCGCGCCATTGGCGGGGCGCAGGAGGCGGGCGCTCATCATCGGCGTGAGGGTGAAGGAGACCAGCAGGCTGACCAGCACGGCCACGGCCGCCGTGATCCCGAACTGGTAGAGGAATCGTCCGGAGATGCTCGACATGAAGGAGACGGGCACAAAGATCACCACCAGACTGAAGGTCGTGGCCATGACCGGCAGGCCGATCTCCGCGGTGGCGGCCCGGGCTGCTTCGAAGGGGGCCATCTTCTTCTCTTCGATGTAACGAAAAATATTTTCCAGAACCACGATCGCATCGTCGATCACGATGCCGACCATGAGGACCAGAGCCAGCATGGTCACGCTGTTCAACGTGAAATCCAACGCTTTCATCATCGCGAAAGTGGCAATCACCGAAGTCGGGATGGCAACGGCCGCGATGACAGTCGCCCGCCAGTTGCGCATGAACAACAGCACCACCAAACAGGCCAGGATGCTGCCCAGGATTAGGTGCCGCTGAATCTCGTGCAACGCCTCGTAAATGTAACGGGATTGATCCCGGATAATCTCCAGCCGCACGTCCGCCGGCAGCTGGCTCTGGATGGAATGCAGCTTGGCTTTGACTCCTTCGATCACCGCGACGGTGTTGGCCGCCGATTGTCGCAGGACATCCATGGTCACCGAGGGCACCCCATTGAGACGCGCGGCCGAACGCGGCTCCTTCGTCCCGTCTTCGGCCCGACCGATGTCCCGGACGCGAATGGGCGTGCCCTTGCGGGTGACGATGGTCAGATCGTTGAAGGCGCGCGCGTCCGGCAGCCGGCCCATGGTGCGAAGGCTTTGTTCCCGCAGGCTGGTCGTGACATTGCCGCCCGCCACATCCGCGTTTTGACGTTCCACGGCCGCGCGCACCGCCGTGATGGGAATCTGGTAGGCGGCCAACCGGTCGGCGTCGACCCATATGTTGATGGCGCGTTCGAGGCCACCGATGATCTCGACTTCACCCACGCCGAACGAACGTTCCACCTGCACTTTCACCACCTTGTCCGCCAATTCCGTCAGCTCCCGATGCGAACGTTGCCCGGTGATGGCGATGGAAAGAACGGGGGACAGGTTGTTGTCGGATTTGGTGA
Source organism: Verrucomicrobiia bacterium (assembly GCA_035577805.1). GTDB lineage: Bacteria > Verrucomicrobiota > Verrucomicrobiia > Limisphaerales > JADJPG01 > DATLUX01. The sequence continues at coordinate 12,136 of DATLUX010000516.1, forward strand.
TGATGGGCGGATCGGCGTCCCGGGGCAACTCGCGCAAGACGGCCGCCACGCGATCGCGCACGTCCTGGGCCGCGGCTTCGATGTCGCGGTTCAGTTCGAAGTTCACGTTGATAAAGGACATGCCCGAGCCGCTGATCGACTGGAGCTCTTTGATCCCTTCAACGGTGTTGACGGATTCCTCGATGGGCTTGGAGATCTGGGACTCCACCTCGGCCGGCGAAGCCCCCGGCAGTCGCGTGTTGATCCGAACCGTCGGCAGGTCTACCGCGGGAAAGCGGTCCACGGCCAAATGAACGAAGCTGGCTGAACCCACCACCACCAGGGTCAGAATAAGCATCGACGCGAAAACCGGCCGGCGGATGCAGATTTCGGCGAGCTTTTGCACGGCGTCAGGCAGGACAACAATTCATGGTCGGCACTTCAGGGCGCTCGGGAGACCGTTCGCCCCGAACCCACCGGTGGCGAAGTGTCGTCAGTCACCACCGTCATGACCACGGCCTGGCCGGAACGCAGGTTCCCGGGATCGACCACAATGTTTTCACCGGGCTGGAGGCCGCTCACCACCTCCACCCAGTCGGGCCCGCGCCGGCCGGTGTCCACGGGTTTCTCGACGGCTTTCCCGTCGCGCACGATGATCACCTTCTCGAGTCCCGCGAACACGACCAGCGCGTTGGCAGGCACGGCCAGGCCGGGGTCATCGGCTCGCGCCACCAACTGGACGCGAGCGAACAGGCCGGGACGCAAAACGCCCTGGCTCGGCACGTCGGCCTCCACCCGCAGCACTCGAGCTTGCTCATCCAGGGCTGGACTGACCCGGGTGAGCAAACCATGGTAAATGTTGGTGTCTCCTTCGACGGTCAGGCGGACGGCCTGCCCGGGGTGAACGGCGGCGGATTCACGCTCGGGGATATCCACGCGCAACCGGAGTGGATCGACCTGCACCAGTTCGGCGACCGGCGCGCCCGCGGCCAGAAATTCACCGGGATCAATCAGCCGAGCCTGCAGGATACCGGAGAAGGGCGCGTTCACGGTGGTATCGGAGAGTTGCTGTTTGGCCAGCTCATATTCGGCCCGACGCTGGGCGAGGGCGGCTCGCCGGGTCTGAGCTTCCTCCAAGGCGGCCTCGTATCGGTTGACCGCGACCGTGTAGAGGGATTCGGCGGTGTCCAGTTCGGACTTGGCCAAGACACCTTGCTCGTGCAGGCTTTTGATCCGCTGATAACTCTTGGTGACTTCGTCCAGCACGGCCTTGGTCTGGCGGCCGGTGGTGGTTTTCTCCGGTTCGAAGCGATCGTCATTGCCGTCCAAGGGCAGACCCACGGTGGCTCGGGCCTGGGCCAAAGCAGCGGCGGCTTGTTGGACGCGCAGTTCGTAATCGCGCGGTTCGATCTGCGCAATAAGTTCGCCCTGGTTCAACACGCTCCCAATGTCGACGGCCAGTGTTTTCACCCGTCCGGCGACCTTGACGCTGATCGTAGCCTGCTCTTGCGCTGCCAAGGAGCCGGTCAGGCTGATCAATCGTTCCATGGGCCTGAGCTCGGCCGTCACCGTCCGCACGGGGCGAGCAGGACCGTTGGCGGCCGTTCGGCCGCCACCCGTCGGTTCGGAACAGGAGACCAGCAGCGCCGCAAATAAACCCGTGGCAAGCGCGGGCGCGCTGGAGGTCAATGGCATGCTCCAAGTCTACCAGGAAACCGGCACCGGAAGCCAACAGGGAAAAGCAGTGGGAGGAAAGCGGAAGGCGGAAAGCGAAAGCGGAAACGCCTCACCCGGCCCCGCAGTCGCGGGGTACGTGTTTAGCGTCCCCGGAGCGCGGGCTTCAGCCCGCTTCAAGTTGGGAATCGGAGCAAGCGCTTGCAACTCCCACCGCGGCCGACCCGCCGGACATTGAAGCGGCGTAAACGCCGCGCTCCCTCGCGCGCTAAACAAGTACGTCGCGGGGCCGCCTATTTCACCGGGGCCAACTGGGATGCCGGCTTGATCTCAGGTGAAGCCGATTTATGCCGAGGGGAGGCCGCGAGTTCGCTGAAGAACGTGTAGACCATGGGGATGACCCAGAGCGTCAGGATGGTGCTGCTGAGCATACCGCCGACCACGACGATACCCATCGGCCGGCGGCTTTCGGCCCCAGCGCCGAACCCGATGGCCACCGGAAGAATCCCGGCGATGGTGGAAAAAGCGGTCATGAGGATGGGGCGCAACCGGACCTTGCCCGCCTCGAGCATGGCGTCGCCGGGAGGGATGCCGGCCGCGCGGCGTTGGTTGGCGAATTCGACCAGCAGAATGCCATTTTTGGTGACCAACCCCACCAGGAGCACGAACCCGATTAGACTGAAGAGGTTGATGTTCATCGCAACCAACGGAGGCAACACGTGAATCTTGCACAGGAAACTCACGAGCCACAGCAGGCCCAAGGCGCCGAATCCAGCGAGCGGCACGCATAGGATCACCACGACCGGGTGAACCAAACTCTCGAATTGAGCCGCCAACACCATGTAAGTGATGACCAACGCCAGAATGAGCACAAAAAGGAATTGCCCGATCGAATCAGTGAACTCCCGGGATTCGCCGGCCCAGTCATGCAAAAACCCAGGCGGCAAATCGTTCTTCAGCAATTCTTCCACTTGCCGGATGGCGGTGCCAAGCGGGACGCCATTGAGCGAGGCGGAGATGGTGGTGCTGCGCAGGCGATTGTAATGCTCGATGGCATTGGCGGTGGCTCCTTCCGAGCGGCGAACGATCGCACTGAGCTGAATCAGCTGTCCGCCCTGATTGCGCACGTAGATCCGGTCGAGATCCTGCGGAAGCAGCCGGGAGGTGCGTTGCAGTTGGGCAATGACGTCGTATTCCTTGCCGTCCAGTTTAATCCGGCTCAAATCGAGGCTGCCAAAAAGAATCTGGAGCGTGCGTGAGACGTCTTCGATGCTCACCCCCAGGGCCGCGGCCCGGCTGCGGTCGATGGCCAGACGCAACTCGGGCTTGGTCACCTCGTAGCTGCTGCGGGCGTTGACCAGCGTGGGCATAGCCCGAAGTTTGTTCAGCAGACTGTCGGTATAGGCGCTGAGTTGATCCAGGTCCTGGGCCTGGATCACCAGCTGAAAGGGCGAACCGAAGCTGCGCCCAATGGCCTTGGGAATGTTCGGCACCGCGATGGCCCCTTCCACTTCCTCGAAGAATTGCTGACGCAGGCCGCCGGGCGCATTGACGATCTGTTGAATGTCGCGTTTCCGCTTGGTTGGATCCTGCAGCCGCACGAATACGATGCCCTGGTTGACTTGGCCCGGACCAACCTGGGCGAAGGCGGTTACACTACCATACGCCTCCACCTCCGGGGTTTTCTTCAGCATGGCCTCCATCTTGGCCGCTTGCCGGTCGGTATACTCGAGAGTCGAGCCTTCCGGCGTGAAGACAAAACAAAAGAAACGGCCTTTGTCTTCCTCCGGCAGGAATTCCCCCTCGAGTTGTCCCAGAAGAAAGTAGTTGGGGTACCCGACCACGATGGCCAGCAGGCCGGCAAAGGCCACGCCGGCCAGCAGACGCAGACCAAACGGCCAGCGGACAAACGGCCGGGCCAGGGTTGAGGCGAGACGGACGCTGGGCTGCAAGAGCCGGGCGTAAAGCCGCGTAAACCAGCCCAGCATGGCGTCGAACCAGCGGATGACGAAGAAACGGCTGTGCGGCTCGTGTTCCCGAAGCACGCGCGCCGCCATCATCGGCGAAAGCGTCAAGGCGACGAACGCGCTGACCGCCACGCTGCCGGCCACCGCCACGGCAAATTCCACAAACAAACGGCCGGTGGCGCTCTGCACGAAGGCCAGTGGCGTGAAGACCGCGATCAAAGACAAGGTGATGGCAATGACGGCGAAGGAGATTTCCTCCATGCCTTTAAACGCCGCTTGCATCGGAGACAGCCCCTGCTCGACGTGGCGATGAATGTTTTCCAACACCACAATGGCGTCATCCACCACCACCCCAATCGCCAGCACCAACGCCAGCATGGTCAGGATGTTCACCGAATAACCGAACGCATGCAGGATCGCGAAGGTCCCGATGATGGAAACGGGAATGGCCACCGACGGGATGAGCGTGGACCGGAAACTGCCTAGAAACAGCCAAATCAATAACACCACCAAGACAAAAGCGAGGCTGAGGGTGGTCCAGACTTCGCTGATGGCCTTGCGCACGAAAGTCGACTCATCGTAATTAAAAACCAGTTCGATCCCTTCGGGCAACGTCGGCTTCAACCGCGCCACTTCGGCCATAATCCCGTCGGCCACCTCCACGGTGTTGGCTTTCGATTGTTTGACGATGCCCAGGAAAATGCAGGGACGCCCATTGTTGCGGGCCACCGTCCGTTCGTTTTCAACTCCGGAGCGGGCTTCGCCCACGTCGTGCAAATGCACGAGCTTGGCGCCGTCGTGGCGCAACACCAAATCGTTGAATTCCTCCGGGGTCTTCATCTGGCCGCGGGTTTGGATGGTCATCTCGCGCTGGAGGTTTTCCACCCGGCCGCTGGGCAGTTCGACGTTCTGCTGGCGCAGAGCCCGTTCGATGTCCAACACGGTGAGCTGATGGGCCGCCATTTTCTCCGAATCCAACCACAAGCGCATGGCGTAACGCTTTTCGCCGCCGATGATCACGCCGGAAACGCCTCGCACCGTCTGCAGGCGGTTCTTCATTTGTTTCTCGGCCAACAAGGTGAGTTCCAGCGCAGTGTAGACATCGCTGTTGACTCCAATCCAGATGATGGGCTGGGCATCGGCGTCCTGCTTGGCCACGATCGGTTCGTCGATGGACTCCGGGAGGCGCCCGCGCACGCGCGACACGCGATCGCGCACGTCCTGAGCGCACTGATCGATGTCACGGCTCAAATCGAATTCGAGCGTGATGGTGCTGACCTGTTCGCGGGATTGGCTCGAAAGCGTGCGAATGCCCTCGATGTTATTCAGTTGTTCTTCCAGCCGCTCGGACACCTCGGTTTCCACCACGCTGGCGTTGGCGCCGGGATAAACCGTGGTCACGCTGACGATGGGCGGATCGATGTCAGGCAACTCGCGCACCGGCAGGCGGGACAATGAGATCGCGCCAAACAGGATCAAGGCCAGGTTCATCATCACGGTGAGAACCGGCCGCTTGATGCTGATGCGCGGTAAAATCACAGGGGCTTGCCCTTCTCGCCGGCGTCTGACCCGATCGGCTCCGCCGGTTTTACCGGCTTGACCTTGCCCCCCGGCCGGATCTTTTGGTGTCCTTCCACCACCACGCGCTCCCCGGCTTTCAGGCCCTCGGCGATCTCCACGATGCCGGCCTGGCGCAAGCCCAGTTTCACCGGTCGAATCTGCGCTGTGTCCTGTTTGTCCACCACATAGATCACGGTGCGGTCGCCAGTGGCCATGACGGAGGTCTCGGGAATGACGATGGCCTGCTCTTTCAGGCGCAGGGTCAGATCGAGGTTGGCAAACATGCCGGGTTTCAGCTCGTCCTGCGGATTCGGAACGCGCGCTTTGACCAAAGCGGTGCGCGTGTTGGCTTCCACGAACGGCGCGATGAAAAAGACTTCGCCGGAAAAGACGCGCGCCGGGAAGGCCGCCACCGTGATCTCGAGCTTCTGCCCGAGCCGCAGTTGGCTGACAAACCGTTCCGGCACGTTCAATTCCACTTTTACCGGGTCGAGATCCACCAGCCAGGTTAAGGTCGTGTTCTTGGAGATCACTTGACCCGGACTCACCTGACGGGAGCTGACGATCCCCTCAAACGGCGCCACGATCCGCGCATCCTTGAGTTCCCGTTTGCGCATCGCCACGCTCGCCTGATGGGCCTGGAACTGGGCGCCCGCTTGGTCGAACTCCTGTTGGCTGATCAATTTGTCCTGAAACAACTGGCGGCTCCGGTCATAGGTCAGCCGGCTGAGTTTGAAATTGGCCTCCGCCTCCTCCAGGGCGGCGCTGGCTCTCACTTCGTCCAGGCGCAACAACAAATCGCCGCCCTTCACCTTCTGTCCTTCCTGGAAAAGGATCTCGACCACCATCCCGTCGGTCTCGGACTTGATCTCCACCATCTCGTCGGCGGCTAGCGTGCCGACCAAGGAGAGCGTTTCAGAAATCGACTGCAGGGTTGCATCGACTACCACGGCTTGCACGGCAAACCCCCCGCCGGCCCCTGTGCTCGCTTTCGCGCTTTGTTCCCGGCAACCCGTGGCCAGCAGTAGCAACGGAGCCAGGAGCAGGAAAGCGGTGGGGAAAAAGCGGAACGAAGTCGGTGTCAGTTCGTGGTCCATCAGCGTGGCGGTGGCGGTGTGTTCCATGGTCAAGCGGCGTGACGGGCCGCCCCGCCGAGGTAAAGGTGAACCACCGATTCCGCGTCGCGCCGGGTCAGTGGCGGATGGCCGGTGACCAGGTATTCCATGACGCGGATGGTCATTAAACCCCAGATGCCCAGAGCCAACTCGCGCGTGCTGTAGCCCGGAAGCAGGCCGCCTTTGGCGCGTCCTTGCCGGATCAGCCGGTGGATGAAATTGAAATTGCGCTGGGGCTTGTCCAGATACCGGATTTGGGCGGGGATTTCGCCGCGGGCGGCGAACGCGGTGGCGAAAGCGATTCGCATCAACGGTCGATGATGGGTGATGAATTCGAACAGGGCGGCGAGGATCTCGATCAGCTGTTCCTTCAGGCTGGCCCGATTTTTGAGGGCCTGCCGCATGAGCCGGTACCGTTCATCGTGCGCCCAATCGAGCAAGGCCTGGAACAAACCGGCTTTGCTGTCGAAATGATAATAAAGCGTGGGTTTGGTCACGCCAGCCGCATCGACAATCGACTGGACGGAGGCGCCCGCGTAGCCGCGATCGGCAAATTGCCGAAGGGCGGCGTGCAGGAGGCGGGCTCGGGCTCTGGAATCGCGCCTTTTCACCAGATCTTACCGCTCGGTATACGCAGCATCCGCCGGCGAGTCAACCTGCAACCATCCCCATCCCGTAGTAGCCGACGTCAGGAGGCTCATTCTTCCCGTTTGCCCTGGAGATACGATCGCAGCCGGCGGGTGCTTACGCGCAGGCAGATCAGATCCTCCTGACCTCAGCTGCTCCAGCGAATACTACTTCCGTTCCTTGGCGGGTCGTGTGGGGGGCTTGCCTGATTTATCGTCGGCGGTTTTGGGCGTGAGCGCCTCGAGCTTCTTTTTCAGCTCGTCGAGGTCGCGACGCAGTTGGCGGTTATCTTTCTGCAAGTTGACCACTTCGTTGCGGAGGGCGCTGACTTCAACCGACGGCTTGCGGCCGTCGCGCAATGTATTAGCGGCGCGTTCGGCGGCGGCGCGTTCCGGGTTTTCCTTGGGGCCGGCGGCGATCCGTTCGAGGGCGGCCAGGGCCTTGGTGTCCCCGAGAGTGCCGAGGGCGTTGATGGCCGCCTGTTGCACCTGTTTTTTGGGATGCTCCAGGCGCGCCATGAGAAAGTCGCGCACCGCGTCTTTCTTGTCTTCATTGCGGGCCAGCCAGGCGAGAGCGCCCAGGCCGCGGCCGAAGCCGCCGGTGGTGAACGCCATTTCATTGGTTTTCAGTGTGTCGAGCAGGGGCCCGATGTAACTGGCGTTGTCCTGTCCGCGGATGGCGCCGACACTGGTCTCCGCCAGATGATTCCGGTAGGAGCTCGACTGCAGGAAACGCTGAAGAATGTCGTGCACGTCCGGTTTGTCGTATGGCCCGAGGGCGCCCAGTGCCACCGCTTGAATGTCAGGGTTCTTTTCCTGCTCCAGGACCGTCTTGGCGGTTTCATAGCTGGATTCGCGATAGGAGGAAGTGAGGGCCGACACGACTTCCCGCCGGACGCGGGCATCGTTTTGTTTGAGGCTGTCGCGGAGGGCGGCGGTGGCGTCGTCGTTTTGGATCGCGCGGATCGAGCGGGCGGCGGCCAGACGCACGCCATGGAACGAGTCATGGTTGAGGGCGTGTTTCAGTTTGGAGAGGGCATCGCTGTGGCCGCTCAGTTGTTCGGCGGCGAGCAGACGGCCAATCACGTCGTTGGTGTCGGTCAATTGACGATCGAGCATGGCGGCGGTCGGAGTGAAAGAGATCTTGGCCAGGACCGTGAGGTTGGGATCGATGCGAACCAGCTCCGGGGCCTCGGGCAGGGCGACATAAAAATCTTCCGCTTTGGCTTTCACGTCGAGGGTGCGTTCGATCAGCCCGGACTTGGTCCGGAACCGGACGGGCAGCGGGACCTTGAAGAGCAACACGTCGTCGCTGAGTTTTTGGACCTGCGTGATCGAGAGCCGGGCGAGTTTGGCCCGTTCATCCCAGCCGTAACTGATGTTCAGCTCCGGATGATGCGCGTGATAAACGTATTGGTTGAAGAACTGGTCGAAAGAACGGCCGGAGATTTCCTCGATGACGCGGTTGAGGTCTTCGGTGACGACATTGCCGTATTGATGGCGTTGCAGATAGGTTTTGATGGAGAGGTGATACAGGTCGTCGCCCAGTTGTTGACGCAGCATGTGCAAGACCCAGCAGCCTTTCGGATAGGCATGAAACCCGAACTGATCGTCCGGATCATTGAAGTCCCGCCGCACGATGGCGTTGGTATCGTTGGCCTGGCCCAGGATTCCTTGGGCGTTCTGGTACATCTCATAGAGAAACAGCTCGTGCCCGAACTTGTGCCTCTGGTAGAGGGCTTCGTAGTAGGTGGCGAATCCTTCGTTCAGCCAGAGATGCGACCAATCCTTGCAGGTGACCAGGTCACCAAACCACTGATGGGCGAGTTCGTGCGCGACCAACCCGATGCTGTCGCGCAGGTTTTCGGTGGCCGGCGTGAAGAGCGTGTGGTCCGTCAGGATGGTGAGGGTGGTGTTCTCCATCCCGCCCCAGGAAAAATCGTCGACACAAACCTGGTAATATTTGGCCCACGGATAGTCGACGCCGATCTCTTTCTCGAAGAAAGCCATCATATCCTTGGTGTCCTGGAACGACGTGGCCGCTTGTTCGATTTGGGACGCCGGCGTGTAGAAGGCCAGCGGAATATCGCGATACGTGTCGTCCACGTTCTTGAAATAACCCGCGCAGAGCGCGATCAGATAATTGGCATGGGGCTTCTCCTGCATCCAGCGCACGGCCACCAGGCCAGTGCTGGAATCCTTGGTCTCGGAGACCTTGCGACCGTTCGACAGCACCGTCATGCCCTCCACCACGTGGCAGATCACTTCGCTGGTGAACTTCGCGTTGGGCGCGTCCACCGACGGGAACCAATGCCTGGCCTCCAGGGGTTCGCCCTGCGTCCAGAGATGCGTGTCCCCCTGCTTGTAGCCCATCTCCGGCGTGCGAAAGTAAAGTCCTTTCTTCGGGGAAGCGCTGTACTTCACCGTTACGCTGGCCTCGCGATCGGGCGGGATCGGTTCGGCAAACGTGACGATGACCTGCGACTCGGTGGCTTGCCAGCCCAGCAGTTTCTCGGACGACTCGACCGCGGCGACCGACAAGTTAATCCCATCGAGTTTAAGCTCGCTGAAGGATCTGGCGATTGGCTGAAAGCGCACCGTGACGGACCCGGACACCGTCCGCGCCTTAAAATCAGGCGTCACGTCGAGGGTCAGATGCCGGACCTGAATCTCGCGGCTGGGCGCGTATTTGAGATACTCCGGGCTGTCGAGGGCGGCCGCCAGCCAGGCTTGGGCTTTGCCGCAGCCGAGTTGTTCCGATTCAGCTCGGGCCATGATGGGGGGGAGCGCAAGCACGGCCAGAGCCAGGGTGCCGGCGGGAAATAACCGAAACGAACGCGTCTTCATGATGCGAAAATTTAGTGGGGCGTTGATACACGCGGCGGTCCTGAAAAGAAAGAGGCAATCTCCCGCTCCCTTCAGCCAGTGCGGCAGGCGATTTCGTTCGTGTTCAGCAAGCCTATTGCTTAGGCTCTCGCCCGTGCGCCCGTCCGAACGAATTCAGGCCGTGCAATCCCCCATCATCCCAGTGGTGGCGGAATGGATTCGCCAGGTACCTGACACCATTTCGTTGGGCCAGGGGGTGGTCAGTTACGGCCCGCCTCCGGAGGCCATCGCGCAGGTCCAGCATTTTCTCGCCAACTCGGACAACCACAAATACAAGCCGGTGGTTGGGATGCCCGAATTGATTGAGGCCTTTGGCCGCAAGCTGAAGGAGGAGAACGGAATTGTCCTCGGGGAAGAAGCCCGGGTGGTAATCACGGCGGGCGGCAACATGGCATTTTGGAATGCGCTCCTGGCCATCGCCGATCCGGGAGACGAGATCATCCTGCAGACGCCTTATTACTTCAATCACGAGATGGCGGTCACCATGGCCAATTGCCGCCCCGTGTTGGTCCCGACCGATACCAATTATCAACTGCAACTCGATGCCATCCGCGATGCAGTGACTGCCCGCACGCGCGCCGTGGTCACGGTCTCGCCCAACAATCCCACCGGGGCCGTTTATCCCGAGGCTGCGCTGCGGGCGGTGAACGAACTTTGCCGCGAACGAGGGTTATTCCACATCCATGACGAGGCCTACGAATATTTCGTTTACGAGCAGGCGCGCCATTTTTCGCCCGGGTCCCTGCCGGGCGCCGCTTCCCACACCATCTCGCTTTATTCGTTATCGAAGGCCTACGGGTTTGCGAGCTGGCGCATTGGCGCGATGGTGATCCCGGAATCCTTGCTGACGCCGGTGCGCAAAATCCAGGACACCATCCTGATTTGCGCCCCGGTCATTTCCCAATATGCGGCGCTGGGTGCCCTCCGGGTTGGAGCCGCTTACTGCCGGGAACGGCTGAAGGACATCGCGCGCGTGCGGACCATCGTGCGGCGGGAATTGACGGCATTGGGCGGGCTCTGCGAAGTTCCTCCGGCCGATGGCGCCTTTTATTTCTTGCTGCGTCTGCCGGGAGGCGGCGAGCCGTTGGCGCTCTGCGAACGTTTGATTTGCGAGCATCACGTCGCGGTCATCCCAGGCAACGCGTTTGGTCTCGAGCAAGGTTGTCATCTGCGAATCGCCTACGCCGCGTTGCCGGAGAAAACCGTGATGGAAGGCGTGAACCGACTCGTCAACGGCTTGAGCAAGCTGGTATGAAACTCTATTGCGTTCAACTGGACATCATCTGGGAAAACAAAAAAGCGAACTTTGCGCGCGTGGAACGGTTGCTGGCCGCCACGCCGCCGGAGCGCGGGTCCCTCGTGCTGCTGCCGGAGATGTTCGCCACCGGATTCAGCATGAACGTTCCGGCCGTCCGCGAGGGCCGCGAACGCGAAACCGAACGGTTTCTGGCCCGGACGGCCAAGGAACATGACATTTATCTGATGGGCGGCTTGGTCACCGCCAAGGCCAATGGCAAGGGCAGCAATCAAGCCGTTGTTTTCTCTCCGGAAGGCGAAGAGATCGCGCGCTATTCGAAACTGCAACCATTTACCCTCGGCGGCGAATCCAAGAATTATGACGCGGGCCGCAGTGTGGTCTTGTTCGAATGGAACCGGCTCAAAGTCTCGCCCTTTGTCTGTTACGATTTGCGGTTCCCGGAACATTTCCGGGCAGCCACCAAACGCGGGGCACAACTCTTGACCGTGATCGCCAACTGGCCGATCGCCCGCATCCATCACTGGACCGCTTTGCTGCAAGCCCGCGCCATTGAGAACCAGGCCTACGTCGCGGGCGTCAACCGCTCCGGCAAGGATCCGACCCTCACCTACAACGGCCGGAGCCTGATCGTCAGTCCCAAAGGCGACATCCTGGCCGACGGCGGCTACGGCGAGAGCGTCATCAGCGCTGAACTCGATCCCGCGGAACTGGCCGTCTACCGCCAGCAATTGCCCTTCCTGGCCGACATGCGCTGATGATCGCGTTTCCTCCCGCCCAAAATCTTTTTGGCAAGAATGCCGCACTAGCCTCCTTGGGGGCCAGCAACCGGGCGTATTTAGGCACTGCCCCCCCGAACAATGCAGTTTGGTGCGCGGCGTTTACGCCGCTTCATCGTCCGTCGGCTCGAGGACCAAGGAACTACCCAACGCTTCTTCCGATCCCCATCTCGAAGCGGCCTAAAGGCCGCGATCCCGGGGGCAGTATCCGAATGCGCCCCCGGCAAACAACGGTTGGACAATCCTCTCCTGACCCATTACCTAGAATGCTATGGATCTGAACAAGTTTACCGAGAAAGCGCAGTCGGCTCTGACCGAAGCCCAGCAGATCGCGACACGCCATCAGCATCAGACGGTGGATGTGGAGCATGCGGCTTTGGCGCTGCTGGAACAGGAAGGGGGACTGGTGCCGCGTTTGTTCGAGAAAGCGCGGATTGCGCCCGATCTGCTGAAGACCAAGGTGGAGGAGGAACTCAACCGGCTGCCGCGCGTGAGCGGCGACGCCTCGACCTCACCCGGGCTCTATGTAACGCAGCGGCTGAACAAAATGCTGGTCAAGGCGCAGGACGAAGCCAAACGGCTCAAAGATGATTACGTGAGTGTGGAGCATCTGGTGCTGGGGTTGTTTGACGAACCTTCCAGCTCGCCGATCGGCAAAGTGTTCAAAGCGCTGGGCGTGCGCCGGGACGAATTCCTCAAAGCCTTGACCGAAGTGCGCGGGCATCAGCGCGTGACCAGTGCCAATCCCGAGGCCACCTACGAAGCGCTGGAGAAGTATGGACGCGACCTGACACGGCTGGCCCAGCAGAACAAGCTTGATCCCGTCGTCGGGCGCGATAACGAAATTCGGCGCTGCACGCAGGTGCTTTCTCGCCGGACCAAAAACAACCCGGTGTTGATCGGCGAGCCTGGGGTAGGCAAGACCGCCATCGTGGAAGGGTTGGCCCGACGCATCGTGGCCGGAGACGTGCCGGACAGCCTCAAGGACAAGAAGATTGTGGGGCTCGACTTGGGTGCGCTCATCGCCGGGGCCAAGTTCCGCGGCGAATTTGAGGAACGGCTGAAAGCCGTGCTGCAGGAGGTCACCAAAGCCCAGGGCCAGGTGATCCTGTTCATCGACGAAGTGCACACGATGGTCGGCGCGGGCAAGGCGGAGGGCGCGATGGATGCGGGGAACATGCTCAAACCCATGCTGGCGCGCGGGGAACTGCATTGCATCGGCGCCACCACGCTCGACGAGTACCGCAAACACATCGAGAAAGACGCCGCTTTGGAACGGCGCTTTCAACCGGTGCTGGTCGCCGAGCCCAGTGTCGAGGATACCATTTCCATCCTGCGCGGGCTGCGGGAACGTTACGAATTGCATCATAAGGTGCATATCCAGGACGCCGCTTTGGTGGCGGCCGCCCAGCTTTCGCACCGGTACATCTCCGATCGGTTTTTGCCGGACAAGGCCATCGACTTGGTCGACGAAGCCGCGGCCAAGCTGCGCACGGAAATGGAGAGTATGCCCGAAGAACTCGAAGGACTCGAACGGCGCGCGGTCCAGCTCGAGATCGAGCGCGAAGCCCTGCGCAAGGAGAAGGATCCCGCCTCCAAGGATCGCTTAAAACAGTTGGAAAAGGAATTGGCCAATCTCAAAAGCGATCGCGATTCCCTCAAAGCCCAGTGGGAAGGCGAGAAGCAGGCCATCGAAGCGGCCCAACACTTGCGCGAACAAGTGGAGAAGGTTCGCCACGAAATCGAGGTCGCCCAACGCCAAGGCGAACTCGGGCGCGTCGCCGAACTTCAATATGGCCGCCTGCCGCAGCTCGAAAAAGAACTGAAGACCGCCGAAGCCAAGATGCATCCAGCCAAAGGCGGCCTGCGCCTGCTCCAGGAGGAGGTCACCGCGGACGAAATCGCCGAGGTGGTCTCACGCTGGACAGGCGTGCCCGTCTCCCGCCTCCTCGAAGGCGAAAAAGAAAAACTCCTGCGCCTGGATCAAATCCTGCACCAGCGTGTGATCGGCCAGGACGAAGCGGTTCAAGCGGTGTCGGACGCCGTGATCCGGGCCCGCTCGGGTCTCAAGGATCCCAAGCGGCCGATCGGTTCGTTTGTCTTCTTGGGGCCGACCGGCGTCGGCAAAACGGAGCTGGCCCGTGCCCTGGCCGAGAGCTTGTTCGACAGCGAAGACAATATCGTGCGCATCGACATGAGCGAATACATGGAGAAGCACGCGGTGGCGCGTTTGATTGGGGCGCCGCCGGGTTATGTCGGTTACGAGGAAGGCGGTCAACTCACCGAAGCGGTGCGGCGCAAACCCTACAGCGTGGTGCTCTTCGATGAGATCGAGAAAGCGCATCACGACGTGTTTAATGTCTTCCTCCAGATCCTGGATGACGGACGGCTCACCGACAGCCAGGGGCGCACGGTGGATTTCAAGAACACCCTCATCATCATGACCTCCAACATCGGTAGCCCTTATCTGCTGGAAAATGCCAGTGAAACCGGAGAGATCGCCGAAGACGTGCGCAAAAAGGTGATGAACGAGTTGCGGACGCATTTCCGTCCGGAATTCCTGAATCGAGTCGATGAAGTCGTGTTGTTCAAGCCGCTCACGCTGGCGGAGATTAAGAAGATCGTGGACCTGCTGCTGGGCTTGTTGCGCCGGCGACTGGCGGAACGTCACATCGACCTGGAACTGACCGAACCTGCGCGCGAACACATCGCCCGGGAAGGGTACGACCCGGTGTATGGCGCCCGGCCTTTGAAGCGGTTCCTGCAGCGGCAGCTCGAGACCGCGCTTGCCCGCAAGTTGCTGGCGGGCGAGATCACCGATCACAGCCTGGTGACGGTGGATTTCAAGAAAGGCGAGCTGGTCTTCGAGGCCAAGCCCCAGAAACGCCCAAGGAACGGTGGCGAATGAGTAGGCGCTGGTTTATCCCGCGGACACGGAGCGCGGCTCGGCGAGCCCCCCGCGATGCCGCATGTCTCTTAGCTTATGCAATGGTCCATTAAGGTTGCGCGGGTGGCCGGGACTGAGGTCCGGATTCATTTCACCTTTCTGCTTTTCCTGGCCTGGATTGGCATTGGGTACTATCAAGAGGGCGGCGCTGCGGCGGCCATCCAAGGGATCCTTTTCATCGTGCTGCTGTTTGGTTGCGTGCTGCTGCACGAGTTCGGTCATGTCCTGGCGGCGCGCGTCTACGGCATCCGCACTCCGGATATCACGTTGCTGCCGATTGGAGGGGTCGCCCGCTTGCAGCGCATGCCGGACCAGCCTTGGCAGGAACTGATCGTGGCGCTCGCCGGGCCGGCCGTGAACGTGATGATCGCAGGCCTGCTCTTGCTCGTGACGGGTTTCAAATTCCACTTCTCCGATTTGGAACAGATGCATCATCCTCAGGCGGCGCTGGCCGCCAAGGTCGCGGGCTTTAATGTCGTGATGGTGTTGTTTAATCTCATCCCGGCTTTTCCAATGGACGGCGGGCGGGTTCTCCGCGCCGGGCTGGCTCTGGTGATGGATCACGGGCGGGCCACCCGGTTGGCGGCCCGGGTCGGTCAGGTGTTGGCCTTCGGGTTCGGCATTTTTGGATTGTTTGGGTCCCCGTCGCCCAATTGGCTGCTGATCGTTATTGCCTTGTTTGTTTACATGGGAGCGGCCCAGGAAGCTGCCATGGCGCAAATGAAGGACATGACCACCGGCCTCCCGGTCGCGGAGGCCATGGTCACCCAGTTTGTCACCCTGGCTGAAGGGGCGCGGCTCGAGGAAGCGGTGGAAGCCCTTTTGCGCACGTCGCAGCACGAGTTTCCGGTCGTAGACTCCGGCGGACGCCTGCTGGGGATTCTCACCAGAAACGATATGTTCGCCGCCCTCCAGCGCAGCGGCATGACGACGCCGGTCGTGGATGTGATGCGCCGGAACCTTCCGGCGGTGCATCCCTTCGATCCCTTTGAGCAAGCCTTTCGCCTGATGCAAGAGAGCAATTACCCGGCGTTGCCGGTGGAGGATGCGCAGGGACGGCTGGTGGGTTTGATAACGCCGGAGAACGTGGGCGAACTGATGTTTGTGCGCTCGGTGCTGCAGCGGGGAGCCGTTCCTCCCTGGCGGCGGGGCGCGTCCGTGGCCGGCCGGAGTGCTCCCTAGTCCAGGAAAGGGAAGGGTGCATTGAGCGAATGCGCCCGTCTGGGAAAGAAAGCCAAGCCAGCGCTCGCCAAGGCCAAAAGATTCGCGAATACTCCCGGGCCTATGGATAGGGGACTGGTGGTTTTCACGCCAATCTAAATCCGAACATGGAACTCGTTCTTTTCATTGGCATTCCCGCCACCGGCAAAGCGCGTTTCTACCGGGAACGCCTTTTTCGCACGCATGTCCGCGTGAGCTTCGACATGCTCAAGAGCAAGAATCGCGAACAGCTGCTGGTCAGCGCCTGCCTGAACGGCGAGACGGCGTTCGTGGTGGACCATACCAACCTCACGCGCGAGGAACGCGCTCGTTACATCAACCCGGCGCGCACCGCCCGCTTTGCCGTGCACGGCTATTTCTTTCAATCCAATGTGTCGGAGGCCCTGGCGCGTAACGCCAGTCGTGAAGTCAGTGAGCGCATCTCCGAGTTTGCGATTCGCGGCGCCCGCGGCCGACTGGAAATGCCTTCTCTGAATGAGGGGTTTAATCGCCTCCACTTCGTCCGTCTTGATGCCCGCGACCAATTTGTCGTGGAACCCTGGAAGGAGGATCACTCGTTGGCCAACTGACTTTGGCCCTCGCTGTCCGGGTCGCCGAAGCCATCGATGATAGAGATGAGGGGCAGGAAAAGGGCGATGACAATGCTGCCCGCCACCAGGGCTAGGATCACGATCATAATCGGTTCCAGCAGCGACGTCATGCTCGCGACCGCATTGTCGACCTCCTCTTCGTAGGTATCGGCAATCTTCAGCAACATCTCCGGCAAGGCGCCCGTCTGCTCGCCGACGTCGACCATGCCGACCACCATGGGCGGAAACACGCCGGAGGCAGCGAGGGGCGCGGTGATCGTTTCACCGTCCTTGACGCCCTCGTGCACCTGGCTGACCGCGGAGGCAACGACCAGGTTTCCGGCGGTTTCTTTCACGATCGTGAGCGCCTGCAGGATGGGAACCCCACTGTGGACCAGCGTGCCCAGGGTCCGGCTGAACCGGGAGATGGCAACCTGGCTGATCACATTACCCAGAATGGGCAGACTGAGTTTGATCCGATCAATCAGGCGCCGGCCGAAGCGGGTGCGGGCGAACCAAAGAAACCCCACGACTCCCAACGCCAGGGTCAATGAGGTGGCGAGCAGGTGGTGGGCTATGCTCGAGCTGAGATCAAACACGAACTCCGTGAAGGCCGGCAGCCCCCTTTTGGGAGCCAAGTCCTTGAAGATTTCCTTGAACCTGGGCACGACCCAAATGATCAGCACCGCCAGGATGATCACCGCCACCACCAGCACGGCGCACGGATAGAACATGGCGGCGCGGACTTTGCTCCTGATCTTCTGGGCTTTTTCCATGAACTCGGCGATGCGCGCCAACACGACTTCGAGAATCCCGCCGATCTCGCCGGCTTTGACCATGTTGAGGTAAAGATGATTGAACACCTTGGGATGCTGGGCGAGCGCCTCGGTCAAGGTGCCTCCACCCTCGATGGTGCCCCCGATCTCGCCGATGATCCGTTTGAGGGCAGGATGTCGCTGTTGCGTTTCCAGCAGACGCAATCCGCGCAAGAGCGGCATGCCGGCATCAACCAGCGTGGCGAGTTGACGCGTAAACGACGCGAGGATTTTCGCATTCACTCGGTCGCTCACACCCGGGATATGAATGGAGGTACGAAACAGGCCTTTGGTCCTGCCGGCCCGGCGCGCCCGACGGTGTGGGCGGGCGCCGGCGTTTCGAGGCTTGTCGGCGGCGGCAACTTTGGTCGGAAAGACCCCGAGTGCCTTGAGGCGCATCAACGCTTCGCTTTGGCTCGCTACTTCCATGACGCCCGCCGTTTCTCTTCCACGGGAGTCCAGGGCTACATACTTGAAGCTTGGCATAATTCGAATGGCTCGCTTCCGGCGCCAATGTTTGGCAGTCGGGGATAGCGAGGTCCCGCCGGCCCCTGCGGAGGTGCGACATCGTTCAGACCTCGATACATCAGCCGCCCGGAGCAAGACCGGCGGAGGTCGCTGGTGGGTTTAGATGGCGCCGGAGCGCACTCCTCACGCGGCGCGCGCGCTATTCTTCAACCGGCGCGCGTTGCGGCCTTCTCCTTACTTCAATGCCTGCTAATGACCCGTTTGGAACTGTGCGAAGAAACCGTGTTGATCGAAGGGAAAATGTTGCACGAGCGCGATCGCAAGGACGTGTTCCTTTGGATCGATTTGGCAGTCCGGAAGGTCTACTTCGGCTGGGAACGGTGGGGACGAAACTGGCTGGACTCCTCGGTGGTCCGGTAGCGCAGGGAGCCGAACAGTTTCCGGGCCACGAACCAGAGCGTCTGTTTGGCGTTCACCCACACACCATCCGGCATGCGGATGCGGTCCAAGGTAATCTGGCAATGGTTGAGCGAACCCATCAGACCGAGCCAGCCCATGGAAATGGCCTCACGCAGGCTCGCATCCAGGCGGGCTACTTCGTAGTCTTGTTCGTCGACCCAAACGGTCCCCGCCAGGCGGGTCAGCACCTTGTCTTGGATGCTGCCATCGGTGGCGGGCGCGGATTTCGGCGCGAAACTCAGGACCAGGGTGGAACGTCCGCGCACTGTTTCGCGTTTAAGGATCACGAACTCAAAGCGGTCGACCAGCTCCTGGGTGACCCAACTCTGCCCTTGCTCGGCTTGGCGTCTGAGGTTCATCCGAGTCACCTTGTCGCGAAACTCCGTTTCGCGCCGGGTTTCGCGTTCGAGTTCCTTCTCGGCAAGCTCGCGGCCGCCGATTCTCACCAGCCGGGAAAACGGCAACCCACCGATCAGTTCGACGCTGTAATATTTCTCCGTGGATTTAACCGCCTGTCCGTTGCTATCCAGTTCTTCGACCAACGCGCGCTTGTCGTAGGAGTAGCGAGTAGCGTTTCCCGCCCGGGCTACCTGCTGGGCTCGTTCCACAATCCGCCGCGTGACATTGGTGGCCGCCGGCCAGTCCGCGGTGGCCCCGGATGCGTTCAGATCCGGCCCGGCCGCCGCGCTTAAGCAGAGTCCAACCAGAACTTTCAGACCGCCCGCTTTCACCGCGGGCTTGCGCACCACGGTTACCTCTGGCCTGTGTTGTCTGGATGTTGCGCTCATCAGTCTGCGTCTGGCCTTGGCTGTGGCTCTGTGGTCGTCATTGTCCTTGGTGCGCCTCAATCGGCTGTCTTGTGGCACAATCACTCAACCGCTAACAGGTGGCAAGCCAACGATGGGCCAAAACGAAAACAACGTGCGGACGCCGTGTTTATTGAGGTTTGCACATGCGCACCTCCCGGCCTGGCCCGGAAATGTGCAATGAGCAATGGGCTTAATGCACGTAACTGGCTAGGTTCATGGCGAGTTCCGGTTGGGCAAGTAAGCGAGTCACCAATATTCCCAGGCGCGCCGTTGCAGGACCCACAGGCCGAGCAGCAGGTTAGTGAGGCCGTGTGCGACGATGGCATCGCCCAGGCGTTTTTTCCAACAAACCAACCCTTGGTACGCGAATCCGCAGAGGATGCCAGCCAGCCAATGGCGATGTTCGAAGCCGAAGACCACCGATGTGACCAAGAACGGGATCCAAAACCAGGCGCCGATGGGTACCGATTGGAAATCCACCCGGGCCACGTAACGATAAAAGAAGGATCGATAGAAGACCTCCTCCAATGGCGGGACGACACAAGCGGAGCCGACCAGGCGCACGACGATGAAAAGCCAGGCGAACGCCGACCCCTGGCCAAAGGTGGCATGCGGGTTCCAGTCTGCGCCTGAGCCGGAAAGATTCGGCTTTGGGTATGAATGCGGAAAGCCGAGCTGCACCAAAAGAGGGTCCAGGCCCACCCAAAGAACGAACACAGCCGTCCCGACCACCAACGCTTCCCAGCTGAACACCCATTTCATCTCAGGGACCACGCCGCGAACCGCCCAAAGCATCCAGGCCGCCAGCAATGTCTTGGCGAGATACAGCCAATACGGTCCCGTCCGGCCAACGTAGCCTTGGGCAAACGTCACCAGGATGAAGACGACAAAAGGCGCGACGCGCGCCAGCAAGGGAGAGGAGGTGAGTTTGGAGAGCAGATTCATGGACCGCCAGCCCCGGATCGTGTGCGGCTCGCGCTCGGAAGCGCGCCGCGCGTTCCGGGTGCCGGCGGGTCTACCCGGGAGCTGAACTCAGCGCAAGAACAACCGCAGTGAACGCGGGCTAAGAGGCAGGGCCTCAGACCTGCAAGGCAAGGACGGTTCTTTGCAAGATCGAACGGCTTGGAGGCCTTGCCGCTCTGAGGCCCTGCCTCGTTAGTTGCGCCTGCACCTGACGACGCGCAGGTGACTTCGCAAGGTGCTCGCGACTCCCTCGCTCCTTAATGGGGTTTAATGGGGAGAGGGCGCAGGTGGGAAGCGGGACAAGATGTTCGGTTCCCAAAGAAAGGACAACAGATCCAGCGTCCCCCAACCACGCACCGGCGTGCGCGGCTTGCTTTTACCTCATCGTCAGGACCTTGCTTTGTCCGTCGACGATGAGAGTCACGCTATCGCGCGTGATGGCTTTGACCTTGCCGCTGCCGACGGTGTCACCGATGTAAACGGTCTGGGAATTAACCACAGCGGAGGGGCGGTTAAGTCGGAAGAAGATCCCTTGCAGCCGAAAGGCTTCTTCGGTCGGGGCGGGTGTTTCTTCGACCACGAACCGACGGTTTTCAGGCGCGGCTGCGGGCGGCTCGGTTGCGGTGGTTGCCTGGGCAGCGACCACGGGGACGGGGGTCGGGGTGGCGTGGGGGATTTCCCTGGCCTGGATGTTCACGGGTTGAGGGTAGAGGAGGGCCTGGCGCCGGTGGTCCCAGCCTTTCACGATGAAAAAGCAAGCACCCGTGATCACAAACAGCAACACAGGCATGAAATAGGTCGGCAATCCGACCGAACCGTGGGACTCGGCCGCACGCATGGAGACGTCGAGATTGGTGCCGTCGGGCTTGGGAGCCCGGGCTTGGGTAGCGCGCTTGAGGGCGTCGTTGATCAAGCTCATAAGTCGATTTTCCCTTCCAACTCGCGGATGGCACGCCCGACCAAGCTGTAGTCGATGCTGCCGCGTTGCTGAACGAACCCAGCCAACAGGGATTTGTCGCAGACGGCATTGACCAGCCGCGGTATACCGTGGCTATAGCAATAAACCCGCCATAGTGCCGGAGCGGTGAATTGAGGGCGCCCCTTGGCGCCCGAGATGGACAGGCGATGCTGCACGTACTGGCGTATTTCAGCGCGTTTTAAGGGCCTTAGATGGTAGCGGACGGTAATTCGCTGGCGGAGTTGGCGCAGGGCTGGGTCGTTTAGCCGGTCTCTCAATTCGGGTTGTCCCATCAACACAATCTGGAGCAGCTTCCGATCATCTGTCTCCAAATTGGACAGGAGCCGGACCTGTTCGAGCAGGTCGTTGGTCAGGTCCTGGGCTTCGTCGATGACCAGGACGGACTCCCGTCCTGCCTCCACCTGATGGAGGAGGAAGAGGTTAATCTCTTCGAGGATTTCCAGGCGGTCCAAGCCCCGGGCGTCCAGGCCGAACTCGGTGGCGATAGCCCGCATCAACTGGTCGGCGCTCAGCACGGGATTCAAGATCAGGGCCGTAGAGCAATTATTGCCCAGTAGACCGAGCAGCGCCCGGCAAAGTGTGCTTTTCCCCGCGCCGACTTCACCGGTAATCTGGACGAACCCTTTGCGGGCCCGAATGCCGTAGAGCATGTGGTTCAGCGCTTCCCGATGCTTGGCGCCGTAATAAAGGAAGCGCGGATTGGGAGTGATGCTGAAGGGGTCTTCGCTCAGGCCGTAGTATTCCAAGTACACGCCCGGCCCTAAGCATAGTCTTTGCCGTTCCACCCTGCACCAGTAACGGGCGTCACGCCAGCTCAGCTGCAACGAAATCCAAACCAACCTCGCCCTCCTGGCTTTGGCCTCTGTGGGTAATCCAACGGAAAGGACGCATTTTCGACCACTTCACGGCTTGTCCAGTGGTCAACCTCTGTTACCTTCAGGGCTGTGTCAGACGTAGCGAGTCATGACCGAAAACCTCTGCGCTTGGCCATATGCGGTTCTTGCAAAAAGAAGCATTGGCTTTCCAGCGATTTGCCCCCCTTGGAACAGATCAACTGCAGCCAATGCGGGCATCCGGTCATCGTCCCGACCGTGATCCGGAACTTCGAAGTGCGCGAAGTCGTCGCCTCCGGAGGGATGGGCACCGTTTATCGGGCCTTCGATTCCAAGTTGGAACGGATGGTGGCGATTAAGATGCTCAAGCGCGAGATGGTCGAGGACAAGCAGGTCATGGAAAGCTTTTATCGCGAAGCCCGCGCCACCGCTGCCCTCAACCACACCAGCATCATTCACGTGTATTCCTTCGACGAACACGCGGGCAGCCCCTACATCGTCATGGAACTGGCCGATCACGGCAGCCTCGACAGCTGGATTATTCGCGACGGCGTCGTGCCGGAACTCAATGTTCTCGATATCGGGATCAAAGTAGCCTCCGCCCTGGAGAGCGCTCTGCAACGCAACTTGCTCCATCGCGATATCAAACCCGGCAATATCCTCTTCAACGAATATGGCGAACCCAAGCTGGTGGACTTTGGACTCGCCCGCCAGGCCGAGCAGAACGAGGAATATGAAGCCGCCGTCTGGGGCACCCCATATTATGTCGCTCCGGAAAAAATCCAGCGGCAGGGCGAGGATTTTCACTCGGATATGTACAGCCTGGGCGGCACCCTCTACCATGCGTTAACCGGGCACGTCCCGTTCGAAGCTGAGACAGTGGAACAGGTCGTCGCCGGCCACGTGCATACCCCATTGACGCCCCCCTGTGATGTCCGGGTCGAGATCAGTCAACTCACCAGCGACGCCATCACGACAGCCATGGCCAAGGAGCCCACTCAACGGTTCGCCAGCTATAGCGAGTTCCAGATGGCGCTCGAAAATGCGCGCAGCCATTACCTGGTTGACATCCACAAACATCAGGGCGATGACCGCAAGAACCAGGGCCGCTCCTGGTGGCGCCGGTAGGCCCCCTTCATCTTGTAGCAGCCGAGGTCAGGAGGCCTGCCCTGAGCTTGTCGAAGGGGCTCACTTCTTTCGAACGCGCGTGTCGGGGAGGGAGTCGCGTTCGCGGCCGTGCTCTTTTTGTCTCGATGAACCATCGGGTTCTTCGCATACTCCCGGGCGATGTCTGCGATCGAACGCACCGTGACCGTCCAGTTCCAGCATCGGGTGCATTTCACCAAGAATGTATTCGGGCTGGGCAATCCGTTGCTCAAACAGGTTTTGACCGGGGGCCGGGCGGTCGTTCCCAAGGTGCTGGTGGTGGTGGATGAATCGTTGCATCAGGCCCAGCCCGCGTTGGCGCATCAAATCGAGACTTGGTTCCGCAACCACGCCTCGTCCGTGAAGCTGGTGGCCCCGCCGCTGATTCTGGAAGGCGGCGAACGGGTGAAGAACTCCTACTTTCACGTTTCGGAGATTCAATCCCAGATCGACCGGTATCATATCGATCGCCATTCTTACGTGATCGCGATCGGAGGCGGGGCGCTGCTGGACCTGGTCGGACTGGCGGCGGCCACGGCGCATCGGGGCGTGCGGCATGTGCGCATCCCCACCACGACTCTTAGCCAGGACGATTCCGGGGTGGGGGTGAAGAATGGCATGAACGCGTTTGGGAAAAAGAATTTCATCGGCACCTTTGCCGTGCCGTGGGCGGTGGTCAATGACCACGAACTGCTGGCCTCCCTGTCGCCTAGAGACAAACGGGCCGGTTACATCGAAGCCGTCAAGGTCGCCTGCATTCGGGACCTGGCGTTTTTTGAAGAGATCGAACAAGCGGCGGTGAAGTTGCGCGAATTTGATCCCGACGCAATGCAGCGCCTGATCTATCGATGCGCGGAATTGCATGTCAATCACATCGCCACGTCCGGTGACCCGTTCGAGATGGGCTCGGCGCGTCCGCTGGATTTCGGGCATTGGGTGGCCCACAAACTCGAACAGATCTCCGAATACAAGATTCGTCATGGCGAGGCGGTGGCGGTGGGCATCGCCGTGGATGTGATTTATTCGCGGCGGATGGGTTTTCTGGAAGCCCCGGCGGCTGAACGGATCCTCCGGTTAATCGAGGATTTGGGCTTCGAAATCTACGCCAACGAACTGCAGCATGTGGATTCCGCCGGATCGTTGGTCGTGCTGCAAGGGCTCGAGGAGTTTCGTGAACATCTGGGCGGAGAATTGACGATCACCTTGTTGCGCGGCATTGGGGACGGGTTCGAAGTGCACGAAATGCATGCCTCCACCGTCGCGGCGTCCATCCACGAGTTGGAAGAGCGCGCCCAACGACGCGTGCAGGCTCGAGTGGTCGCCATGTTCAAACGCTGACCGGCCCTGGCCATGCCTCTGCGACGCACGGCGGTCATCAACGTCGTCGGCCTCACCGAATCTCTTTTGGGCCCGGCCACACCCCGGCTCACCGCGTTTCGGAAAAAAGGGCGTGCGGCCTTGATCCGTCCTGCCCTGCCGGCGGTCACTTGCACCGCCCAATCGAATTATCTCACCGGCACTCCCCCGTCCCAGCATGGGGCCATCGCCAATGGCTGGTACGATCGGGAATTGGCCGAAATCCAATTCTGGAAACAATCCAACCACCTGGTCCAGGGCCGCAAAGTCTGGGAGAAGCTTCGGGAACGCCAGCCGGGACTGACCTGCGCCAAACTTTTCTGGTGGTACAACATGTATTCGAGCGCGGACTGGTCGATCACACCCCGGCCGATCTATCCGGCCGATGGCCGCAAGGTCTTTGACATCTACACGGGGCCCCTCTCGCTGCGGCCTGAGATCAAGCAAGCCCTCGGCGACTTTCCGTTTCCGGCTTTTTGGGGGCCGGCGGCTGGAATCAACACGCCGCAAGGCCGGCCGGAGGCGGCATCCCGTTGGATTGCTGACGCCGCGAAATGGGTGGAGGAACGGCATCAGCCCGGACTTAGCCTTATTTATCTGCCGCATCTGGACTATAACCTCCAGCGACTTGGGCCAGCTCATCCGCGGATCGCGCAGGATCTCTGCGCGATCGATGCGATCGTGGGCGATGTGCTGGATTTTTTCCGGGCTCGTGATGTGGCAGTGCTGTTGTTGTCCGAGTATGGCATCACGCCCGTCGACACGCCCGTGCATCTCAACCGGGTGTTCCGGGCTCAAGGCTGGCTCACGGTCAAGGAAGAGCTGGGATTGGAATTGCTGGATGCCGGGGCCAGCCGGGTCTTTGCCGTGGCCGACCATCAAATCGCTCATATTTACTTGAACGATCCATCGCTCGAAACGCAGGTGCGTGACCTGGTCAGCCGCCAGCCGGGGGTGGCTCGGGTGCTGGCCGGCCCGGACAAGCCGCAGGCCGGCTTGGATCATCGGCGTTCGGGCGACCTGATTGCGTTAAGCCAGGAGAACGCGTGGTTCACTTATTATTACTGGGACGATGATCGGTGGGCACCTGACTTCGCGCGTTGCGTCGATATCCATCGCAAACCCGGCTACGACCCGGTTGAACTGTTTTTGGATCCGTCGCTGGCCTTTCTCAAATTCAGAATTGCCTGGCGGCTGCTGCGCAAGCGCCTCGGATTTCGCATGCTGATGGATGTCATTCCGCTCGATGCCACCTTGGTGAAGGGTTCGCACGGCGCTTGTCCGGCCAACCCGCGCGATTATCCGATCCTGATCAGCGAACGGCCAGACCTGTTCTCCGGCGAACGATTGGAATCCACCGAAGTCTGCCAGGTGATCGAACGGGCCGTCCTCGACTGAACCCGCCTTGGGGGGCAGAAAGATGGGGGCAGAAAAATGGCCTGGCAGCTGGACGCCACAAAATTAATAAGGCCCGTGCCGACAGTGCGTCCTGCGTGTCATTTTTCTGCCAGTTATTTTTCTGCCCACAGTTCCTGCCCGGTCTGATCACTAGCGGCGGAACCAGGGGCAGAAAGATGGGGGCAGAAAGATGGCCTGGCAGCTGGACGCCACAAAATTAATAAGGCGCGTGCCCGACAGGTGCGTCCCTGCGTGGCGTCATTTTTCTGCCAGTTATTTTCCTGCCCACAGTTCCTGCCTGGTTGGCTGCTTTTCGGTTGAATCAGCTTGGGTGGCCACCCAAGCTTGGCGGGGTGAGCGGACAAGTCGGTGCGCACAACGGGGCGACCCGTGTCAGTGACCTGGTGAAACGGATCATGGGTTCAGCCGTGATTTGGTCCTGGGGCATGAATGCGATCCGATTGGGGTTCGGGTTGCTGGTATTGCCGCTCTTGGTTCTGTTGCTGCCGACTAAACAAGACCTGGGCTTCTATCAATTGCTGACCAACCTGGTGGTGGTCGTGCCGTTGCTGGATGTGGGGTTGTCGTTTGGGATCGAGCGGGGCCTGAGCTTTGCGATGGGGGGCGCGGCTGAACTCAAGCCGCATGGCGTTCATCTCGCGGTTGGGGGCGGACGCCCCAACGAGGCGCTTTTGTGGCGGATTGTCCATGCGGCCAAGATGTATTACTCGGCGCTGGCCGCGGTGGGGTTTGTTGGGCTTGGGGCAGTCGGCTCGTGGCTGGTGGTGCGGAATGCGGATCAAACATCCAATCCCACCTTATGCTGGGTCAGCCTGGGCATCGCCGTGGCCAATGCCGGATTCGAGATCTACGCGGGCTGGTGGGCTGCGGTTCTGCGCGGAGTTAATGGGGTGCCGGCCAGCGCGCGCATCGGTTTTTTTGCCCATGGCCTCAAGCTGGTGCTTTCCTGCGTGCTGTTGTTGGCCGGAGCGGGGTTGGCGAGCGTCTTTGCGGCCGGATTCGTGTCGAGTTTCGTGCTGCGTTTCTTGTCGCGGCGAGCCGCGCTGAGGTTGCTTCCCCCTCCGCCGGAACGGAAGGCGAGTTGGCAGGAGATCGTGGGTGTGTTGCGAGTGCTTTGGCCGAACAGCTGGCGGGTGGGGTTGCAAGTGTTGAGCAGCTTTCTCACGACGCTGCTTTTGTCGGTGTTATGTACCGAGTTCCTGGATCTGGCCGATTACCAGGCTTATGGGTTGTCGATCCAGGTGGCCAACATCATTCAAGGGATTTCGGCCGTCTGGGTGACCGTCAAATGGCCCTTGGTGGGACAATTGCGTGCCCGCCACGATCACGATGCGTTGCGGCGCCTGCTTCGTCCCCGGTTTTGGCTGCAGGCGGTCACTTTCGTGGTCGTCGCGGTGGTGGCAGGGACGCTCGGTCCTTATTTGTTGAGCCTGCTCCGCACCGATAAACAGCTGCTCCCGCACCCGTGGCTGACGCTCATTCTCATCCAGGGGTTTATTGATCTGCAGGTCAGCTTCTGGACTTTCCTGTTGGCGACGGAAAACCGCGTGCCTTCCCTCTGGCCCATGGTCTGCACCTACGCGGTGACCCTGCTCCTGACGATCATCTTGAGCGGAGCGACCACGCTCGGGGTGGGGGTATTTGCCCTAGCACCCTTTCTGGCCAGCGTGGCTTTCAACTTTTGGTACTGGCCTGTGGCCGGCGCGCGGAACCTTCGCACCAGTTGGTGGCGGTTTATCTTCGCGCGCGTCGCTTGACGCCATTGCACCAAACCCCTGAGACTCTGCCGCCATGCACGTGCTCGTCACTGGCGGCGCCGGATTTATCGGCTCGAATTTAATCCGGCAGGTTCTGTCGCGTGCCGCCATCCAACGGCTGGTGAATCTCGACTGTCTTACCTACGCGGGCAATCTCGTGAATCTGGAGGCGGCGGTGGACCATCCCAACTACGTGTTTGAAAAGGTCGACTTGCGCGACCGGGCCGAGGTCCAACGCGTGGTCGTCGAGCATGACATCACGCATGTCCTGCACCTGGCCGCCGAATCGCATGTGGACCGTTCCATCGCCGCCCCGGGCGATTTCGTGCAGACGAATGTGCTGGGCACCTTCCATCTGCTGGAGGCATGCCGCGGCCATTGGCTGGCCTCGGCACACGCGTCCTCGAAACCTCGGCTTGACCCTCGGTTTGTTCACGTTTCCACGGACGAAGTTTATGGAAGTCTCCTTGACGGATCGCCGTTCACCGAATCGTCGCCGTACGCCCCCAATTCGCCTTACTCCGCCAGCAAAGCCGGCGCGGATATGCTCGTGCGCGCGTATGGGCGCACCTACGGACTGCCCGTCATCATCACCAATTGCTCCAATAATTACGGCCCTTACCAGTATCCTGAGAAACTCATCCCCGTGGTGATCCAGCGCGTGATGGCGCGCCAACCAATCCCTATTTATGGCGATGGTCTGCAGGTGCGCGACTGGATCCATGTGTTGGACCACGCCCAGGCCTTGTGGTGTGTGCTGGAACGCGGGCGGAAGGGCGAGACCTACAATATCGGCGGACGCAACGAATGGCCCAATCTCCGGCTGGTCGAGACGCTCTGCGATTTGCTGGACGAGCTTGCCCCAGCCCGCTTTCGGGATTCGCGCAAGCTAATGACTTGCGTGGCGGATCGGCCCGGGCATGATCGCCGTTACGCGCTGGACATCTCGAAGATCGAGCGTGAAGTCGGATGGTCCCCGGCCGTGGACTTTGCCGAAGGCTTGCGTGAAACCGTCCGGTGGTATCTGGGTCACGAGGATTGGCTGGCCCAGGCTGCGCGCGCCAGCACCCGCGGCCAGCGTGTGGAGAGCTGAGCGCTATTTCTAACGAGGAGATTCCTGCAACGCGCGCAGATATTCGCGATCCCAGGCGGCGGGGATGCTCTCGCGCGGGGAATAGGGCCCGGGCTGATAGGCGCGGGAAGCAATGCCTTGTTGGCTTAACTCGCAGACACGCCAATCCTGTCGGTTGGTCATGTCCCAGAAAATGATGGCGTCATCCGGGCGGAAATCGTGCTGGCCGAAAGCCTCGGGATGAAACAGCCAATCGCAAACAATTCTCACGCGATCGGGAGCCTGCGGCCAGAGCTGATGGACCATGACATAATCCGGGTGCAGGCTGAGCAGCAGATTGGGGAAAATGGAGTAGTAGAAGATGCGATGTGGATCGGCATCGGTCTGGGCCTCCGGCCTCTCCCCGACCGGCCTGGCACAGGCCTGTCCGCTCATCGTCAAGCTGCGGCCTTTGCGGATCGGCATGGGCCCGCCCAGGAACGGCCCTTCAAAAAGATCGTTCTCGGCGGCGTCGGAAGGGCTTAACTTGGCCAGGGTGGGGTGGACCAGCGGGCAATGATAACACTCGGAATAATTCTGGCAGACCAGCTTCCAATTCGCGCGCACGTCGTATTCAATCCGCCGGGCGGAACGAAGTCTGGGCAGGTTCCATTCCGTGAACTTGCCAGCCAAGGGCTCGAATGACTTCTGCAACGGCGTGGCTTGGTCAGACAGGTTTACGAAGAGGAGCCCTTCCCATATTCCCAGCGCTACTGGGACCAGCGAATGCGCCGCCTTGTCGAATTCCGCAACCTCATCCATGTGCGGTGCGCCGGCCAAACGGCCGTCGAGCTGATAGGTCCAGGCGTGATACGGGCATTGAACCGTTTGGAAATGGCCGCGGGTCTGCTCGCACATCCGGGTGCCGCGGTGGCGGCAGACATTATAAAAAGCCCGCACCTCGTGGTGCTGATCGCGCAGCACGATCAGGCTTTCGCCCGCCACGTCTTGCAGGAAATAATCCCCGGCATTGGGGAGCTGACTCTGATGGCCGACGCAGAGCCAGCGCCTGGAGAAGATCCGTTCCTGTTCCTGGGCAAATACCGACGGGGCCACGAAGTAGGGTTGCGCCAATGTCTTCGCGCCCGCGCGGAAGGTGTCCGCGGTTTTACGAAAGTCCGGCTTCGAACTCGGGCGCATGGTTCAATGACAACACCGAAGTCAACCGTAGTGCGCGCGCGGAAACAAAGAGAAAATCCACTTTGTTCCAATCCCAATCGGAGTATGCTTGCTCCGGTCCGCGGCGTTCATCGAACGCATGGACTGAAGTGTTCCGCATGAAACGCATCACCCTCAGCCTGCTCCTGGGTTGGGTGCTGGCTCTGGGGGTGACGCCAGCGCGGGCGGCTGCCATCTCCTTGCCCGTCCCGATTTACCTCGAAAACTTCAATGCCGTGCCGGAAGGAAGTCTGCCGGCCGGCTGGACGCAGACCAATTATTCCACGCTCCCGGAGACTATTTTTGATCTGCAAGACCTGGCCTCCGCGTCGTATGCCGGGTGGGTGGTCGTTGACCGCAGTCGTTTCACCTCGAACTTCCTGGCCTACTCGAGTCATACCCCGACCGATTATTCCCGGGTCCTCTCTTTCAACGCAGACAACGTTGTGAATGGGCAGGTGGTGACGAATCTGGCGGAGGGCCGCTTTCTCATGGCCAACTCGGGGTATCGCGAAGGCAGTCAGGTCCAATATTTATGGTCCGGTGATTTTGATTTAACCGGCAAAACCAACATCCACCTGTCGTACCACAGCCTGTGGGAACAGAATCAGGATAACTTCGGCGCGGTCGAATACTCGGTGGACGGTGGCGCGAACTGGCTGCCGATCGTTTACATGCTGGACACGCCCGACGTCATCACCAGCGGCGGTGTGGTTGATGCCATCCGGACTTTGACGAATCGTTATCCGGACGTCGCCACTTATGTGGATCCGGGTTCGGGAGCCGTGCAGGGAGGCTATTATGGCGCATTCATAGCCGCGCCCATCAGCCAGGCTTTAGCTCCCTTCATCAGCGCGCGCATCAATGACGACCCAGTTGAATCCAAACGAGTCGAGCTCTTTCGTTTGCCCGCCGCGGATAATCAGGCCACCGTCCGTTTCCGGTTTGCCCATGCCGGCACCGATAGCTGGTACTTCGGCATCGACGATTTCGGACTCTACAGCATTACGCCCACGGCGCCCGTCATCAGCGCCGCGCCGAAAAGCGTGAATGTCAGCGCAGGCGCATTCGCCACGTTCGAGGTGGCCGCCAGCGGTGAGCCACCATTGACCTTTCAGTGGCGGTTGAACGGAACGAACATTCCCGGAGCCACTAATGCGACACTGCCGGTGACCGCAGCTGCCGGCCCCAGCGCGGGCGCCTATACCGTGGTGGTCAGCAACGGTGCGGGCGCTGTTGAAAGTCCCGGCGCAATTTTGACCGTGTATGTGCCAGCGGTCACAGGGCAATGGGATTTTGACGCCGGCGACCTGCGCGCCACGGCTGGTTCTGACGTCGAATCTCGCGATGGCACGTTGCGTCCGGCGGCGTTTACCGAGCTGACCCTTGGCGGTCAACCGGCGCAGGTGCTGCATTTCGGCAGCAACGTGGTCGATCACGGCCTGCTCATGCGTCATGGAGCCCGTCCCAATGCCGGCGGGCGTTTGGTCAATCAATACACATTGCTCATGGATGTGATGTATCCGTCCGAGAGCAGCGGCCATTGGCGCGCCCTGTGGCAAACCGATCCGTTCAATCACTCCGGTAACGAAGCGGATTTTCTGGTGGGCGCCGCCGCCGCGTTGCCTGACCCGAATGGGATCGGCGCCAACCATCAGTTCCACGCTTCGTTGGAGCCGAACCGTTGGTATCGAGTTGGCTTGGCCGTCGATCTGGCAGCTCCGCCCGCGCAACGGCTCACCACCTATCTCGACGGCCTCAAGGTCGCCACCCAGGAACTTGAAGAAGGCGTGGACGGACGCTATGCGCTCGGCCCGACCGGGGTGCTGTTTGCTGGCGGCGACGGTTCCAGTCCAGCTGGCTTCGTCAACAGCATCCAATTCGTCAACGGTTGGTGGCCCGACACGGCCTTCGCGGCGTTGGGCGGACCGGTCGCAAGCGGTCTTCCGCCTGGCGACGCGGTGGTGCGCGTCTCCTCGCTGGAGCAGGCAACCGGCTCCCTCACCCTGCGCTGGTCTGGCGGCGGCGGACTGTTCCGGATCCAAAAGGCGAGCAGTCTGGCCTTGAGCGATTGGCAGGATGCCGGCATGCCGACCTCAAACCGGATCTTCACCGTGAGCCTGGATGGGGGCGGGGCTTTTTATCGTGTCAAAAGTGTGCCTCCTCCGTTGCGGGTTGGTCTGCAGCCTGGCGGAGAGAGCGCGTTGCCCACCGCGCAATTGATTCGAACCATCGGGGACTCGCTTCCGTTCAGCGGGCGTCCCGTGGATCTGGCAGCGGGACCGGGCGGGCAACGGCTCTACGTGAAAAGAAACGATGCGGTCGTGGTCATCGATGCCAAAGCTTGGAAGCTGGTTCAGCAGTTGGGATTCCCCGGCAGCGGCGCTTCGATGCACGGGATTACCGTCACCCGCGATGGAACTCGTCTTTATGTGACTGGAGCCGGCCAGGAACTTTACGAGGCGACGATTGGCGCGACCAACGGCGCCTTGGTTTGGTCACGCACGGTAGGCATGCCTGGCAGTTCCTATCCGTGCGGCGTGGCTGTGTCGTCCGACCGAACCCGCGCTTACGTTTGTCTTTCGCGCCTCAACACCTTGGCGGTGGTGAATCTACCAACAGGCGCCGTGCTGCGCCAAATCAACGTGGGCATTGCGCCGTTTGATGTGGTGTTGTCTCCGGACGAAACCGTGGCTTACGTGTCGGACTGGGGCGGACGCCGTCCTGCGCCCGGCGAAACCACGGCTGATTCCGCCGGCACGCAGGTGGTGGTGGACGGGCGCGGGATCGGCGCCAGCGGCGCGGTATCAATCGTGGACCTAGTGCAGAATGTGCAGACCGCCTTGGTTCCAACCGGATTGCATCCGGCCGATTTGGAGCTGAGTCCGGATGGCGGCACCCTCTACGTGGCAAACGCCAATTCCGACACGATCACGGTCATTGAGACCGCCACGGCGACGGTGCGCGAGACGATTTTGGTTCGGCCTGATGCCACGCTGCCCTTCGGCAGCGCCGCCAACGCCCTCGCGCTGACGACGGATGCCAAGACCTTGGTCGTGGCGAACGCCGGGAACAACGCCGTGGCACTGATCGAACTACCCAACGCCCAGCACGCCACCAGCGTGGTCCAAGGATTTATCCCCACCGACTGGTATCCAGGCGCCGTGGTGGTCGATCGCGATTATATCTACGTGGCCAATGTGAAGGGTTTGGGAACACGCAATGGCGCTCCCAACACCACCGCTTGGGATGCCAACCGCGCTCTGGGCACCGTCAACCGGATTCCATTCCCAGGCGCCGAACTCTTAAGCAAATACACCGCCTGGGTCCACGAAGATGGACGTGTGCCCGAAATGCTGCGCGCTCTGGAGCGGGTGAACGGCCCCGCCCCGCCGGTGCCCGTGCCGGCACGCCCCGGAGAGCCCTCCGTTTTCCAGCATGTTGTTTATGTCATCAAAGAAAACAAAACCTATGACCAGGTGCTTGGGGATCTTCCACAAGGCAACGGCGCCTCTAACCTCTGTGTCTTCCCACGCTTCGTCACTCCTAATCACCACGCGCTGGCGGAGCGTTACGTTCTGCTGGACAACTTTTACTGCAACGGGGTGAACTCGGCGGATGGGCATTCCTGGTCGACCGAAGGCAATGTCACCGACCATCTGGAAAAGGCGTTTGGCGGATTCAGCCGGAGTTACACGTTTGGCGATGATGCGCTGACCTACTCTTCCTCGGGATTCATCTGGGACAACGTCCTTTCCCACGGCCTTTCGTTCCGTAATTACGGCGAGATGGATTACGCGTCGCCCATTCCAGCCAGTGCGTCGTGGCTGACCATTTATCGGGACTTCACCAACCGCACGGGCCAGATTCGCTATGCCCAGAACATCGGGATTGCGCCGCTTCGTCCCTACAGTTCGACCAACGTCCCGGGTTGGAACCTTGGCATTCCGGATGTGGTGCGGGCCGCGGCCTTCATCAAGGAGTTGAAGGCGGCCGAGTCGGATGGATTCTGGGCCAGCTTTCACATTCTGTATCTGCCCAATGATCATACGATCGGAACATCGCCTGGTTATCCCACGCCGCGGGCGCAAGTCGCCGACAATGATCTGGCCTTGGGCCAGGCTGTCGCAGCCATCACCCAAAGCCGTTTCGGCAGCAATACGTGCATCTTTGTGATCGAGGACGATCCTCAGAGCGGTTATGACCATGTGGATGGGCATCGGTCTCTTTGTCTGGTCATCAGCCCGTACACCAAACGTGGCAGTGTGATCAGCGAGTTCTACAATCAAACCGCCGTGCTTCACACCATGGAACGCATCCTGGGCCTGCCGCCCATGAACCAACTCGATGCGCTCGCTCCTCTCATGGCTGAATGTTTCACTTCCCTCGCCAATTTCGAGCCCTACACCGCTTTGACCAATAACGTGCGTCTCGACGAAATGAATGGCGGCAGCGCCTCGCTCTCGCGGAAAGAACAATATTGGGTCAAGCAAAGCCTGAAACTGAACTTTAGCTTGCCTGACCGCGCCAACGAAGATGTGCTCAATCGCATTGTCTGGCATTCCGTGAAAGGCGTGGATGCCAAGTATCCCGCGCGCTGGGCCGGCGCTCACGGCAAAGGCCTCAAGAAACTCGGGCTCGTCCTCACCGGCGAACGCGATGCGGACGATTAACGCTCGAAATAACGCACTTGAATTGTCGTCGACCCGCCGGTATGACGGGGGCGACTCAATTGATCGCCAGTGGCGGGTTCGAGGGTGGTGTTCATGGCTAATGCACATGTGTCGTTGAAAGAGCGCTCATTCGGCCAGACCATGCGTCGTGATGCATGGTGGGCACAGCCGATCTTTGTCTGTCTTGGGCTTTCCACGTTCGTGATCTATTCCACCTGGGCGGCCTTGCAGGGGGAGCATTATACGTCCGGACCTTATCTGTCACCGTTTTACTCGCCGGAACTGCTGGGGGCATCGCCGCATGCCTTGTTTGGGCCTCAGCCGGGTTGGTGGCCGACCTGGCTGCCCTTTTCACCGGCCTTGTTGATCCTGTGGGCGCCGGGGTTGTTTCGACTCACTTGTTATTACTATCGCGGCGCCTACTACAAGGCGTTCTGGGCCGACCCGCCTTCCTGCACGGTGAGCGAACCGCGCAAGTCGTATCTGGGCGAGAATTCTTTTCCGCTCATCCTGCAGAACGTCCACCGCTATTTTCTTTATGTTGGTTTTGTGTTTTTGGCTTTTCTGGCGGTCGACGTCTGGAAGGCGATGTGGTTTGCGGACCCTGTAAGCGGCCAGAAACACTTTGGCCTGGGCCTGGGGACGCTGGTGCTGGCGGTGAATGTGGTCTTGCTGAGTGGTTACGCGTGCGGCTGCCATTCTCTGCGGCATTTGATTGGAGGATTCAGTGATCGACTCTCCCAAGCGCCACTCTGCGAACGAGCTTACCAGTGCGTCAGCTGCTTTAACCGGCGCCACATGCTCTGGGCGTGGCTCAGCTTGTTTTGGGTGGGTTTCAGCGACCTTTATGTGCGGCTTTGCTCGGTCGGCGTCTGGACTGACTGGAGGATCTTCTGATTACAGCAGTGACCGAATGATTCCTTAACCTTCCGCCCGCAACCGAAACCATGGCCGACTATCCGACCTTCGAGCACGACGTTCTGGTTATCGGCTCCGGCGGCGCCGGGTTGCGCGCGGCGATTGAGGCGTCCGCCGCCGGCGTGTCGGTTGGCATGGTGTGCAAGAGTCTCTTGGGCAAAGCGCATACCGTGATGGCGGAGGGCGGGATCGCGGCGGCGCTGGCCAACGTCGATGAGCGCGACAGTTGGAAAGTGCATTTCGCCGACACCATGCGGGGCGGGCAGTACGTCAACAACTGGCGCATGGCGGAGCTGCACGCCAAGGAAGCGCCCGATCGGGTCCGCGAACTGGAAGCGTGGGGAGCGGTTTTCGATCGCACGCCGGACGGGCGGATCCTGCAAAGGAATTTCGGCGGGCACAAATATCCGCGGCTGGCGCATGTCGGCGACCGCACCGGGCTGGAATTGATTCGGACGCTGCAAGACCATGGGGTGCATCGCGGCATCGATGTGCACATGGAAGTGTGCGTGCTGGCGCTGCTGAAAGACGGCGAGCGGGTGGTGGGCGCATTTGCCTATGATCGGGAACGAGGTCGGTTCAAGGTGTTTCAGGCCAAGGCCGTCGTGCTGGCCACCGGAGGCGTCGGCAAAGCCTACAAGATCACGAGCAACAGCTGGGACTGCACCGGGGACGGCCATGCTCTGGCCTATCACGCGGGAGCGGCGCTCATCGACATGGAATACCTGCAGTTCCATCCTACCGGCATGGTCTGGCCGCCCAGCGTCTGCGGGATGCTCGTCACCGAAGGCGTCCGCGGCGAAGGCGGCGTCCTCACCAACAAGGACGGCAAGCGGTTCATGTTCGACTCCATCCCGGATAATTACAAAGCGCAGACGGCCGACAACGAAGAGGAAGGCTGGCGTTATACGCAAGGCGACAAAAATGCCCGGCGTCCCCCGGATTTGCTCACGCGCGATCACGTCGCCCGCTGCATTGTTCGCGAGATCAAGGAAGGCCGCGGCACTGCGCATGGCGGGGTCTATCTGGACATCTCCTGGATTAAGAAACGGCTGCCGAATGCGGCCGAGCACATCAAGCGCAAGCTGCCCAGCATGTATCATCAATTCAAGCAGTTGGGCGATGTCGACATCACGCGCGAACCGATGGAGGTCGGCCCCACCACCCATTACGTCATGGGCGGAGTGCGCGTCGATGCGGACACGCAGATGTCGAACGTGCCTGGCCTGTTTGCGGCGGGAGAATGCGCCGCCGGGATCAACGGAGCGAACCGGTTGGGCGGCAATTCGCTCTCCGATCTCCTGGTGTTCGGCAAACGGGCCGGTGAATTCGCCGCCCAGTACGCGAAGGAACACAAGGCAGGCCAGATTAACTCCATGCAGCTGGAGGAAGCGTCGCGGCGAGCCCTGGAGCCATTTGAACGTAACGTGCGCTCGGACGCCGGCCCGGACGGCCCGTTCCAGGTCCAATATGATCTCCAGGAACTGATGCAAAACCTCGTCGGCATCGTGCGCCGCGAGGATGAGATGTTGCGCGCGGTCGATGGACTCGAACGCTTGTGGGAACGCGCCCGCCGCGTCGGGGCGACTGGACACCGCGAGTTTAATCCCGGCTGGCACACGGCCCTCGATCTCACCAGCCTCTTAACCGTTTCCCAATGCATCGCCCGCGCCGCCCTGGAAAGAAAAGAAAGCCGCGGCGCCCATTTTCGGGACGATTTTCCCGACAAAGACCCGGCCTTCGCCAAGGTCAGCGTCATGGTCCGCAAAGGCCGCGATGGCGGCATGGAAGTCAGCCGTGAACCGCTTCCGCCAATGCCTGACTATCTCAAGCAGATCATCGACGAAATGAAGTGAACCGAATGAAATGAAATGAGTTCAACGAGGTGAACTGGATCCACTTGACATGAAAAAAGCCCTGTTCCGAATCTGGCGTGGTGATGCGCAAGGCGGCAAGTTCCAGGATTATCAGGCCGAGGTCAGCGAAGGGATGGTAGTGCTGGATGCCGTTCACCAGATTCAGGCCAGGCAAGCCAACGATCTGGCCTGCCGCTGGAATTGCAAAGCCGGCAAATGCGGCTCTTGCTCCGCGGAAGTCAATGGGTTGCCCCGCCTCATGTGCATGACCCGGCTGAGCCAGATTCCGCTCGACCAACCCATCACGATCGAGCCGATGAAGGCGTTCCCGGTCGTCCGCGATCTGACCACGGATCTCTCGTGGAATTTTCAAGTGAAGAAAAAGATCAAGCCGTTCAAGCCCTGCCCGCCGCAGGCTCCGGACGGCACCTGGCGCATGGCGCAAGCCGACATCGATCGTGTGCAGGAATTCCGCAAGTGCATCGAATGCTTTCTTTGCCAGGACGTCTGCCACGTCTTGCGCAATCATCAGAAGCACCAGGAGTTCATCGGCCCGCGTTTTCTCGTTTACGCGGCCGCGTTGGAGATGCATCCGCTCGACACCGAGGATCGGCTCGACGAGCTGCGGCAAGCGCACGGCCTCGGCTTTTGCAACATCACCAAGTGCTGCACCAAAGTCTGCCCTGAAAGCATCACCATCACCGACAACGCCATCATCCCGCTCAAGGAACGGGTGGTGGACCGTTTTTACGATCCGTTGGGCAAATTGTTGAGCTGGTTGCGGCCAAAAACCTGACCGACCTGGTCCTGAGCGCTCCGGCGCTCCCACGTCTATGTTCGAACTCAAAGCGCTTTCGCCCGAAGGCATCCCGGCTGCGCTCGACAAGGCCATGCGTTACCGCCTCCTGAACGAGCCGGGCGCGGCCGAAAGCATCTGCCATGACGTTCTGCGCATCGATCCGGACAACCAACAGGCGTTGGTGTTGCTCTTGCTGGCGCTCACCGATCGCTTCAGCAAAGGCTACGCGGTCGGGGTCAGCGGCGCGCAGGAGGTTCTGGCCCGCCTGCGCGACCCTTACGAACGGGTTTATTACGCCGGCCTGATCTGCGAACGACGCGGCAAGGCCATCCTGCATCAGGGCGGCGTCGGCGCCGGCGGAGCCGCCTACGGTTTCCTGCGGGAGGCGATGGAACACTACGAAAACGCCGAGAAACTTCGCCCGGCCCACAACGACGACGCTCTCCTGCGTTGGAACGCTTGCGCCCGGATCATCATGCAGAACAAATTAACTGCGCCGGACGACGGCGGCACGGAGCTGCCTTTGGAATGAGCGCGGATTTGCTTAGAGTGTCCGGGCTCTATGGTTTATACCCTGTGGCGTGAACGCGGTTGGTCGAGTGGCCTTGGCGCCTGCCAAGCCCGTCCTGATCTACGATGGCGATTGCAACTTCTGCCGCCTCTGGATTCGGCGTTGGCAACAGCGGACCGGCGACACCGTGGAGTATGTGTCGTTGCAGGCCGACTCCGTGGCGGTCCAGTTCCCGGAATTGTCGCGGGAAACCCTCCAGGAGGCAGTGCACCTGGTGGGAACGGACGGCTCGGTGCAACGGGCGGCGGCGGCGGTGTTCGGCGCCCTGGCCGCGGTCAACCCGTGGCCGCTTTGGATTTATCGATCCTTGCCGGGAGCACGGCCCGTCACTGAGACCGCCTACCGGATGGTGGCGCGGCACCGTTCCATCTTCTCGCTACTGACGCGGCTGTTTTGGGGCTCAAACCTGGAGCCGGCCTCTTACGCGCTGGTTCGTTGGCTTTTTTTGCGCGGTTTGGGGTTGGTTTATCTCGTGGCTTTTCTTTCCCTTGGTTCGCAGGTTCTGGGGCTGGCCGGCAGTCGCGGGATCTTGCCGGCCGAACAGACGATGGGCCTGGCCGCCCAGCACTGGTCGGCGGGGGGCTTGAGCCGATTTCTGGCCGAACCGACGCTGTGTTGGTTTCGAGCAGACGATGTGTTCTTGAAAGGGCAGTGCACGGTCGGGGTCATCCTGTCGGGGCTGGTGATCGCGGGAATTTTCCAGGCGCCCTGCCTGTTGTTGTTATGGCTGCTTTATTTGTCACTCACGGTGGTGGGCGGCGTTTTCCTGGGGTATCAATGGGACAATCTGCTTTTGGAAACCGGGTTGCTGGCGATTTTCTTCGCGCCGGTGCGTTGGTCGGCGGGGTTGCGTCGCGAGTTGGCGCCATCCCGGTGTATCCTTTGGTTGCTGCGCTGGTTACTGTTCCGGCTGCTCTTCGCGTCGGGATGCGTGAAGCTTCTGAGTGGCGATAGGACCTGGCATGAGTTGACGGCCTTGACGTTTCATTATGAAACGCAGCCATTGCCGACCTGGGTGGGGTGGTACGTTCATCAATTGCCGGCTTGGTTTCAGAAGGGTAGTTGTGCGGCCATGTTTGGGGTCGAATTGGTTTTGCCGTTGTTCATCTGGTTTCCGCGGCGGCTCCGGCTTCTGGCTTTCTGGCCTTTGGTGCTGCTTCAACTGGCCATCATGCTTACCGGTAATTACACCTTCTTTAACTATTTGACCCTCGTCTTGTGCCTGACGCTGCTGGATGATCAGGCCTTGAGGCGTTTGTTTCCCAACTTCGTTTTGCAACGCCTGGGCGAAGGCGCCGCTTGGGAGAGAGTCCACCCGCGTCGCTGGCAGCACCTGGCCCGTCGACTCGCGGTGTTCCCGTTAACCGCCGTCATCCTGATCCTGACGGGCGAGCAAATGTTGGGGATGTTCCGGGTCCGAATCGACTGGCCGCAGCCGGTGCAGCGGCTTGACGAATGGGCCAGCCCCTTTCGGAGCGTGAATAGTTACGGGTTGTTCGCGGTGATGACGACCTCTCGCCCTGAGATCGTGGTGGAAGGGAGCCGGGATGGCGTTACCTGGCTGCCCTACGAGTTTCCTTTCAAGCCGGGTGCGCTGGACGTTGCGCCCCGCTTCGTCGCGCCCCACCAGCCGCGCCTCGACTGGCAAATGTGGTTCGCTGCCCTGGGCGATGTCCGCCAGAATCCCTGGTTTATCAACTTCGCGGTCCGCCTGATGCAAGGCGCGCCCGAAGTCCTCGCCCTTGTCCGCCATAACCCATTTCCAGGGCGGCCGCCGAAGTATATCCGAGCTTCACTCTATGAATATCGATTCACCGATTCGGCTGGACGCCAGGCGAATGGGACCTGGTGGCGGCGGGATGCGAAGGGATTATACTGCCCGCCGATTTCACTCAATGGCCGGCAGGGATTATGACGCCTGTCCCTGAAGCCGACCCTCAGGTAGCAGCCGACGTCAGGCAGCCTGCCCTGAGCTTGTCGAAGGGGCTCATTCTATCCCAACGCGTTCGTCGGGAAAAAAGATCAGAGCCCTTCGACAGGCTCAGGGTGTACCTCGTGACCTCGGCTGCTACGTTAGATTGGTAGGTCCATGGCCCCAATTCGCGTGCATCAGCAGGTGGAAACTATCCGTGAAGCCGAGGCTCGGTTACTTGACTGGGTCCGGCAGAGTTCGCACACTGGCCCACCATGAACCTGCCTTTCATCCCATTGATTAGCCTGCTGATCGCCGGCGCGCTCCAGGCTTCCGCGGCCGAGCTCGTGGTCGGGTTCTCGCAGATGGGCTCCGAGAGCGCCTGGCGCACTGCCGAAACGGAATCGATTCGGTCTGAAGCCGCCAAGCGCGGCATTAAACTCCAGTTCTCCGATGCGCAAGACCGGCAAGAGAACCAGATCAAGGCGCTGCGCAGCTTCATCGCGCAACGCGTCGATGCCATCATCCTGGCGCCGAAGGTCGAAACAGGCTGGGAACCGGTTCTGCGCGAAGTGAAGCGAGCCAAGATTCCTGTGGTCCTGGTCGATCGCGGGATCAAAGTGCGCGATGAATCGCTCTACGCGACTCTGATTGCTTCGGATTTCGTGGCGGAAGGTCGTCTGGCGGCAGAATGGCTGGCCGGCAAGATGCAGGGTAAGGGCAATATCGTGGAGCTGCAGGGCACGCCCGGTGCCGCGCCGGCCCTCGACCGCAAACGCGGTTTCCAGGAAGGCCTGGTCAAGTTTCCCGACTTGAAGATCATCAAATCGCAGAGCGGCGATTTCACTCGTTCCAAAGGCAAGGAGGTCATGGAGGCATTCCTGAAAGCCGAAGGGAAAAATATCCAGGCCGTCTACGCGCATAACGACGACATGGCGCTCGGCGCCATCCAGGCGATCGAGGAAGCCGGGATCAAACCCGGCACTGAACTGGTAGTCGTCTCGATCGATGGAGTCAAAGCCGCCTTTGAGGCGATGCTGGCCGGCAAGTTAAACTGCACGGTCGAGTGTAATCCGTTGCTGGGCCCGGCTGCCTTCGATGCGGTCCTCGCCTTGCAGGCCGGCAAAACGTTGCCCAAGAAAACGATCGTGCCGGACCGCGTCTTTGAACAGTCCGTGGCCAAGGACGTCATCGGAAGCCGGAAGTATTAGCGGTCAGCAGGCGGCGTGAAGACGGATTACCCAGGCACTCCTCAGGAACGTGACCGCTGGATCCTGGACCATCGGCCGGCCCGGAATGCGGTCGACCCCCAACGCGCCTATGCCACGCTGGTGGAGGAGGAACGTTCCGAGTCAGGAGAAATCGTGGAGGTGGCCACGATTTTTCTCACGAATCGGGAGTGTCCGTGGCGCTGTTTGATGTGTGATCTGTGGAAGAACACCTTGCCGGGCCCGACGCCACCGGGAGCAATCCTTGCCCAACTCGATGCGGCGCTCAGTTGGCTGGCGGCCCGGCGGCCCGCACCGCGTTTCATCAAGTTGTACAACAGTGGCAGCTTCTTCGATCCGCGCGCCATCCCCCCGGCCGACCATGCGCCCATCGCCGAGCGCTTGCGGGATTTCGAACGGGTGATCGTCGAATGTCATCCCAGCCTGATTGGCGACTCGACGCTGCGCTTCCGCGATCGACTGCAGGGCCGCCTCGAAGTGGCCATGGGCCTGGAAACAGCGCACCCGGACGTTCTCGCCAAACTCAACAAACGGATGACGCTCGACGATTTCGCCCAGGCGGCTGCGCGATTGCGACAAGAGGCGATTGGCTTGCGCGCGTTTGTGCTGGTCAAACCACCATTCCTGGATGAGGCCGAAGGCCGCTGGTGGTGCGAACGTTCGATCGACTTCGCAATGAATTGCCATGCCAGCGTCATTGTTCTGATCCCCACGCGTGCCGGCAACGGCGCACTCGAGGCCTTGGCGGGATCGGGACATTTCGCTCCACCACGATTAGCCACCCTCGAAGCAGTCCTTGATTACGGAATCCGTCTGGGCCGCAGCCGTGTGTTTGCCGATCTGTGGGACTTGAATGTTTTCTCCCGCTGCGGGGCTTGTTTTGATCGCCGGCAAAGTCGGTTACGCCGCTTGAATCTGGCTCAACAAATGGAAACACCGATCCACTGTGACGCTTGCGCCGAGCGCTGAGGCCATTCCATTGTCGAATGCTGATTGCCGAATGCCGATTGTCGAAAGTCGACCCATGAACCTGACCCTCACCCGGCCCCGCAGTCGCGTGGCCACCCTCTCCCACTCGCCTCGGCGAAGCCTCCGGCGTAGCCAGGGTCGGATGGGAGAGGGGCTGGGGGTGAGGGCTCTTTTTCAGTGTAGGTTCATGGCCCCAATGTTCGTGCACATGATGTGCACGTGAAAGCTCTCCATGAACCTGGATGTCGATCTGGCGGTGGTGGGGTCGGGTTTCTCGGGGTCGTTGCTGGCGATGATCGCGCGGCGGCTGGGGTGGTCGGTGGCACTGTTGGAACGGGGCCGGCACCCGCGTTTTGCGATCGGCGAATCCTCGACGCCCCTGGCCAACTTGCTTCTGGAAGAACTCGCCGGCCGTTATGAGCTCCCGGGGGTGGCGCCTCTCGCCAAGTGGGGGAGTTGGCAGGCTGCGCATCCGTCGGTGGGCTGCGGATTGAAGCGTGGGTTCACCTTCTTTCATCATGAACAAGGGCAGAGCTGGCAGAGTGATTGGGCTCACCGGAATCAGTTGCTGGTCGCAGCCAGTCCCCACGATGCCATCGCCGACACACATTGGTATCGACCGGATTTTGATCAATTGCTGGTCGGCCAGGCGGAAGAGCTCGGGGTAAAATTCATCGATGAACTGGACCTCAAGCAGGCTGGATTCACTAGAGACCGAGCTGAACTGAGCGGCTGGCGTCGCGGCACTGGCGTCAAGCTGACCGCGCGCCTGGTGGTGGACGCGACTGGTCCGCGTGGATTTCTTCATCGAACTCTTGGACTGCCCGAGGCGGAATTCCCGGCGTTGCCACGAACTCAAGCGCTCTACACTCACTTTCGTGGAGTCCGGCGGTGGGACAGCCTGCAGCAGGCGGAGGCGGCGCCACCTTATCCGGTGGATGACGCGGCCGTACACCATGTTTTCAAGGGCGGCTGGATTTGGGTGTTGCGATTCAACAATGGGCTTACCAGCGCCGGCCTTGCCGCCACGGCCGCATTGGCGGAGGAACTGCAGTTGGGCGAAGGCCAGCCCGCCTGGCGCCGCTTGTTGGAACGGTTGCCGTCGGTGGCCGGACAATTTGCGGACGCGGTGCCCACCCAACCCTTCGTGCACACGAGCCGGCTCCCGTTTCGGAGCGGGCTGGTCGCGGCTGACCGATGGCTGTTGCTGCCTTCGGCGGCGGGTTTCGTTGATCCGCTGTTGTCGACGGGATTCCCGCTCACGCTGCTTGGGATCGAAAGGGTAAGTCGCTTAATGTCCGTGAGCATGCCGGATGAGCCTGGCTGGAAAGAGGGCCTGCAAGATTACGCCCAGCAAACTTTGGCAGAACTGGACATCACGGCGGAGTTGGTGGCGGCGCTCTACGACAGTCTGGACGACTTTGAAGTGTTCGCTGCGTTGACCTTTCTTTATTTCGGGGCGGCCATGTATAGCGAAACGGTTCGGCGCCTGGGCCAACCCGAACGCATGCGAGGTTTTCTGTTGCATGAACACCCGAAGTTCGGCGTCTCGTTGCGGCAATGTGTGAGGCGTGTGTATGGCGGGCCTGCCCTGACCGGTCAGGAACGGACAGCATGGGCGGCCGAACTGCGGGCAGCGCTTGAGCCG
Organism: Verrucomicrobiia bacterium; assembly: GCA_035577805.1. Classification (GTDB taxonomy): domain Bacteria; phylum Verrucomicrobiota; class Verrucomicrobiia; order Limisphaerales; family JADJPG01; genus DATLUX01. The sequence continues at coordinate 56,562 of DATLUX010000516.1, forward strand.
TTCAATTTGGCCGGGCTGGGGGAGCCGGAGCGCCGAAATTGGTATCCAGCGCGAGCAGCCGATCTGTTGGCGGCCGGGGCCAAGCTCGGCGCGGATCGGCCGGCGCTCGCGGCGCTCCTGACCCAGTGCGGTTGGCCGTCTGTAGGTGTTTAGCACGACAAATGCTGCGCGCATACTGAGGGAGAAGATAGAAAGGCTGTAGCGGCGGTCTATGACCGCCGCCCCTGCACATGGAGAGCTTCCAGCTGCACATGACGTGCACGCGCATTGGGGCCATGAACCCAACCCAATCTCACGTAGCAGCCGAGGTAACGAGGTACACCCTGAGCCTGTCGAAGGGCTCTGATCTCTTTCCCGACGAACGCGGCGGATAGAGTGAGCCTCCTTACGTCGGCTGCTACGCGACAGGAAAGGTTCGTGGGGAGAACGAACGGCGGTCACAGACCGCCGCTGCAGTAGGCGGTGTATCTGGGAAGCGCGCGGTCACCTCGCTAACTAAAGAGGTACGGCCGTCCCGGCCCGCGGCTGGGCTCATTTCGGATCCTTGCCGCTGCGCTGGAGCTTGGGTAGGCTGCGGTCATGAGACGCTCTCGGTGTTGTCTCCTTTTAGCCGGTTCCATGGCGTTGCTGGCCGATCCGCTGCTGACCGATCTGGCGCCGGCAGCGACCCAGGATACCAACACGCCCCCGGCCTCCCCGCCCCGGTCGCGCAAGGTTTATGTCCTGCCCATCCGCGAAGACATCAAACCGCCGTTGCTTTACCTGGTGCGGCGCGGAGTCAAAGAAGCCATCGAAAACAATGCCGATTTGCTGGTGCTCGACATGCAAACTAATGGCGGACGGCTCGATACAACGCGGGAGGTCATCAGTATCCTGAACCAGTTTACCGGGGACACCCTGACCTACGTGAACAAGAATGCGTTCTCTGCCGGAGCGTTCATTGCGGTCTCGACGAAGCGCGTTTATATGGCGCCCGAAAGTGTGATCGGAGCGGCGGCGCCCATTCTGCTGTCTCCCACCGGTGCGGGCGTCCAGCAGATGCCGGACACCTACGAAAGAAAGACAGTTTCAGCTGTCAAAGCCCTCGTGCGCACCAGCGCGGAGAAGAATGGTTACAACGTCGCCGTGGTGGAAGCGATGGTGGACAGGACCCGCACTTTAATCGTCACGAACGTGACCGATGGCGCCACCAACGCGGTGGTGCTGAATGAAGAAGGCAACATCCTTACGCTCACCAACACGGAGGCGGAAAAGGAATACGGGACGCCGCCCAGGAAGCTGCTGTCGTCGGGCACGGTCCGAAGCCTGGATGAACTGCTCAGGATGGTCGGCTATGGGGGCGCCCAACGGATCGACATTAAACCTACCGGGATGGAACGGCTTGGGACCTGGCTGAACTCGATCAGTTTCTTGCTGCTGATCGTCGGGGTGGTGGGCATTTACATCGAATTCAAGACACCGGGCTTCGGGCTGCCCGGCATTATCGGTCTGACTGCGTTCGCTCTGTATTTTCTGGGCGGCTATGTGTCGGGGCTTTCGGGTTTGGAATGGATCGTTGTCTTCATCGTCGGCCTGGCGCTGGTGGTGGTGGAAATGTTTGTTTACCCGGGAACGGTCCTCATCGGCCTGGCGGGCGCGTGCCTGATGCTGATTGCCGTGATCATGGCCCTGGTCGATGTCTATCCGACCCCCGGACCGCAAACGCTGCCGCGGATTCCGTCTTTGGACAAGTTCGAGTTGCCGTTGCGACATTTGGTGATCGCGACGGTGGGCGGGGCTTTTGGGATTTGGCTGGCGAGCCGGCTACTTCCCAAGACATCCATTTATCAAAAGATGATCTCAACTTCCGCCAGCGGGATGAAGACCGAGGCGGCGTTGGAAGAGAAGCGGCGGGCGCGTCTGGGGCAGATCGGCACCACGATTTCGGCGCTGCGTCCGGGGGGCAAAGCCAAGTTCGGGGATGAAATCCTGGACGTGATCTCGCCTGGGGAAATGATCCCCAAAGGCACGCAGGTAAAGATCATTGGTTACAGCGCCGCGGAGGCGGTGGTCGAAGTGGCAGCGTGATTGGACGCGCGCGGTGATCGACGCAATGGCTTCGTTCAAACTGATCCACTCTCTGGCTGGATTCGTTCAAGTTGGTCAACAAGAGACAGGGTGCGTTGACGGAATTCTTGCCGCAAATGCGTCGAAGTCCTTGTGTAGGTTGGAAGTGAAGTGAGTCACGCGCCGGTTGGCATTGAGGTTGCGTAATGCGTTGCGCATTCAGGCTGCTGCCTGCTGCGATCGGGGTTGGGACTGCTGCCTGGGCGTGGGTGGGGTCCCAACCTCCCGCGGCGGAAGACGGCCGCCGCGTCTCGAAGCTTCGGGAGTTCGTTGCGAGAAAGTTCTTGCCAAGCGTCCCAGGCTTACCCGAAATCACGGGCATCACTTGTTCGCACAGGTTTTCGGCTGGATGTCGTTTCTGCGACCGGCTGGGTCTGAGGCGAGGCACTTTTGGTGGCGGGCAGCATTCCGCCCATCCCTCAGGGTGCCGTAGTCGCGGCCTTGTGCCGGTAGTGAGGCTGGAGCGCGCCGCGGGTGGGCGTTCGCAGCTCAGAACCTAAAAAACAAAAAAACGGAAGGAACAGAGAATGAAAGTAAGCAAATGGACGCTGGGACTGGCTGGCCTCGGCTTGGTCAGCCTCCCGGCGGCAGGTCTCGCAGAGGAGAAGATGAACCAGATGTGGACAGCGCTCTCCTCGACGACGATCAGTGGGTACGTCAACACCTCAATTCACTGGAACACGGGCACCGGCAACGGCCACGTGCCCGCCGTGTCCTACAACACCTCGAGCAAACAGGACGGGTTCAATCTCAACGCCGTCAAGTTGGCGATTGAGAAGCCCCTGGATGAAGCGCAATGGGCCGCAGGATACAAGGCTGAACTGATCTTCGGTGATGACGCGAGGGATTATCTCACCACCCTCGATAGCGGTGGTGATTCCAGCCCAGCCGCCATCAAGCAAGCCTATGTTGCCCTGCGGGCGCCGATTGGCAATGGCCTGGACTTCAAGTTGGGCGTGTTCGATACGATCATCGGTTACGAAGTATTCGATGGCGGGAGCAACCCCAACTATACTCGTTCCTACGGTTTCACCATCGAACCTACGACCCACACTGGTTTGCTGGCGACCTACCAGCTTTGTAAAGCGGCTAGCGTCTCGGCCGGCATCGCCAATACGATGGGTCCCGTCATCAACCAAAAAGCGGATGAAGGCGGCCTGAAGGCGGAGTCCTTCAAAACCTACATGGCGTCCCTCGCCTTGACGGCTCCGGAAGACTGGGGCTCGCTCTCGGGCTCCACCGCTTACTTTGGTGTTGTGACCGGGCTTAACCCCTCCACGCCCGCAGACCAGACCAGCTGGTATGTCGGCACCACGGTGAACACGCCGGTCAAAAACTTAAAGGTCGGCGCTTCCTATGATTACCTCGGAATGACCCAGGAATTCGGCGCCGATGAAGGTTATGCCAATGCCCTGGCTCTCTACACCTCGTTCCAGGCCACCGAAAAAATGAGCCTCCATCTCCGCGGCGAATACGCCTGGACGGACACCACCCTCCTTGGCGACGGTCCGGCGGCCCAGGTCGGTGGCAATAGCGAGGTGTTCGCGCTCACCGGAACCATCCAATATGACCTCTGGAAAAACGTCCTGAGTCGCTTGGAAATCCGCTGGGATCACCTCTCGGGTGATGGCGGGCAGACCGGCTACGGCGGCACGCCGGCCGGTGGCGGTGGTGGCGGAACGACCGGCAGCAAGCGCAATAACGTGCTGATCGCGGCCAACGTCATCTACAAGTTCTAAGCACCGTTTTCCGCAGACTTCACCCCCCCTCTCGAGAAATCGAGAGGGGGGCCTTTTTTTGAGGAGCTCGCCTCATTTCCACCGATCGTCTGCGGTAGGCCTCACCCCTTGGATTATTCCCTTTATTCCCGAAGTCTCCTGCGCTACAAGTCCATCCCATGTCCACGCAAGGGACAAATGGTGTCTGTTATAAGATTTGGGGCGTTGACGGCGTCGTCTATGGACCCGTCGAGCTGCCCGTGTTGGTCGGATGGGTGAAGGAAGAGCGGGTGACGTCGACGACCTGGGTGTATTCCGAGCGGGACGACGCCTGGCACAAGGCCGCGGACATCCCGGAGTTGTTGATGTTCTTTCGTCCCAAGGAGTCCAGTGAACCCTCCACTCAAGTCGTGCGCGACCCCAGTGTTTCAGCGTTGAAACCCGGTTCGTTGCGGCGGGTCAAGATCTTCGCGGATCTAACGGATGAACAATTGGAACGGTTCGTCACCTTCATGGAAATCGAACGCGCCAGACAATGGAGCGAGATCGTCAAGCAAGGTCAACCGGGTGACGCCATGTACCTCGTCCTGGAGGGCGAACTGCGCGTGCGCATGATGATCGGTGGCAAGGAAAGTATCCTGGTCACGCTCGGTCCCGGTGAGTTCTTCGGGGAGATCTCTCTCTTCGATCACGGTCCGCGCTCGGCCGATGTGGTGGCCAACACCGACAGCGTGTTGTTGAAGATCTCCGCGAAAAAGTTCGAGCACTTGCTTGGCCAGGCTCCAGACCTGGCGGCACCCTTCCTTTTCGCCATGGGCAAGACCCTGACGGCTCGCATCCGCGCGGATAACAAACGTTATCGCGATTCCATAAGCTTCGCCCGAGCCGCCGGGAAATGAGGCGCCAACGGATGGCGGTGTCCTTACCCGGCGCCGGCCTTGAGCAGGCCATCCTGCAGTTCGAGCGTGCGCTTCATCTGCCGGGCCAATTCGACCGCGTGCGTCACGACCACGAGGGTCACTTGCTCTTCCTTGTTCAAATCGATCAATAACTGCGTCAGAGCTTGCGCCGATCCGCGATCCAACGCGCCGGTCGGCTCGTCCGCCAGCAGTAATTTGGGACCATTGATCAGCGCGCGCACCACCGCGACTCGTTGACGCTCGCCGCCCGATAGCTGGCCCGGACGATGTTTCAGCCTGTCGCCCAAGCCCACCCGCTGCAGTAATTGAGCCGCCCGTCCGGCTGACTCCGCCCGATTGGCCTGGCGCGAATCGGCCAGCGTCGGTACCAGCACATTCTCCCAGACCGAGCATTGAGGCAATAAATGGTGAGCCTGAAAAACGAACCCAATTTTGCGATTGCGAACGGTCGCCAGCTCTTCCTCAGGCAACCTCATCAAATCCTGCCCGTCGAGCGCCACCCGCCCGGCGCTCGGTCGATCGAGCGTGCCAATGATGTTGAGCAGCGTGCTTTTGCCCGAGCCCGACGGCCCGACAATCGCAACGGATTCCCCGCCCTCAATCTGCAAAGAAAGCTCGCGCAAGACGTGGACGGGTGGCGCGCCGGCGCCTCCCGCGTAGTCTTTGGTCACTTTTTCCAAACTCACCAACGGAACCGCAGGTGACATGCCTTATTGTTGCGATAACTCCACTGGCGCAGAACAGGAAAAACTACTGGAGAAAAGCGGAAAGCGGAAAGCGGAAAGCGGAAAAACCGGCAAAGCGGACTGCGGCGGATGGACAAGCAGCGAGGGAATCAATAGAATCCTTAAGCATGAGCAAGGCGTTTACGCGGGAATCCGATGAGCAACCCGACCCGCCGGCCATCCCGCGTCCTGTCTCTTCCCTGCCGCCGGGGGCCAAGAATTATTTGACGCCAGGCGGCGCGCGGCGGCTGCGCGAGGAACTGGAGCGCCTAGTGCAAACGGAGCGGCCCCGCATGGCGGCTGGGCTTGATCCGGATGAAACCCGGGGCCGGTTGCAGGCGCTCGATCAGCGGATCGCTCACCTTGCTCATAGTCTGGAAACCGCGGCGGTGACCCCGGCTCCGCCCCCGCCGCATGACCGGGTCCGGTTTGGCGCGACGGTTACGGTGCGAGACCGTGCTGGGACAGAGTCATGTTATCGGCTGGTGGGGGTCGATGAAACCGACCTGGACCAAGGCTGGGTGAGTTGGTGTTCTCCGATCGGCCGGGCCTTGCTCAACGCCCGGTTGGGGCAACGCGCGAGGCTGCGGCTTCCCGCGGCGGAAGAGGATCTGGAGATCGTGAAGGTGGCCTATGAAGAGTGTTGATCGGCCGGGCGCGTGCTTGGGCTCCGGGCTTTCGGACTTCTGCTTCGCTTGGGTTCAGAGGAGCTGAGCCGGTTTGGAGTCTCTTCCGTGGCGGGGAAAAGTTCGGAGCAATGCTTCGCATTGCTGCAAGCATCGCAGAGTCGGCTCATCGTGCGGTGTGATCTTCAAGGCCGCGCGCAAGGAATGGCACGCGCCCGCGACGTCACCAAGTTCCAACTGACAGACCCCCAGACCTTGCCAGGCTCCGTAATGGTTCGGGTTCAGTTTCAAGGCGCGTTCGCAGTCGATCCGGCTCTTCTCGTATTCGTGCATCTGCCACAGGACCGAGGCGCGCCGGTTCCAGCCCTCGGCGTAGCGGGGATATTTCCGGGTCAATTGGTCAAGAATTTGGAGGGCCTTCGAATGCTCATCCGCCTCCGCAGCCCGAAAGGCCGACTCCATCATGGTGCAGGCTTCCTGACCGGAAGCGTGGAACCATATGTGTTCTAAAGCCCGGCGGGCCATAGCTTGGACATCAGGATCATCCTGCTGCAAGGCCCGCAGCAGCTCGGATTCGCCTCCGACGGAGGCCAGGACGCTGGCGGCGTGGAGTTTGGCGTTGGCGTCGCCCGCCAGCAACTGGTGGTAAAGATGCGCTTTAAACGCTGGCGTCTGGCGCCCGAAATGCATCACCACATAGGCAACGATGAACGAGGCCACCAGGATGCACAACCACCGCACCAGCAACACCACAGGCTTCATGATTGCCCAGACGATAAGCGCAGCCAGCAGCCTGCGAAATCGGGACCGGCACCGTACAGAAGACCGGGGAAACTACGGCGTTTTCAGGCGCCCATGCCTTCTTCGAAGGAGCCGCCCGCCACCGGAAAGCAGAGGTTATCGCGGACGAAGGCGATCCCATTGGCGCTGGTGGCATCCAAGTCGCGATAGGCGCTTTCGGCTTCCACGATCAAGGGCGCCGTCGTCGTGCTCATCGTCTGGCAATAACGCTTCGGGTAACCAATGTGAATCAACATCTCCGCGTAACGCGCCATGCTCAGATCGCCGGTCGGCAAATCGGTGAATTGCATGGCTCGATCCGCCCACTCCGGCGCCATCTTCCGTAAAGGCACGCCTGGGCGGATCACAAAATTCTTCACGTGACAGGCATAGACACGGCTGCCGACCTTGCGGAAGCGCGTCTCCCAATCTTCCCCTTCCCAACAGTGAGACGGGTCGGCGTTGACGGCCAGGATCTTGTCTCCGTCGCAGATCTGCACGAGCAAATTGAAATCGTCCGCACACATGGCGGCGGTGCCGGGATGAATCTCATGGGCCAGGTAGATCCCCAAGGAACGGGCCTTGGCGCGGACCTTGGCGGTTTTCTTCACGAACCGTTCCGAGCCTTCCTCGATCAGATCATAGTCGCCTCCTTTCCAGAAGCCCCACGGATAACCGCTGGCCAACTCCCAGCCAAAGGCCACACCCCAGAACATGGGCAACACTTTCACCTCCAGCTCCGCGCACAAATCGAGCAACTCCAGCACGTAATCCTCCGCCCAACGTTCGATCTGGTCGGCCGATTTCTTGGCCACGTCCGCCGGGAGGAACGGCCGGATTGATGGACTGCCCGTCCAGGCGGTGGTGTGCACCCAGAACGGGCAATGGCCTGAAATGCCGTCCAGGGAAAGCTTGTTTTTGGCGAACGTCTGTTTGATCTCCTTGGCGGACTGGAACCCTTTGGGTCCTTGCAACATATAATTGGACGGCTGAGCTCCTTGGGCTCCGGAACGTTTCGCATAGGCCAGGAAATCTCCCAGACTCTTGGCGCCATGCTGTGCGCCTTCCACGCTCGGATGAAAGCAGATTTGAGGCATAGTTCGGTTTGGTTCGCGAGAGGGTTTACCGGCGTTGCTGGCCGAAAGCAACTTGAAATGTAACAGCCCTTCTGCGCGGCGGGACGCCTCTCGAATCACGCGCCTCAACGCCCGAAGTGCGCCTCCGCGAACTCCAGAAAAACCTCCCAATCACCGGCGGTCATCGAGTGTTTGCCTGGCCGGATATAGTAACCGAGTTTGCTTTTTACCAAGTGGTTGAGCTCCGGCATGGACGTCGCCTCCAACCCGCCGGCTGTCAGCCAACGATACACCGGGTCTGCCGCCTGGAGGACCTCGAATTGTCCGGTGGGGTTGGCCCATTGATCTTCCACGGCGTTGGAGAAAAGGACTGGCCGCGGCGCACACAACGCCACCAACGCGTTCTGGTCGAAGGGCAGCCGCTCCGGCTGGTCGTTGAACTTCTTGAACACGCCATTAAACCAATGCGGGAAGGACTCGTTGATGCGCTTCACGGATTCCCCGATCTTTCCGCGGCTTGGCGCCGTGCCGCCGCAACCGGCCTGATGCGGGATGGTCAGCGCGATCCGCTCATCGAACGCGGCGGCCAGCAGGGCGGTCTTGCCATTGCGCGAATGCCCCACCGTGGCGATTCGGCGCGGGTCGATCCGACGGTTGGTTACGAGATAATCCACACACCGATGAAAGCCCCAGGCCCACGCCGAGATCGTCCCCCGGTCCGCCGGCTCGGCCAGCTGGGCTTGGCCGGTCTGGCGCGCGCGCCACGCGTAGACTCCATCTGAAACGTCTTTGCGATCCGAATCAATATCCGAGGTGCAGAAGGTGGCCAAGGCGTAACCCCGTTCCAGAATTCGCTCAATGGGCCAGTCGCTGCTTTGCCCGCCGCGAGCCGCGGCAGTGGCGCGATTCTCCAGGCAGCCTTTGCAACTGTCATACAGCCATCCGCGCGTGAGCGGAATCCGCGGGTCAGCGCAGAGGGCGTGGTTCCCACAAAAGTTCATGGCCAAAAATACGGGGTGCTTTCCCTGGCTGCCTTTGGGCAAGAAGAGCGCGAGATCGATCTGGGGCGCCGTCGTCTCCACTCCGCAGTGGATCCGCACCAATTTCAGGACTGCTTTGCCGTCCAACGCGTCGGTGTATTCGCCCAGAACTTCAAAACGTTCCTGCGGCGGCGCGGGTGGCAACTCGCCATACATATATTCTTGAAACAATCGTTTTAGTTCCGGGCGCCGTTCGTTGATCCATTGTCTTTTGGTCGTGACCGTCCGTCCATCCAACATCACTAAGGGGTCGGGCAATTCCTTTCGCGCTGGCAAAGCGGCCGGCTCGGGAAGCGCCGCTTGACCAGCGAGGGCCGATGACAAAGTTGAAGCAAGCAGGGTCATGATCAGGAGGTGTTGGGGCATAACGCGCGCAGAATACCAAGCTGACCGTCGATGGCAATGGCCAGGGCGCAACGTTTACGACGCCGCCGGGACATATCCCAGCCGCTTGCGCCATTCCGTTCGCGAAAGTTTGCCGCGTTGGTTGGGAGACAAGGATTCAACAACTCTCCATTCCCGGGGCACCTGCCAGGCCGGCAGCCGTTCGAGCAGGAATTGCCGGAGATCCTCGATGCGGACCGATGGCTCAACCACCACGCACGCCACCACCATCTCGGAACGCTCTGCTTCCGGGCTGGGAGCGCCGAAGACCAGACAATCCTGGACTCTTTCATGGCGGAGGAGTTCGTGCTCGATGCTCTCAGGTGAAACCTTCCGTCCGGCCACGTTGATTTGGTCACCGGCCCGTCCGCGCAAATACACCATGCCATCCCGGAGATCGGCGAGATCGCTGGTCCGATAGCAGCCTTGATCGAGAGTTGCTGCGGGAGTCGGCCAGTAGGTGCTTCCCACGGCGGCACCGCGGACCTCCAGACAACCTTGGGAATCGAGCGAGAGCCGCACGTCCTGCAACGGAGCGCCGATGCAACTGGCATCCTGCCGCGGCACGGCCGACGAGTCATAAGCGATGCCGCCGCATTCAGTGGCGCCATAGAAGTTGTGAATCTTCAGGCCACACTGGCCGTAGATCGCCGTTTCCAAGGGAAGCGGGAGCGGCGCGCCGGCAGAAATGGCGAGGCGCAGATTGGCGGGTAAGGCGCTGGCCTCGTGCCAGGCACGCCACAGGGCCGGCACCGCGGCCAGGGTGAGGTGCGGGGCCAGGGAGCAAGCCGGCCGCACCATCTCCGGCCAAGCCGCCTCGAGCAGAAACAAAGGCACCCCATGCAGCAGCAGCGGGAGCACCAGGTTCGAAAACCCATACGAGTGAGCCAGGGAGATCACACCGAGATTTGGCCAATCCGGTCTGAGACCCATGGTGGCCACAATGTGATCGGCATCCGCGGCCAGTTGCTCGGCCGTGAAAGCGACCAGCCGCGCTCTCTGCGTGGTGGCGGAGGTGAACTTCAGATGAACCGTCTCCGCCGGGGGCGCAGGCAGGTTCGGTGGACTCTGGCCGGCTTCCAGGGGGCACACGATCCGGCCAGCCCGCCAGCCGTCCAAAAGCTCAAGGATGAACGAGGCGCGGTTGCCCCGCGGACAACACAAGCCATGCGTCGGCTGGGAATGCGGCGGGCGGGCCTGAGCCAATTGGCTGAATGTCCACTGCTCGCCGCTGGCGAGATCGCGCAGAGCGAGTCGGGCCCGGTTTTGCCTGGCGATACGCAGCCAGCGGTCGTAAAGCATTGCCAGGTTCGTAGCGCAGCGATAGCGTCCGCCGCAATGCTGAAGTGTCAAGCTACTTCCACCCGGGCGGTTTGGGTTGGCCGCCGCTGGATTGGAAGTGCGGCGTGCCTCATGTTATTGCTCGTGCTGTCCGGGTGCGCCGGGCACGCGGTTCGCCACACCTCGTTCAGCCGTCCTTTCGTTCTGGGACAGGATAATTTTGTGTATCGCAACGACCTGGTCTGGCTTTATTACGTCGATCCCGGGACCGGGGAATGGACTCATCGCCCGCGTGAGCCGAAGCCGGATTACACCCATCACTGTTTTGTCGTGGCGCGCGCCGCCCGGCAGTTCTTTCAGCACGCGCGGTTTGATCCGTCGCAGCCGGTGGCCGACACGGCGACCTACCGGCAGCTTGTGCACGAAGTCGCCACCACCAGCCCGCGCCGGCTGCTTCCGCCAGAAAAGGTCATCGTCATTCCTGGCTACACGAATCTCCTTCAGTTCAGCCAGGCGCACGAGCGGCTGCTCAAGGACGAATGCGGCAGCTTTTGGCAGAGCTACTTTCAACGGGGCCATTGGCGGATGATTTTCCCATTTAGCTCCGGACATCAGCAGCGCACCGCCGACGAGTTGCTGGACGCGCTTCGGCGGAATCGGCCGCCGGTGCTGCATTTGGTTCGGTTCCCGTCCCTCAGCATCAACCATGCGGTGCTGGTGATTGGCAGTGAGGAGACCGAGGAGAAGATCCGGTTTGCGGTTTACGATCCGTATGAACCAACCAACCCGGTCAACCTGGAGTTCGATCGCAAGCAGCAACGCTTTTCGTTTCCTCGCAACGCCTATTTCATTGGCGGCCGCGTGGATGTCTATGAGGTCTATTGCTCCTGGAAATATTGAGGATTGATGGCCGCGCGTGGTGTCTGGGCACTGCCGGATCAAGCTTCGGGCAAACGTTCGCGGCCGGCGTAGCCGGTGTCGAGATCGTGCCAAAACTCGATGTCCTCCTCGTCCTTTTCCCAGCAAAGGAAAACTTCGCGCCCGGCCAGCACGGCCGGGAAATCGACCAGACCCCGATCGATGTCCTTGATTTGAATCTCACGGCTCTTGAACTGGTCGAGCACACGTTTGATCGCAGCGAGGTGGCGAATCCAGTCATTGACTATGTTGCCGCCGGCGTCGTTTCCGACGCTGACGATCTGGCCGAGGCGCTGGTCCAGTTGGGTTACCTTCTGGCGGGAGCGGCTTAGTTCCGCGAGCCACTGGCGCAACTGGGGGAGCAAGGCCCGCGCCTCTTCGATGGTGTAGTGTTTGCCGAACTGAAATGCCATGCTCGCTAAGGTTTATCGTTCCCAGGCACGGAAGCTTTCAGCTTCTTTTCAATCTCCGCGTTGGGCTCGAGGGTCAGCGATTTTCGCCAGGCTTCCCGCGCCTTTTCCGGTTGTTTGAGCGAAGCGTAGATATCACCGAGGTGCTCCCACAAGGTCGGGTCAGGCTCCTGGCTTTGTTCCACGGCTTGCAGCAGCCATTTGAGAGCTTCCTTCGGACGGTCGAGCTTGTAGAGAACCCAGCCCAGACTATCGAGGAAAGCCGCGTTCTTCGGTTCGCTGCGGACGGCCCGTTCGATCATGCGACGGGCTTCCTCGAGATTCTCTCCGCGCTCCGCCCACATGTAACCGAGGTAATTGAGGGCTTCGGCAAAATCCGGGGCTAGATCGAGGGCTTTGCGGAAGTAGGTCTCTGCCTCCTTGAATTTCTGGGTGCGTTCGTAGGCGGACCCGAGCTGGAAATAGAAGGTATGGGTCAAACGATTGGTTTCATTGACCCGCGCGAACACCTCGGCGGCGGTGAGATGACGCAGCGCATTGGTGTAGTCCTTCATCTTCGAATAAGCGAGGGCCGAGTAGAATTCGCCGATAAAACTCTCCGGGAATTTGTCGCGGGCCTTCTCGATCGTGTGCAGGGCTTCCTGCGGCTGATCGCTGTTGATCTGGGCAGCGGCCAGGTCGTAGTAGGCCGGCTCGAAATTGGGACTGAGCAGGATGGTTTTGTTGAAGTACTCGGCCGCTTCCTTGGGATTGTGTTCCTCGAACAGAATGCTCCCGAGCAGATAATGGATTTGTGGATTGGTCGGTGATTCACGCACCACGGCCCGCAGCTGAGCGGCGGCATTGGTGCGGTCTTGTTTTCTGAGATATAACTCGACCAGTTTGTCGCGGTAAACCGTCAGGTTGGGCGCGCGCTCCAGCAGCTTCGAATAAATCTCCACCGCGCGATCGATTTCCCCAAAGAGACCGAACCCATCGGCGAGGTGCATGAGGAGCGCGGGACTCGACGGGTTCAGGGCCGCGGCCCGCTTGAAAACGTCGACGGCCCGCGGCTTGACGGCTTCCATCTTGCCGCCGCGCGCGAACACAGCGTAGGTTTCGCCCAACTCGATAAGGAAACTGGCGTCGACGTGTGGCCGGCGGGCGGCCAGGTCGAGGACTTTGATGCCTTCATCGGGTTGATTGTGTTGGAGATAAAGCTGGGACAGATATTGGTAACCGGCGAGGTTATCGGGCGCTTTTTGGATGGCCTTGCGGTTGGCTTCGATCGCCAAATCCTTCTTGCCCATGATGGAGTAAAGCAAGCCCAGGCGCGCGAAGAGCGCCCCGCTGGCGTTGGGACGGGCGGTGGCCTTCTTGAGAAGTTCAGCGGCTTTCTCGCGGGCTGCTTCGGCTTTGTCCCGGGTGGTTTCTCCGGGACGCAACCGGAGCAGGCGCCCGGTGGCTTCCAGCACCAGGTCTTCGTTGGAAGGGTCGGCCAGAGCGGCCCGGTAACATTCCTCGGCGGCTAACTCCGGTTCGTCATCCTGTTCGTGAACAATCGCGGCCGTATAGCGGGCCAATGATTCGACCCTCGCCTTCACCGCCTCGGACGAGTAATCGGCGGTGGCCGCTTCGCTGACGGCGTTGTCGGCGGGAGAGTCGCTCTCCGCGGGTTTGGGGCGAGGAGCAGCGCATCCTGCGAGCAGGAGCAAACTCAGCCACAGGCTGAGCCATTCGAGATATGTGCGCGACGGCATGGACTTCTTGGGTCAACGAACGACAAGTCGATCGCAACCCGCCGCGGACCGCGCCCGGTCTGAAGCAGGTCGGGGCAGCCGGCAGTTACTGCTGCCAGGTTCGCTTCTTGTGCCGGTTGGCGCGGAGTTTCTTGCGCCGTTTGTGTCGGTTAATCTTCGCTTTGCGCCGTTTTTTTAATGAACCCATAGTTTTTTTCTTTGAACCGCGCGGAGGTCCGGGTTTCCACGACTCCGGCTCCGTTATCCATGCGCCTTCAGTATACAACTTTGTTTAATGGATATTCAATGATTCCTTCGGCACCGGCCAGTTTGAGTTGAGGAATAAGTTCCCGCACCACATGTTCGTCGATAATGGTTTCGACGGCCACCCAGCCGGGTTGGCTGAGATTGGCGATGGTCGGCCGACGCAAGGCGGGCAGGCTGGTCAGGAGGCGCTGCAGGTTCTTTTGTTCGATGTTCATCTTGAGGCCCACCTTGGCCTCGGCCTCGAGTGCCCCTTGCAGCAGCAACGCGAGTGTTTCGATCTTCTTTCGTTTCCAGGAATGGCGCCAGGCGGCATGGCTGGCAATAAGCCGCGGAGTGGAGACCAGCAGTTCATCGATGATGCGGAGTTTGTTGGCACGCAAGGAGGAGCCGGTCTCAGTCACTTCGACAATGGCGTCAACCAATTCATGGGCTTTCACTTCGGTGGCGCCCCAGGAGAACTCGACCTCCGCTTTCACCCCATGGCGGCGCAGGTAACGGCGCGTGAGTTGGACCACTTCGGTGGCGATGCGTTTGCCCTTTAAATCTTTGACTGACTGAATGGGGGAGGCCTCCGGCACACACAAGACCCACCGGGTCGGTTTGCGCGTGACTTTGCTGAACAGGAATTCGCCGACCTCCCGCACGTCGGAGCCGTTTTCCACGATCCAATCATGGCCCGTGATGCCGCAGTCCAGATAACCGTGTTCGACGTAGCGGCTGATCTCCTGGGCGCGGATGAGGCGAATCTCCAATTCCTCATCGTCGACATAGGGTATGTAAGAACGGTCGCTGACCGACACATTCCAACCGGCCTTCGCCATCTTCTCGAGCGTGGCTTCCTGCAGGCTGCCCTTGGGCAGTCCAAACCGCAATTTCCGCTGGTCTTTGTCCGGACTTCGTTTCATTTCGTTCAGATTCGTGAGCGCATCAACCTGAGTCCACCCAGGCCTGCTCATCCGGGGCACGATCGGTGCCTGAGGAGTTTGATCTGCCACGAGCACTGGGGCAACGCGATGCTTTTCTTTGCGTTGAGAGGGTGCGGGATCGGGAGAGAGACTCCATTTACGTTGAGCGCCACGTGACTTGCCGGCCTTGAGTGGTGATGCGCCCGGTGGCCAGCGCGCTGATCACGCGCGGGTATAACCGCCGTTCTGCTTCTTGAATGCGCTCGTGGAGGGTCGACGGCGTATCCTCGGGCAGGACCGCGACCGTCTCTTGCGCCAGGATCGGACCACTATCGATGCCTTGGTCCACGAGGTGCACGGTGCACCCGGTCACCTTGACTCCGTATTCCCACGCTTGTTTCCAGGCTTCCAAGCCGGGGAAAGCAGGCAGCAGGGAGGGATGAATGTTCACCACACGCCCCGCGAAGGTGCGCAAGAATTCGCCCTTGAGGATCCGCATGAAACCGGCCAACACCACCAGATCCACTTGCGCGTCGAGCAGGTTCCGCACGAACGCCTGCTCGGCGTTCTCATCCAGCTTGGTCCGGAATTTGCCGGGATCGACATAACGCGCCGACAGGTGCCGTTCGCGGGCTCGAAGCAGGATGCCGGCCTCGGCCACATCGCTCAGGACCAACGCCACTTGGGCCGGCACCTGCCCGGCGGCACAAGCATCGGCAATGGCCACCATGTTTGACCCTTTGCCAGAGCCGAGGATGCCAAGACGAAATGGATTGGAAGAGGACATCGGAGAGCGCGTTCCGCGGCTCGTCTGCTGCGCTTACGCAGCCTGCGCGGCCGGCCGGTTTTTCAGCGCGTGGATGATGCTTTCGAAGATGAATCGTCCGTCCGCGCTACCCAACAGAGTTTCGCAGGCCCGTTCCGGGTGGGGCATGAGGCCGGCTACATTGCGGCGTTCGTTGCAGATGCCGGCGATATTCTCCAGGCTCCCGTTGGGGTTGGCTTCCTCGCGGATCTCGCCGGTCGCGCTGGCATACTGCCAGAGGATGCGGTCGTCCTTCCGCAACGTCGCCAGAGATTCCGGGTCCGCAAAATAACAACCGTCCCCATGGGCGATCGGGATGCGCAAGAGTTTTTCAGCGGGCACTTGATTGGTGAAGGCGGAACGCGTGGTCAGGGTTTTGAGGAAGACATGTTCGCAACGGAACTGCAGGGAACGATTGCGGATGAGCGCGCCGGGCAGCAAGCCGGCTTCACAGAGGACCTGAAAACCGTTGCAGATCCCAAGCACCAACCCGCCATTGGCGGCGAATTGTTGCACCGCTTGCATGACCGGGCTGAAGCGGGCGATGGCGCCGCACCGAAGGTAATCGCCATAACTGAAGCCGCCTGGGATGATGACTGCGTCGGCATCGCCCAGGGTGTGGTCTTTGTGCCAGACCAGTCGGCCGACATGCCCAAGTAACTGAACTGCGTGCACCGCGTCCTGGTCGCAGTTGGAGGCGGGGAATTGGAGGACAGCGAAGTTCATTCGATTTCGAGGCGGTAATCTTCGATCACGGGGTTGCTGAGGAACTTATGGCATGCCTCGTCGAGTTGTTGGCGGGCGCGCTCTCGATCTTTGCTCGTCAGTTCCACTTCGAGGTACTTGCCGACGTGCACCGCTCCGATCCCTTCGTAGCCCATGTGGGACAGGGCGTTCTGGACGGTTTTGCCTTGCGGATCGAGCACGGCCTTCTTGGGGGTGATAATGATCTTCGCTTTCATGCGCGCTTCGAGTCGGACCGGGATCTTGGGGAAAGACCGGGCGGGACGCTAGGTTTTTTTCGGTTTTGGCTGGTGTCCCCGCCTTCCCGCGGTTTGCGGGCATCCACTGATTAACTCGGCTCGTAAGATGAGTTAGCCTGTGGTTTAGGAGATTCAATTTTTAGACCAGAAGTGCCGATGATCGTACAGGTCGCAGGCGGGCTGCTTGCCGTGGAGCACATGCCGGGAAGCAGCTGGGCTAGGTCTGGACCGAGCGCATGACGAAACACAATAAGCGTAAGAAGAAGATGGAACTGCCCTGCCACTGGGTGGACGAGGCCGGCTTCGACGTCTTGCCCAAAAATCAGCCGTCCAAGCCGTCCGAGCTGTCGACGGACACTGCAATGATCCTGAAAGACAAGACCGTCCCGCGTTCGGCAAGAGCGCGCGAGGGCTGAGGGTCGGTCGCGACCTTCTCAACTACACCTGACGCTTTTGTCCGAGCGCTTGCATGAGCCGCGGGAGGGGCAGGGTGTTGATCACATCCGATTTTTCGAGCCACCCTTTTCGGGCGAGGTGTGCGCCCAGCCGCAGATAACCCGCCTGTTCATTACGATGGGCGTCGCAATTAATCACGCACTTGACGCCTTTGCTTTTGGCATAGGGCCAGAACCGCCAGTCGAGATCGAGCCGATAAGGGCTGGCGTTGAGCTCAATCCACGTCCCGGTCTCCGCGCAAGCATCGATGACCGCCGTCTGATTAACTTTGTATCCCTCGCGCTCGAGCAGCAGGCGCCCGGTCAAGTGCCCCAGGATATGCACATTGGGGTTTCTGGCCGCCTGAATCAGTCGTTTGGTCATCTCCGCTTCATTCTGACTGAACCCGGCATGGATGCTGGCTACGACCACCTCGAGCTGCGCCAGCAAATCGTCCTCAAAGTCCAGCTTGCCGTCCGCCAAAATGTCCACCTCCGTGCCCGTCAACAGCCGGAATTCAATGCCCTCATCGGCCAGACGTTGATTGAAAGCTTTCACCGCCTTGATTTGTTCCTGCAGCCGGGCTGGTTCCAAGCCATGGGCTTGGAAGGACGACCGCGAATGATCAGTGATGGCCCAATAATCGCACCCGAGTTCGCGGACATATTCGGCGATTTCTTCGATTGGATGATGTCCGTCGCTATACGTGGAATGGTTATGCAACGAACCCCGCAAGTCGGTCCATTCGATCAGTTTCGGAAGTTTGCCTTGCTCGGCGGCGGGGAATTCGCCGTGGTCCTCGCGAATTTCCGGCGGGATGTAGGCCAGGCCCAACTCGGCAAAGACATCGTCCTCGGTCCGACAGTCCAGGCGAAGTTTGGGGTCGCGCGTCTCCTCCTGGGAACGGAACAGCCCATATTCATTGAGGCGCAGTCCTCTTTGGATCGCGCGTTGGCGCATGACGATGTTGTGTTCTTTGTTCCCGGTGAAGTACATCAGAGCAAATGGATACTCAGCGTCGCTGACGGCGCGCAAGTCGGCTTGCACGCCGCCAGGAAGGATCACACTGGCCTTGGTGTCGCCCTTGGCGCTGACGCTCAGGATCCCGGGTTGCGTAGTGAAAAAGTCGATGACGGCTGCGGGTCTGCGGGTGGAAACCAGGAAGTCGATATCGCCAATGGTTTCACGCCAGCGGCGGAGGCTGCCGCCGGTGCTGCAGCGGATGACATCAGGATGGGCGCGCAGCAACTCCAGAAGCGGTTCGGCGACGGCCAGCGCGACATGAAGATGGTGGCGGACGGCGTAGGTGCGTTTGAACTGGATGCCCTCCAGGATTTTGGCCTGGGTTTTTTCGCCAAAGCCGGCGAGGGTCGCGACCCGTCCGGCTTTGCAGGCGGCCTCCAGATCGGCGATCGAGCTGATATTAAGTTTGTCGTGCAGCACCTTGACCTTCTTCGGACCCACTCCGGGGATGCCAAGCAACTCCAGCAACCCGACGGGCACGGAGGCTTTGAGCTCTTCGTAGTAGGGCAGATGCCCGGTGGTTACGAGGGTGGTGATCTTCTGCTGGAGTCCCTCGCCGATGCCTTTGATTTCTCCGAGCCGATTCTCGGCCACCACCTTGGCGAGCGGTTCCGTGAGGCTTTCCAGGGCTCGGGCGGCGTTCTGATAGGCGCGCGTCTTGAAGGGGTTTTCCCCCTTGAGCTCCAGCAACGTGCCGATTTCCACCAGCTTTTCTGCGACCTGCTCTTTGTCCATGCGCTGATGGTAGGAAGCGGGGCGGGGAAGAAAAGCGTGATTTCGGGGAATAGGCAGGCCTGGGAGGCGTCCCACCCGAGGAAAACTGGTTTATTGCCGTGGGGTCTGAATCATGGCAGGATGATAGTCGTTAACGCTGAAAGCGTTTGTGCCGAAAGGCTCAGAGCAACCCGACTCACGGCAAGCCCCATGGTTCTAGACGACATTACTTTCGAGGAAGTCGTGAACGGTCATTACGAGTCGTTGTATCGGTTCGCTTTCAGCCTGGCAGCCCGCGAGCAGGACGCCAAAGACCTCACCCAGGAGACCTTCGCCCAGCTGGCCCGGAAGGCGGGCCAGATCCAGGATCGGTCAAAGATCAAGTCCTGGCTCTTTACCACTCTTTATCGATCGTTCGTTGACTCCCGTCGCCGCAACCTCCGCCACCCTGAAGTGGATGTTGAAGCGGCGGATGCTGAAATGCCCGCCCACCAACCCGAAGCTCCAGGGCGCCTCGATGCCGCCTCCGCCTTGGCCGCGTTGCAACGGATCCCCGACATATTCCGCGCCCCGCTCATTCTCTTTTACCTGGAGGACCATTCCTACTTGGAGATCGCCGAGATTCTGAAAGTGCCGCCGGGCACGGTCATGTCGAGGATCTCGCGCGGACGCGCCCTCCTGCGTCGTCTGCTGGACAGTCCACCGGCAGACAACCGATCCATGCCTTCACTCAAGATTGCTGTCCCATGAACTCTCACGATGCCAAACGTCTTTTGGAGGTGCTGCGTCCCGGAGAAGCTGATCACGCCGATCCGCACTTTGCGGGCGCCCTGCAGCAAGCGGGATCGGATCCCGAGCTGGCCCGCTGGCTGGCCGATCAGAAGCAATTCGACGGCACGTTCGCGCGGGCGCTCAAGGATCTGCCCGTGCCTGCCGACCTGCGCAGCGCGATCCTGGCTGATCGTCCGCAGCCGCCGCAAAAGATCTTGAAGCCGGCCTTTGGTCGTTGGCTGAAGCCTCGATGGCGCATTCCGGCCGCGGCTGCCGCAGCGGCGCTGATCATTTCCGCCAGTATCGCTGCGGTGCATTGGAACAGGCCGGTTGGTTTCGCGGAATTCTGCCACGAATTGCTGAAAGAAGCGTTGAGTAATGACGCTCACCTTGATTTCAAATCGGGCGACTTGGCCAGGATCCGGCAGTGGCTGCACGGTCAGGGAGTCGCGGCAGACGTGGCGTTACCTGCCGGTCTTCAGGGCATGCGTGTGCAAGGTTGCCAGGTCGTGCAGGCTGGCGGCCAGCGCGTGCCGATGTTGTGCCTGATGGGCGAATCGAAGCATCTCCATCTTTTCGTGGTCGAAGGAGTGCAATTGGCCGGGTTACCCCGGGCGGGATCACCTGACTTTGAGCGGTACGGTTCGTGGAAAACAGCGGCTTGGCAACAAGGCGACAAGACTTACGTTCTTTCCGGGCTCAAATCCTACACCTTCGTCAATAAGTTCCGCAAAGCCGGTCGGTGGACCCTCTGGGGTTAGTGCTGGGGAAAAGCGAAAAGCGAAAAGCGGAAACCCGAAACCCGGGAACCGTTCCACCTTCGCCCGCGGGCTATGGCGGGCAGGCCTCGTGCTCGTGGCTTCGTCCTTGGTCTCGATGGCGGGAGAGTCCAAAAGCGCGAACCGCCGCCCAATCATCAACTGCCTCAACTGCCAGTGACCCGTGACAAAGTCGGACCCATGCACTAATGGGCTGGCTCATTGGCTCGTCTTCGTGTTCATTCATAGCCAAACAGTGGACTGAAATGTCCCTGCCTTGGGCATGTCTATTGAATCCGGGAAGAACGGGCCACGCATCCTGATCGTCGACGACGACGCGGGACAACGCAGTTTGCTGAACTCGTTTCTTAGCAGCCAGGGGTTCCAGATCTTCCTGGCGAGCACTGGAGAACAGGCTCTGGAAACCTTGCGTCGCGAAGAGGTTCACTTGATGATCTCGGATGTGCGGATGCCGGGCATCTCCGGGCTGGAAACGCTGCGCCAGGCTCGGCGCGAACGACCGCATCTGCCCGTCTTGCTGGTGACGGCCTTTGCGGACATCCGCGAAGCGGTCGGTGCCATGCGCGATGGAGCCCTTAATTATCTCAGCAAACCGATTGACCTGGATGAATTGCTGGCCCTGGTGCGTCATGCCACCGGTCTGGCGGTGACGAGCCCGGTCCGGTTCGAAGATAACCGGGAGTTGCCCTCGTTTCTGGTCGCGCGCAGTCCCCTCATGCAAGCCGTGTTGCGGGATGCCTCCCTGGTCGCCCCTTCGGAGAGCCGTGTGCTCATCACCGGCGAGAGCGGCGTGGGCAAAGAAATCCTGGCCGATGTGTTGCACGCCTGGAGCCCGCGCGCCGCGGGACCGCTCGTCAAGGTCAACTGCGCGGCATTACCCGAGACGTTGTTGGAGAGCGAACTGTTCGGTCACGAGAAAGGGGCCTTCACTGGAGCAACGGCGCAACGGATCGGCCGCTTCGAACAAGCCGGTGGCGGGTCAATCTTCCTGGATGAGATCGGCGAAATGTCCCCGGCGTTGCAGGCCAAACTCCTGCGTGTTACGCAAGACGGGCGGTTTCAGAGGGTCGGATCCAATGCGGAGATCCAGACCAACGCGCGCATCCTGGCCGCCACCAATCGCAACCTGGATGATGAGGTGCGCCAAGGCCGCTTTCGCGAGGATTTATATTACCGTTTGAACGTCGTGGAATTGAACATCCCTCCTTTGCGAGAACGGCGCGAGGATATCCTGGCGCTCGCCCTTCACTTTTTGCAGCAGTTGACCCAGGGCCGGGCGCGCCTCTCGGCGGCCGTGACCGAATGTTTGGAGCGCTATAATTGGCCCGGTAACATCCGGGAACTGCGTAACGCGATGGAACGCGCGGCACTGCTGTCTCGCGGCGAACTGATTTTGCCTGAACACTTGCCCGGCCGGGTCCGGACCGTGGCGGCCCAGGCGATCGCCCCTGATCCGACCGACGCCCGTCGTCTGGAGGAGATTGAAAATCAGGCGATCTTGCAGGCGCTGCGCAAATATGAGTTTAATCGCACCGAAACCGCCAGGGCCCTAGGCATCAGTCGGCGCGCTCTGCTCTACAAACTCCAACGGCTGCGTGAATTGGGTCATCCGGTCGATCCCCAGTAACCAGCAAACAAAGTTGTATCTATGAATAATCCTCCCATCACGAGTCGTGTGCGCGCCCGGAGCCGGAAGACAGCGTTGGCTGCCGGCGGCCTGCCACTGATGATCACGTTGTTGGTTTTGTTCGCTCGCACTTCTCCGGGCCAGGCGCCTCCTGAATTCCTGTCCATCCAACGTCTGGCCAACCGAGAGGTGCTTCTGAGTCTCGAGGCGCCGGCTGGGTTAACGTACCGGCTCGACGCCGCCACGAGTTTGCCTGACTGGCAGCCTCTGCTGACGTTGCAAAGCACGGGCGTGAATGTGCATGCCGATACGGCTGCGGCTTACCTCAGCCAACGGTTCTATCGAGCGCAGCAAGTTACCGACAACACCGTGCTGACTGGCGATCACCTGGCCACGGCTCAAGGAGACGTCGTTTTTCATCCTATCAATCACGCGAGCCTGGTTATGACCTGGAACGGAAAAACCATTTATAACGACCCGGTCGGCGGCCCGGCGCCCTATGCGGGTTTGCCCAGGGCGGACCTGATCCTGGTAAGCCACATCCATAGTGACCATTTCCACAGCGGCACGCTGGACGCTGTTCGCGGCAGCAACTGCGTGCTCCTGGCCCCGCAAGCAGTCTACAGTAGCCTGCCCATGACTCCCACGAACCTGCGCGCCATGACCATCGTCATGACCAATGGGGCTTCGGCCCAGGTCGCCGGCATGATCGTCGATGCCATCCCCGCTTACAACAGCAATCATCCCTTGGGAACAGGCAATGGCT
>DATLUX010000517.1:0-21291 GCA_035577805.1 Verrucomicrobiia bacterium
CAAACGTGGCCAGAAAACTTTTGCTGTTGCCGTTCACCAGCGTTGCGCCAGCGCCGGCCGTGGTTTCCCAGCCTTTCTCCTCAGCAGGCTTGGCGTCCTGCGCCTCCAACTGAGGCGTGCCGAGCAAGGCGGCGCCGACCATCGCGCCCGGGATCCATCCGACCGGCCCGTAATAGGTGATGCGTGGTTGCTTCAAGTTATCCATAACTGATGGCTGGTTTGTGTTTTTTGACGTGCCTGGCCGCGTCGGGCAACACTCGTCCGCACTTCCCCACATTCCGTCCGCGCTCCATGCAAAATCCTCCGCCTGGCCAAGACCAACATGGAACGCGGACAACTAATTACCAATTACCCGTGAATTTTGGGAAGACTAAAAATGTTCCCTGGCCATTTCAGGCTTGGCAGACAGAGACCTCCCGGCTCTGTCGACCTGGGCGATCGACGGCCGTGGCGTCGAATCAAGTTCGGGCGCCCACGGGAGCCGCTTCCGCCGCCAGGTCCGTGCGAATTTGGCTCAGCATCTTTTCCATGCGCCGGCCGTATTCGACAAAATTGGCGCGGATCGCTTCATCATTGGCTTTGGAGTTGGCGTCATGGAAGACCACCACCATGTGAGGCTCGATGGAGATGCCGGCATCGTAACCGCGGGCCAAAGCGTCCTTGAGGATGTCGTAAACGCGACCTTGGCCTTCGCCGGGCCAATTATAGTCAGCATCGTTCTTGGCGGGATTCCAGGTGGCGTCCTTGATGTGAAGGTGCGCGACATGATCGCGCAGGTGGACCCAGTATTCCCAGGGATCTTGCTGCGGCCATGGTTTGGGCTTGGCCCGGTCGAAATTGAACACGGGATTGGCGGTATCAAACACCCATTTCAAGCCCGGAACTTGTTCGACCAGTTGGAGCCCATGCTGCCAGCTCATGCCGCCGTAATTCATGCAGTTCTCGTGGACGGGCGTGATGCCGGCGTCCAGAAACATCTTGGTCACCTCGCGCACCCGTTGGAAAACGGCCGCGGGGATCTGCTCGTCGGTGTCGGCGGGTTTAAAGCTCATGATCCGGACAAAAGGCGTCCCCAACCGTTGCAGGCGCGGGATGCATCGGTTCACTTCGGACAATGTGACCTCAAAAGGGTCGCTCACTTTCTTGGCCCAGTTCATCACCGTCGATCCGAAACAGTAGACCGCGATGCCCGATGCTTGCAGTTGGTCGACCGCGCGATCGAAGGCCTCGTCAGGAATATCGTGAAAGTTTGCCTTGGGAAAACCGGGCACCTCGACGTTGCGCATCTCCAGATGCTTCCATCCCAGCTGCCGAACGGCGCGGATTTGAGTGTCAAGGCGGTTGCCCGCTTCATCGCTGATACCCAGGAGGATCATGAGGAGATTGTGAACCGTCGTCCTGGTTTTGGCGATACAATTGCTCGTTGCTCCAACACACCATCCACCGCGTCGGACCTACATGTAACTCAGGGAACCGAAGGGCTCACCAACCTATAGAATCTTGCCGCACTGGTCGGGCGATTGTCGATCACCACTTCAGTGCGGAGGGCCGGACGGGCCGCGACATCGCCTACCTTGACCCACGAGCCGGCCGAAAGAACGTCGCGCGCCAGAACGCTATAACTGTGATCCGGAAAAGCAATGAAGGTGATTCGGCAAATCCCTGGTCCGGGCAGAACCTGCGCCACTCGCAACACGCTCAACGGATCTTGCGGGTCGGTTCCAGCCAAAAACTCCTCCCGATTGCTGGCGCCGTCCTGGTCCGGGTCCAGCCCGGCATCGTTCACACCCACCCTCAACCCGTGGGCCAGTTCCCAGGCATCCGGCAGACCGTCTCCATCGGCGTCGAGAGTGGACACGGTCAAGATGGCGTTGGCGCTGGTCGCAACGCCGGCCACGTTGGATACGATCACCGAGTAAACGCCCGCATGCGACGAGTTGGCACTGACGATGGTGAAGGCGGCATTGGTCGCGCCGGCCAGGCTCGCTCCATTGCGTCGCCATTGATATCGAAGCGGGGCGGTTCCGCTGGCGACCACGTTGAATGAGACAGCGGTACCTTCGCCCACGGTCTGGGATTGCGGCTCCAGGCTGATGGTGGGCGCCAGGAAACTCTGGACTCCCGTGAGTTCGAAGTCGAAGCTGATGTCGCTGCTGGTGCCGTTGGCCTGGTGTATTTCCACCGACACCACGTTTTTTTCCGGCACCAGGTAGCCCGGCGCAACTGGTGAAGCGAAGAAAGAGGTTTCATCCGGCACTGCGCCCAGCGCGAGGGTCAGATACCCAATCGGCCCGGCCGGCATATTGTTGCGGTACACTTCCGAGCCGTTCAGATAAACCACTGCGCCATCGTCGCGAAGGATCCGGAGATCCAGACTGCTGAAGGAAGCCGGATCAGAAACGACGAATGCATGACGGAAATAGGTCGTCACGTATTTCGCGCTTGGATTGGGGCCAAACCCCACCACGGTTCGCTCGTCGCCATCACCGTACCCCAACTGGGCGGGCCCACTGCTCCAGTTGCCATCGGCATAGTCCGTGTCCACCCAGGACGAACCCAGATCAGTTCCCTGGTCGAAATACTTCCAAACGGCCCCCGTGGTAATGAGAGTAAGATTGCTGGTGAATCCTGCCACCATCGTGATAGTCACCGGAGCACTTGTGCGGCGGATCCCGCTGTCGTCGACGGCCACAGCCGTCAAGGTCTTGACTCCGGCGGACACGTTAGACCAGGCGAACGTAAACGGGCCGCTCGTATCCTCTCCGATCTTGTTCGCGCCATTCCAAAACTCCACTCGCACCACCACGCCGTCCAGATCGGTGGCGTTGGCCGCGAGGTTAACGGTGGAGGTGGCGACGAACACCGCCCCGGTCGTCGGACTGGTCAGGTTGACGACCGGCGGGACATTCGACGAAGCCGGCGGATAGAGCTGGGCCGCCGGGACGATTTCCCGGCTGACGCTCGGAGAGGACCACCAGAGCTGAGCCAGGGCCCCGCCCCCGTTTTCGTAGAACTCCACCTTGAGGTCATAAAGGGTCCCGGCCTGCAATGCGATCGTGCCGGCATGTTCGGTAGGCGATTGATCGATCCAGCTGTCTACGATCAGCTGGTTATCAACCCAAAGGCGGATACCGTCGTCGCTCACGGTGGAGAACGTGTAGGTCTCACTGAATCGCGGCTGGATTTGCCCGATCCAACGAGCACTGAACGTGTCCGGAGCGAGGCTGGGATCCGGCGAGCCTTCTGCCCAATCAAAGTTGATTCCCGGATCAACCCGCCGGACCCTCGTTCCGGTGAAGTCAATGTTGTCATAGTAATCGGCGCGCAGACCAATCCCCAAGCCCACCGGCGGCGGTTCCACCGTGATGTGGAGAGGGCCGGAGACAGTCACCGCCAGTCCATTATCGCGGGCCTTGGCGACGAGTTGGTGAGCACCCACGGGCGCGTTGGACCAAATCAGCGTGTAGGGAGACGATGACAAGGAGCCAATGAGAACGTCGCCGTCGTAAAACTCAACGGACTTGATGGTCCCATCGGGGTCGGAGGCAGCCACGCTCAAGACGACTGCGGGCGGAAACGAAAAAACCGCGTCGTTGGTCGGATTAAGCCAGAAGAGGACCGGGGCCTGGTTGAGGACATTGGCCGCCCCCGGAGTAATCCCGCTGGCAAACCAATTGGTGGGCTCATTGCCGTAGGCGGTCGGCAGGCGACGCTGCAGCGACGGGCCGTCGCCATCCGCTCCCAGCGGCCATGGAACGCGATCGTTGTAGCGCACCTCATCGACCACAATATAAGGCACGGTCACGACGCCGTTCGTGTCCAACTCGGGAGGGCCCGGACGCTCCAGTCGAAGTCGTTCGCCACTATCCTGCAACACCCCGGCATAAGGGCCGACGATTTGGGCGGAGGCCGGCACGCTGTACTTGGACCGGAACAAGGCCGGATCGATCGGGACCAAGAGGAGAAAGCTGCCTGGTGGCAAAACCACGTGGTTGGAAAACACATAACCAGCCCCGCTGAGTTTCCACGCGTTAGTCGGAGCAGCCGGGTCGTAGAGAGGCACGGCGGACCCGCTCAGATTATGCAACTCGATGAACTCATCGAAGCCCACTGCCGGGTGATAGAGGATCTCGTTGATGACCACCGGGCCGACTCGCGGCCCAGCGTTGGCTCCCGGGAGGGTGTTGGAAATCTGGGCCGGCCACTGCTCTTCGCCCGTACTGATCACGTAGCGCCCGAAACTAACACCAGCAGCGGCCACGCCGTACTCGAAGCTGTGACTGTAACCGGTCAGATTGCCGGCCGCGTCCCCCGAAAACAGGAAAAGCGATTCACCGTGAGAACTCAGCGCGAAACTCGCAGGCCCACCCGGCTGAGGATTAAACGCGCTTTCGTCGAAAACCACAAAGCCGCCCGGCCCTATGGTCGTGCCATTGGGAATCCGGAATTTCTTTGGCTGAGCCCGGTCGTCGGACAAGTACCATCCGCCGATGTTCGCCGCGGTGGCCGTTGGATTATTCAACTCAATAGCATCCAACTGGGGCGGAACGGTGTGAGTGAGAACCTCATTGATCACGACGGGTGGAAGATGAGCCGGCGGATCGTCCGCCCCAGGAGAGCCGCCCGGATTGGCGCTGGGCCGCCAGGCTTCGGGCCTGTCCGGATCGACGTCGAGTCGGGCGCGCACGAGGGAGAAACCGTAACCGTCCGGAGTGATCGGCCAGGGCGGCCGGTTGTCGTAACGGAAAGAAAACACGTTCGTCCCCAGCACGTGGGCCAAAGCCAGAGTCTCACCGCCATTATCCAAGCGGCCGGAGAAAAGGCCGTCGACGGCGATCCCCGGATATCGGGCCGCGAAAGCCGCGGCCGAGCGGGCCAAGACAAAGAACGCGCCCGGGGCGAGGCGCGTGCCATTGGTGAACGCGAACGTGATCCCGGCGGTGAACTGGAGCCCGCTCAAGTCGAGGGTGGACGTGCCCGTATTCTTCAGCTCGACGAACTCCAGATCGTCACTATTAAACGGGGCCTGGGGCAACGGCTGATACATGATCTCCGTGATCGCCAGCGACCGGAAATCCTGCACCACGTAAAACGGCGCTTCGACCAAGGCACTCCAACTGGAGCCGTCGCGGATGCGGGCGCGAACCACCCCAGCGCGGTTGAGAGGCACCAGCGCGGTATAGAGCTGGGCCGAGGACGCCAGTCCCCCGCCCCACAGCCGCGGATCCGACCCGTCCAACGTGAAATAGATCGTGCCGAACGGATTGTCGTTGACCAGCTCGAGCCCATACCCCGGTGGAACCAAGCCGCCGAATTGGGAAAAGCGCGGGGCGTTCAAAGTCGGATAAAGCCCGGCATTGCGCAGTTGGGCGATGACAATGTTGGCTCTTTGCGGGAACCAGCTGCGGACTCCGGCCTGGGCGTTGAGCCAGGTCTGGCGCGTGTAGCCGTTGCCCCAGCGAGCGGACTCGGGAACGATCGCCCGGTCCAGTTCGGCCGCGCGCTTCATCCAGCGCGCATCGGCAGGCCCGGGCGTCAAGGCTCCGCCGTTAAAGAGATATTTCTGCGCGTGATCGCCAAACTCTCGCAGAAACTCCGGGTGTTGCCGCAACGCAAAAAAGATCCGACCCGGCGAACCATCCGCCGTCGTCGTGCGATCAGTGTTGATGTCGTTTCCGATGCCCAAAGTCCATTCGGCGTCCCAACAAAAGAAGTGGAACCCTGCGCCCGGCACCCGGCGGCGGGCCGCGTTCCAGTTGTGCCACGGCCAATCGGTGTTGGCCCCGTAAAAATTCATCAGCATGTAGTCGATGAAGTTGGGCACGTTCACGTATTGACGGAGATTGGCGTAGGCGGCGTCGGTGCTGGCTCCGGCCGCCACCAGGTTAAACATGGTATCCCAAGCAGCGCGGTCGCCGTCGATCAGCTCGTCGGAATTAAATGCGTCATACTCTTCCTTGTCGCCGCCGAGATAATGTGCCGCATACGAGGCGTCGCCTTTCTCGCCCATGTTGTAAACGCCCCAATACAAACCGTTCAGATAAATGTGAACAAAGGTGCCGTGCGGTCCATAACCGCCCATGGCATTCTGGGTGTCGCGACACCATGGGTCCCGCAACATTTGCGCGCTGGCGCCCACCCACAGCCAATGATCGTTAAATGCGGCGTGCAACGTCAGCGTGTCGAATTCCTGCACTGGCGAGTCAGGGTACAACGGGTACTCCAGTTTACCCGGCCCATAAATGTTCTTGAACAGAACCCGGAAACCGTGCTTGGGCACCAAGCTCCGGCTGGCTCCCCCCTGAATCCGAATCCCGCAGTTAACGTTGAACCCTTTTTCTCCGTCCGGCCGCATGTACTCCAATGAACAAGGCCGCTCCCACGCCACCCCTTCGGCCTGCGGGTTGGACCACACGCCGTTCGGCCCGAATACATCCGCCCACGCCATGACGATGCTCAAGGTCGGAATGCCGACCAGATCGTTCTTGAAGGTCGGCCCATAAAGCGGGCTTTGCGTCACGGCCGTGGCCAACGTGTAGTTGTCGGATGAACCGCCCGCCCAATTGTTGTTGGTCGATTGCCCCTGGACCTGATCCAGGAAGATGTAGGAATGAGTCTCCACCTCCGTCGGCTCGAACCCGTCCCGGAACCCAACCACCCGAAGGACGGTGGTGCCGCCGATGCGCAGACCCGCAGGCGGGTAGAGCAGGCCAGTGGTGGTCGTCGGCGCGCTTCCATTGGTGGTGTAGCGAATACTGATTCCGGGCGTGGCGCTCGTGATCGTGACAGTAAAGTTCGTGGAGTCGAACCAGCCCCGGCCTGGCGTGAATTTCAGGTTCTCCACAAACGCGTAAAAGCCCGCCCCATTCACACTCCCGGGCGAAGGAGTGCTGAAATAATGGTTGGTGGTGCCGAGCACCTTGTTCTCCGCCAACTCGGCCAACACCAGAAAGTCCTGGCTTGCGGCGGTGTCGTTCAGCCCCTGGATGGCCAGAACATTGTTGCCGGCACGCAACGCATTCAGCCCCGCCGTGACGTCCATATCCTCAAAGACCAGAACGTTGGTTACATTGCGATTGGATGTGGCGGTCGAATTCCACTGCGGCGATGCTGGCGCATTCCGGCGCGCCACTTCTGTTCCGTTCAAATAAGCAACAAACCCATCATCGTACTGAACGCGCAAGGTCAGAGTGCTGAACCGGGCCGGATCGGACACGACAAAGGGCAGTCGCACATAAGCCGAGCTTCCGCGGTTCAGCATGTCCGCCTGCACATCCGTCGCGATCAGCGGCCGCAGACTGCTTCCGCCCGCGCCCGTGGGAAGGGATTTCACCGCCAGTCCCCCGCCGGCCGTGTCTCCCACCAAACGGAAATTGGCGTTGAACCCGGGCCAGGCGCCTGGCGCTGCAAACAACTCGAGCTCCGATCCGCCACCGCACTCATAAAAGACCAACCGCAGCGGATACTCGCCGGCCGCCAAATTGAAAGTCGCGAAGGTGTCGCCGGGCCCGCGCGGTGAAGGATAAGAAAACGTGTTCGCTCCGATCACGCATCGAAAGCCGTCGTCGCTGTTGACACCAAAGGTCCAGTTGCCCGAGGTGGGAATGGTGAGGATCCCGGTGGCCTCGATCACAAAATTGTCCTCGTCCACGTTGATGGTGAAGCCAGGGAAAGTCACGTCGCCGGCAAAATTGCCGCCCGAACCGGTGTTCACAAAATTCACCGTGCTGCGAGTCACGTTGAACACGGACCCTTGCAGGCTGGGCGTGGCCAGGACGCTGTCGGCCGTCGTGAGGTCACATACCCCGAGGTTGGCGCGGATGTTCTTAATGGCGAAACCGCCGACATACGTCTCGTAACCGACCCCATTGGTCGCGCGGCGCCACCCGGTGTCATCAAAATCCGCCGCCAGCCAACTGCTGCCCAAACTGCTGTTGCTTGGAAAATAAACCTGAGCCGGAGAGGCATTCGAAACCAGCGCGGTGACCAGCAGGTTTTGGCCGATCCCGTAGGAAATGTCCGGCACCTGCGGCGGGAAGACCGGCGCAAACTCGGAAGCGATCGTGCCATCGGGACGGACCAGGGCCAGATACTCGCCGCTGGCACTCAAACTGAACCGGCTGTGCAGCGGCGCGCCGGGCACACGACGATCCTTGCCCGAAGCGAACACCACCAGGAACGCGCCGGGCGGAATGTTCGTGGCGGGGAAGGTCCATTTGGTCAGATCATCGCTCGAATCGGTTAAAGACCAACCGGCGGCGTTGACCGCATTGGTGCCGGTGTTGAAGATCTCAATCCAATCGGGGCGATCGCCGTCCTCGTCCTGTAGTCCGGCCGAGTTGCTGGCCATGAATTCCGAGATGATCAGGGTCTGGGCGGCGCCACCGTCTCCCACTCCGCCCAGAATCAACGTCAGGCTCAGCGCGAACAGCCAAGTGCTCCGGCGCGTGGAAGAGGGGCCGGGCGCGAAGGCTTTGTTTCCTGTCGGTGCAGGGCCCGTTCGCGCCTGCGCCTGGATGGGCTCCTGGGAACTTCCCACCACCCCGCTCCGGATGATCGACTCACAACGTCGTCGGCACATATTTATTTCAAATTCCGATCCGCGGCCCGTCGATCGCGGGGCCATCCTCGCCACGGATACGTTTGGGATGCCGTGATTCTAACCGTTTTTGTGTCGAAGGCAATGCTGCGTTCCGCTTGGGACACCAAGCCGCCAGCCAGGAGAAGCGACGTTCGACGAAGGCAACACCGGACGGATCCGGCGCCAGGAACGGGCGCACGAGCCGGTTTCACTGGATCTTATCGCCCTGCCTCGGCATGCTCGGGCCATGAAATTTATCCTGACCACGCATAACGTGACCCTGACCAAGGCCATCGAGGATCACGTGCTCGTGCGCATCGATAAGCTGGAGCATTTCGATCGCTGGGCAGTGGACGCGCGCGTGAACCTGGAACATGACAACACCAAAGCTCCCGACCGCCATTTTAAATGTTCCATTCGTCTGGGAGTGCGGGGTCCGGACCTCTACGCCGAAGATCACGACGGGGACCTTTACGCAGCCATCGACAAAGTCACCAAGAAGATCGAGCAACAAATTCGCAAGCGCCAGAGCAAGACCAAGGCCCTCAAACACACCCAGGCTGCTCGCAACAAACGCCGACGGCAAGAAGCGGAGATCTGATTTCGCCTAGGCGCGTCGCACCTGGTCTGCGGCCTCTTCGTCGGCCAGGCTTCTGCCCCGCTTAACCCAGCCGATTCGTGTTCCGTTTGCCTCCATGATCCTGCGCGCGCGCATTGTTGCTCCCATCCGCCAACCTCCGATCGAGGATGGGGCGGTGCAGATCTCCGCCAACCGCATTACCTGGGTCGGCCGCCAGGCCGACCTGCCGGCGCCAGGGGGAACGCCCGAAGTGGATCTGGGCGAAGTCATCCTGATGCCCGGCTTGGTCAACGCTCATTGTCATCTCGACTATACCGACATGGCCGGACTGATCCCCCCGCCCAAGGGTTTCACGGATTGGATTCAGGCGCTGGTTGGCTGCAAGGCCAGCTGGACCCTGCCCCAGTTTTCCGCCTCCTGGGAGCGCGGCGCCGACATGCTGTTGCGTCATGGCACCACTACCGTCCTGGATGTAGAAGCCATCCCGGAACTGCTCCCGGCCGCCTGGGAACGAACTGCGCTACGCGTGGTTTCGTTTCGGGAATTGATTCATGTGAAGAACCGGCAGCCGGCTGCGGAGTTGATTGAGCGGGCGGTGAACGACTGGCTGGGCCTCCCTCCGGCGCAAGGGCGTGTGGGCCTTTCGCCGCATGCGCCGTATACGACCTCGCGTGAGCTGCTCGAGCTGGCGGCTCGTGCCGCCCACCGCCGCCGCTGGCGGCTGGTCACCCATGTCGCCGAAAGCGAGGAAGAATTTCAGATGTATATGTATGGCCAAGGCCCCATGTTCGACTGGTTAAAAAGCCAACGAGACATGGGTGACTGCGGCCGCGGCTCGCCCGTGCAACACCTGGAACGATGCGGTTATCTCGATGAGAACCTCATCGCTGTGCACGTGAATTATCTGTGGCGCCACGATGCCGGGATCCTCGGCCGCAACGGCGTCCACGTGGTTCACTGCCCGCGCAGCCACGCGTATTTCAAGCACCTGAAATTCCCGTGCGCCGAGTTGGAGAACGCGGGAGTCAATGTGTGTTTGGGCACCGACAGCCTGGCCACTGTTTTTTTGGGCAGCGAAACGCCTCTGGAATTAAGCCTGTTCCACGAAATGCAGGCGTTTGCGCAAAAGGCGCCGGAAGTCGCGTCGACTGCGATTGTGCGGATGGCCACGCTTAACGGAGCTCGAGCCTTGGGCCGTTCCGGAGACCTGGGCGAGCTCAGTCCGAACGCGCTGGCAGATTTGATCGTTCTGCCTTTTGCCGGGCGCCCGGCGGAAGTCGCGGATGCCATCGTCCACCATCGCGGCCCCGTTGCTGCGGTGATGGTCGGAGGCCAATGGGCCGTCCAACCGGCTCACGCGCCAGAATAATGGGGCCTCGTGCGGCGTGCGCGTGCCTGATCTTTCATGCACGGGCAGGATTGGTCATTGCTCATTCCGAGGCCGTTGGTAGACTCGAGCCATTCTATGGATATCCAGGTCGCGGTGCTCTGCGATGCTGCCACCGATAACAACGGCAAGTTGAACATTCTGGGCACGTTCGACACCATCTACGCAGCCCATCTGCCGGTGACGCACCCGCAATGTTCGATTGCCATCCGCATGACCTTCAACAAAGTGGAAGAGGGCGCCCACAAGGTCACGCTGAGTTTCATGGATGAAGACGGCAAACCAGTCATGCCCCCGATCCCGGCGATGCCCGTCGAAGTCGCCGTGCCGGATGAAACCATTTTCCTGTCACGCAACATCATCGTAAACATCCAAAAGCTGCGCTTTGAGAGGGAAGGCCTTTATTCCATCGACATCGCAATGGATGGACGCCAGGAACGAAGTATCCCGCTGCTGGTCAAGATCGCCCCGCAGCTCCGCCCGCCGCCTGCCTCCTAAGGACGCTCCGCCCCACCATCCGCATCGCCTGATCCATTGTCATGTCTTTTGCCGCTCTCACCGAAGAAGAGGATTCCGTGGCTCTGCTCCAACGCAGCCTCCAACGGGGTCGGCTCGGTCACGCTTATCTTTTTCACGGAGCCGACCTGGCGGAGCTCGAGACGGTGGCCCGCACGCTCGCCAAGGTCCTGAATTGCGAACAGCCGAAGCGCCGCGATCAGGCGGCCGTCGATTCCTGCGATTCCTGCCCTAGCTGCCTCAAGATCGAAGCCGACAACCATCCCGATATCCTTTGGCTGCGGCCGGAATCCAAGTTGCGCGTGCTGCGCATCGAACAGATCCGGGATTTGCTCCAAACCGTTTATCTCAAGCCGCTCAACGCCCGGTTTAAGGTGGCGATCATCGTGGCAGCCGATCGTTTGACCTCCAACGCCGCCAACGCGTTCCTTAAGACGTTGGAGGAACCGCCCGCTGATTCGATCCTGATCCTCCTTTCCAGCGAACCCCAGCGCCTGCTCGAAACGATCCTTTCCCGTTGCTTGCGTCTCAATTTCGGCGGCGAAAGCGTGCGTCATCAGGATCCAGCGCTGGTCTCCTGGTTGACTCGTTTCAGCCAAACGGCCGCGCAGGAACAAAAAAGCCTTCTGGCCCGCTACCAGTTGTTGTCGGTCATCCTCGCCAAACTGGCCGAGATCAAGGAAAACACTGAAAAATCACTGACCAAACGTTCGCCGCTGGAAACGCATGACGACGTGGATGCGAAGCTGAAGGAACGGTGGGAAGACGAACTGGCGGCGGCCATTGAAGCCGAGTATAGGCGGCAACGCACTGAGTTGCTCACCTGCCTGCAGTGGTGGTTTCGCGATATCTGGTTTCAGACTCTGCGGCTGGGACAAGAAATGTTGACCTACCCAACGCTGGCAGAAGCAGCGGGGCGTGTCGCAGGCCGGCTCTCGGCCGAACAAGCCATGGACAACTTGCAGTTGCTGGAGCGGACCCAGCAGCTGCTCTTCTCCAATGTGCAGGAAGCCTTGGCCTTGGAAGTAGGCATGCTCCAGTTGAGTCTCTGAGTCCCCCACTCTGAATGCGGAATGCGGAGTGCGGAATGAGGTGTTCGCGGGTTTCCCATTCGGCATTCCGCACTCCGCTTACGGGCTACGCTCCAAAACTTTGCCTAGAGGTTCAGACGACGAGGCGGGCGCCAGGAGACGGCTGGCCGGCCGGTGCATGAGGTAAAACGCGAGCACCTCGGGAAAATAGACCAGGCCTTCCGGGGGAGATGAACCAAAACCCGCCTGGCCCTCGACATAATCGCGGGCCGCATCACGATCCTCCGGCCGGGCGTAACGGTGATTCAGCTCGCTCCCCTGTTTTATTAGCCCCCCGGCGGTTTCCCAACCGGTCAATCCACTCAAGATCTTGCCCGTTTTGCGCCAACCCAGGATGCGCTGGCGCAACACGCGTTCCATGGCGTCGAGGTGTTTGTCCTGCGGGCCCAGCCATTGATCCGCCTGCACCAATTGCCAGGCATGTTCCATGCCCTGATTCAAAAATACGTAGCTGGACCGCGGATGTGGGTAACGCCAGCCACCGATGGGATCCTGGCTGGTCGCCAAAAAATCTGCCACCGCGCGCACCACTGAATCGAGTTTGGGTTCGGCTGGACGCAAGCGGCCCAAGGCCGGCAGACCGGCCAGGGCATAGCCGATGATATAGGGCTTGGCGTAACCGTAGCGGGAGCCGGTAGGATCATCTTCGATGAAGGGCGGGTTCGGAGAAAGCGCTTTGCCGCCTTGATCAAACAGATCGCCCGCCGACAGCTTGGTCCGCAACTCTCGAAACAGCCGAAGCGCTTCATCGAGGTAATTCGTCTGCCCCGTCCAGGCAAACGCGTGCATGAAATCACGCACGTCCCCGACGTTACGGCATTCACCCCGATCCGCGTGCACGTGCTGGGCCGCATAACGGGTCTGCGCCAGAAACGCCTCCTCCATCCGGGGATCGCCCGTTTCTTCATAGGCGATCCAAAACGAGTCGTAGCCCTTCGTGCAAAAATGGACGGAATCATTGGAACGCCACATATAACCGTCATCGTCATCCGGCGGCCGCTGGCCTTGCGCCCGCAGGTTGTTGTAACGCGTGCCGCCGGTTTGCCCTCGTCCCCACCAGATCGATTGATCGAAAAAGTTATCGCACCAGAGCAGCGCCACTTCACGGAGACGCACATCTCCGCTCCGAAAATACTCGAAGAAAATCGGCGCGTTATGGTTGAGCCGATTCATGCCAAAGGTCGAACCGGCCACGGCGCCATCAGTATACCCGGTGACATTTCCCCAATCATGGCCTTGCGCCATGCTGCGCACGATCGCGTCATGATGATAGGCCAGCAGATGTTCCAGTTCCGGTTCACCCCGCAAGTTGAGCGGCGGGCCGCAGCCGTACAGAGCATCCCAAAGCGGCCCATCCCAGGTCGCCACGTGCGGCGAGTCCAAGGTCCGGGTCAACGGCGCCTGCTCCTCCGGCGCGATCGTCCATTCCGCTCGCTGCCAGGAAGCCTCCTGCATCGGCACCCGGTCCGCCTCCACACAACGCCAATACCGATACTGGAGACCTGTTGTCGGATCCAGCCGGGCTTCGATCCGTCCGCATCGCTTCAGCGCCGCCGCCGGATGGGCCAGACGATACCCAGTCTTCTCCAATCGCAATTCGGCCGGTGCCCCGTTGCTGAACGAATGAGTGACTGTTTCGACCTCGACCGACTGCGATCGGTTGCTGGACCTCAGCACAACGGTCTCGGCATGATCACCGCCCCTCGACCGTTGCCGCAGGTCGGGAACGCGGCAATCGATTTGCCAGCCAAACGCCGGCGCGCGTCCGTTCCCAGACTCGGCCCGCTGCAGATGCGCCACCACCGCCACCGTGCCTAATGCATCGATTCGCGCTTCCAGGATTCGCGGCCACACCGGATCTGGGAAATGCCAGCGATACCATCTGTAAAACGCGTTAGACTCCACCAACTGCACCCGCGCAGGCAGATTCGTCACCCGGCTTGGCCAGAGCGGACGCGCCACCAGCGTCGGCCCATCTTCATAATTCAATCGCAGCGCTTCCTCATCCAGTTTGAGCGTCACTCGCGGATTCGCCGAGACCGCCGGTGCGCGTCCGGACTCCGACGCGCGAAAGCTGAATTGGACCGGACGCAAGTCCGCGAAACGAAAAGGAAATGTCACCAGAGCGCGCCGGACGAACCGGGCTCCGGAGGTCGTGGCATGCCAACTCAGAGCCCGGACGGCCACCGGCAGGACTCGCCCCGCTTGGATGGCTTCGAGTGATTGGTTCTCCATCAACGCCCCGGGCGGAAACGGAAGCGACAAGCGGACCAGCTGCTCATTGGTCGCGGCCGGCGCAACGGTGAAGGCTTCCAGGCGGGAGCGCTCAGCCGAGACCGTCGGAAATGCGAAGCCCATGGCAAACCACGCGCCGCACACGGCGGACATTACCAGGCGGCAATGCCACCGTGCTCGCCGAGATCGAACCGGGGTGTTAGCCATAGTCAGTGAAGGCCTGAATCGTCTGCCGGGGGCAGCTCCGGAGTCAACGGTAACTTCTGCTGACCTGAGGCATCGTTTGTCTCGGTTTATTTGGGCGGTCTGATACGATGCCGCGCATGCAGCGCTTCCTTTTTCCATGGCTTTCGGTTCGCGGCCGTCCGTTCGGAATCGCGCTGGCGATTCTGTCCTTGTGGTCGCGCGCAACTTACGGTGCGCCGCCGCCCTTAGTTGATGATCGGTACGTCACCATTCATTCGACCCGCGAAGCCAAAGAAAAGCGCCGCCAGCT
The DNA here is from genome assembly GCA_035577805.1 of Verrucomicrobiia bacterium. Classification (GTDB taxonomy): domain Bacteria; phylum Verrucomicrobiota; class Verrucomicrobiia; order Limisphaerales; family JADJPG01; genus DATLUX01. The sequence goes on from DATLUX010000517.1 coordinate 14,887, forward strand.
GATCGCGTATGTCTGGGGAACAAAGGGATTTCCCAAGGATCGCAAACCCGATCAAGTGATCACCAATGTGGCCAGCCCTGTTCATCACCTCGATCAACTCGCGCGTGTAGACGAATTCCGAATGCAACTCGCGCCCGGGCTGGAGGGGTTGGCTTATCATTTTATTCCCAGACAGCCCAACGGAGAGTTGGTGGTGGTCCATCACGGACACGCCTGTACTCTCGATGACGATCCTTCGCCGAACGACGTCGGCTATGGACTGCAACGCACGCTGCAGGGGCTGCTCACCCATGGTTACGGCGCTCTGGGGGTCTTCATGCCTCACCTGCGTCCCGGAGACTGCACCGGTGGTCATGACGCCATGTTCGGCGGAGGCACCAATATGGCGAGCGGCAGCCCGATCAAATACTTCCTCGAACCCACTGCGATCAGCTTGAACTATCTCAAAACGCGCAGTCGCGCCGGAGGGTTTCCCCGCTACCGAACATTCCACATGACCGGGCTTTCGGGAGGCGGCTGGACCACGACGGTGTATGCAGCGCTGGATCCGACCATCCGCTGCAGCTTTCCCGTGGCTGGAACGATCCCGTTGTACCTTCGGAGCGGCGGTTCCGTGGGCGATCGGGAACAATTCGATCCTGGGTTTTACGGGATCGCCGGTTATCCAGACCTCTATGTGCTGGGCGCCCTGGGCCAAGGACGAAAGCAGGTGCAAATCCTCGTGCGCCGGGATGACTGTTGCTTTGGCGAGGCCCAACACGAGGCCAGCCGGAGCAAACCGTATGCGGAAGCCATGCGCGATTATGAGGAACGCGTCGGGGCGGCGTTGGTGCAAGCCGGCGGAAAACGAGAAGCATTCCGGCTTGAGATCGATGAGACCGCGCCCAGTCACATGATCTCCCATCACGCGATCCACAAGATTATCCTGCCGGGTCTCCGGTAGCCGTCCGACTTTGTTACCGTTGATAGAGCGGGATGTAATGGTAGGGCATGGCCAGGATCATCGTGTAGACGGCCGTACAATAGCTCGGCCCCACGCCTCCCAATCCGCTGTCCAGCTTGGGCTCCCAGTAATACATATCTCCGCGCAAGGAGGTCACGTTCTTCAATAGCACATCTTTGAGCCGCGCATACCAGGTGGCCCAGGTCTCGCCGCCGATCATGTACTGCGCCGGCGCCGCGTAGAAATTCCCGTAGGTAAACCACTGATCATTGCGCTCATAGTTCTTGAGCAGATACTCGGAGCCTCGCTTGACCATCGGGTCATCATACAGCCCGCAGACCTGCAACGAATAGATCGCAGCCGCCGTGCGCGCAAAACCTGGATCCCGCCCGGGTTGGTAGGCAAATCCTCCGGTGGGCGGATGCTGGCAGGCTTTCACGTAGCGCACCGCGTTGTCGATGGTCAGTTGCGGCACGTCCAGTCCGGCGTTCTTGGCCGCCCGCAGCGCCACCACTTGAAGCACGGTCACCGAAATATCCGCATCGCTTGCCACCGGACGATAGCGCCAGCCGCCTTCGCGGTTCTGGGAGGCGATGATCAGCCGGATGAGTTTTTCGAGCTTGGGCCGCATGACGGGAGATCTGGTCTGCCCGTACAACTCGGCCAACGCAATGGTGGCAATGCCGTGGCCATACATGTACTGGCCGCTGTTGCGATTGCCGAACAAACCCTGCGGATCCACTTGGTCCAGCAGATAGTTCATGCCCGCCGAAACGTTTTTTCCAAACTCCCCTTCGCCGGGCAATTGGCCCGCGGCTTCAAACGTCATCAACGCATAGCCGGTGACCGCGATGGCGTAACGTTGTTCTTCTCCAGTCGCTCCCCAAGCGCCGTTGGGCAGTTGTTTGGAGGCAAGCCACTTGAGGGCGCCCTTGATCACCGCCTCCGTTTTTTCATCCACGACTACGGTATCCTTCCGCGCCGCCTCCTGCGCCATCAACGGCGCCGACAAAACGACACTCACGAATACGGCGAGCCATAAGAGACGCCCGATCCAGCACATGCAGGGATCCATAACAGCATCGCTCTGGCCTGGAAAGGGCGGAACGTGGGAGCGAGACAACCAGACAACCGCCGGTTTGCCAAAAGCGGCTAACCCCGCTCTCCGGTTAGAGATTACCTGTTTAGCGCGCGAGGGAGCGGGGCGTTTACGCCGCTTCGATGTCCGGCGGGTCGGCCGCGGTGGGAGTTGCAAGCGTTTGCTCCGCTTCCCAACTTGAAGCGGGCTAAAGCCCTAAAGCACGCGCTCCGGGGACGCTAACCACGTAGGTTAGAGAGCGCTTCCTGGCCCCGGGTGCTACGCGGGTGGGAGCGCGCACATTCCGCACTCCGCACTCCGCACCCCGCACCCCACACTCGGCTCAGCCCGCGATCGGTTCTTCGGCCACGGCAGCTTCTGCTGGAGGCGGTTCGGGTTCTTCTTCGATTTCAACCAGCGGCTTCAGTTTGACCTTGCGATGGTCGTTAAAGCCGGTGCCGGCGGGGATGATGTGACCCATGATCACGTTTTCCTTGAAGCCATGCAGATAATCGACCCGGCTCATGGTGGCCGCTTCGGTCAGCACCCGCGTGGTATCCTGGAAGCTGGCGGCGCTCAGGAAGGACTCGGTTTCCAGCGAGGCCTTGGTGATGCCAAGCAGGACGGGCTGAGCTTCGGCCGGTTTGCCGCCCATCTTCTCGACGCGCTGGTTTTCGTTGTCGAAGTCGATCTTGTCGATCTGTTCACCCCAAAGGAAGGCGGTGTCGCCGGGTTCGGTGATGCGCACCTTGCGCAGCATCTGGCGCACGATGATCTCGATGTGCTTGTCGTTAATGGTCACGCCCTGAAGCCGGTAGACTTCCTGCACCTCGTTCACGAGGTGTTCCTGCAGTTCCTGAGGCCCGCAAATCTCCAGGATCTCGTGCGGATCGATCGGGCCTTCGGTCAACTGTTGACCCTTCTTCACGAAGTCGCCTTTGAAGACGATGACGTGTTTGCCGATGGGAATCAGATGTTCCTCCTCGGTGCCGGTCTGCAGATCCTTGATCACGACGCAGCGTTTGCCGCGCACGCTCGGGCCAAAGTCCACCACCCCGTCAATCTTTGAGATCTCCGAAGCATCCTTGGGATGGCGCGCTTCGAACAACTCGGCCACGCGCGGCAGACCGCCGGTGATATCCTTGGTTTTGGCGGTTTTGCGTGGCGTCTTGGCCATCAGTGTGCCGGCGACGATCCGGTCGTCTTCCTCCACCACCACGTGCGCGCCCGAGGGAATCGGGTAGCTGGCCACCGGTTCATTGTGATCATCCAGGATAATGATCTGCGGATGCAAATCCTCCTTATGTTCGATGATCAAAATGGTCTCCTGCCCGGTGGCCTGATCGACTTCCTGGCGCATGGTCACACCGTCGATGATGTCGTGGAACTTCACCTTGCCGGCTTTCTCAGAGAGAATCGGGACGTTGTAGGGGTCCCATTGCACCAGCGTGTCGCCTTTCTTCACCTTGCCCCCGGACGGCACGGAGATGACCGACCCGATGACGATGTGATGCGTCTCCAGCTCGCGTCCGTCTTCTCCGCAGATGCTGATGGACCCGTTTTTGTTGAGAACGATGTTGTTGCCATCCTCGAGTTCCACGCAGCGCAATTCGTTGTAGCGGAGGACGCCATCGTGTTTGGGTTTGATCATGGGCTGCTTGAACTGGCCCGCGGCCACGCCTCCGGTATGGAAGGTGCGCATGGTCAACTGCGTCCCGGGTTCGCCGATGGACTGCGCGGCAATGATGCCGACCGCTTCGCCCAACTTGACCCGCACGCCGGTGGCCAGGTTGCGTCCGTAGCAATTGGCGCAGATCCCCAGCTTGCTTTCGCAAGTCAAGACGGAACGGATTTTGACCTTCTCGATCCCGGATGCCTCGACCGCCCTGGCTTTGGGCTCGTCGATTTCGTCATTGGCTTTCACCAGGATGGCTCTCGGGTTGTTCGGATCATGAACGTCATCGCAGGAACAGCGGCCGATCAGCCGATCGCTGAGTTTGACCACTTCGTCTTCCCCTTCGTAGATGGCCTGAACCCAGATGCCGTTGCTGGTGCCGCAGTCCTCCTCGCGAATGATGACGTCCTGCGAGACATCGACCAGTTTGCGGGTCATGTAACCGGAGTCGGCGGTCTTGAGGGCCGTATCGGCCAGACCCTTGCGGGCGCCGTGGGTGGAGATGAAATATTCAAGCACCGTCAGGCCTTCGCGGAAGTTGGACAGAATCGGTTTCTCGATGATCTCGCCGGAGGGTTTGGCCATCAGGCCCCGGAGTCCGGCCAATTGGCGGACCTGCTGTTTGTTGCCGCGCGCGCCGGAATCGACCATGAGGCTGATCGGGTTGTATTCCCGTTTGCCCTGGTTTTGATCGAAGGTTTTGAGCATGACGCCCGAGATCTGGTCGGTGCAATGCGTCCAGATGTCTACGATCTTGTTATAGCGTTCGCCGGAGGTGATGACACCTTTGCGATGCTGTTTTTCCACTTCGGCGATCTGCTTTTGGGCGGTCTCGATCTCCTGGCTTTTTTCCTTCGGGATGATCATGTCATCGATGCCGATGGAGACACCCGCCTGAGTGGCTTCGCGGAAGCCGAGTTCCTTCAGGCGATCGAGGGTCTGGACGGTTTTTTCGTGGCCGCAGACCTTGTAGCAGCGCCAGATCAGGTTGCCGAGTTGGGCCTTGCCAACCACCAGGTTGGGGAACCCGAGTTCCTCGGGCCAAATCTCGCTGAAGATGACGCGGCCGACCGTCGTTTCGATGACCTTCTTGTCCAGGGAGCCGTATTCGGTCTTGCGGCCCAGATCGGGATTGGCCAGCAAAACGCGATGATGGGTCTTGAGGGCCCCATCGGCGTGGGCAAACAACACTTCTTCCTTGGATCCGAACAGCATGAGGCGATCGATTTTCTTGTGCCCGATGGTCCGCGGTTCGGCCGTCAGATAATAGCAGCCCAGCGTGATGTCCTGGGTCGGGGTCATGATGGGCTTGCCGCTGGAGGGGCTGAAGATGTTGAGCGGCGCCATCATGAGCAGCCGGGCTTCGAGCTGGGCTTCCACGGAGAGGGGCACATGCACCGCCATCTGGTCGCCGTCGAAATCCGCGTTGTAGGCGGTGCAAACGAGGGGATGGATGCGGATGGCTTCTCCCTCGATCAGGAGCGGCTCGAAGGCTTGGATGGAAAGCCGGTGCAGGGTCGGAGCGCGGTTCAGCAACACCGGATGGCCCTTGGTCACCTCCTCGAGGATGTCCCAGACTTCGGGCGATTGGCGTTCGATCATTTTCTTGGCGCTGCGCACGGTGTGCACATAGCCCAGTTCCTTGAGCCGCCGGATGATGAACGGCTCGAAGAGCACGAGCGCCATTTTCTTCGGCAATCCGCACTGATTCAGCTTCAGTTCGGGGCCGATGACGATGACGGAGCGTCCGGAGTAATCCACTCGTTTGCCGAGGAGATTCTGGCGGAACCGGCCGGACTTGCCCTTGAGCATGTCACTGAGAGATTTGAGGGAGCGATTGCCGGCTCCGGTAACGGCGCGTCCATGACGGCCATTGTCGAAGAGCGCATCGACGGCCTCCTGGAGCATGCGCTTTTCGTTGCGGATGATGACCTCCGGCGTTTTGAGTTGGAGGAGGTTTTTCAACCGGTTGTTGCGGTTGATGACGCGCCGGTAGAGGTCGTTAAGGTCGGACGTAGCGAACCGGCCGCCTTCGAGCGGAACCAGCGGGCGCAAATCGGGCGGAATGACCGGCAGCACGGTCAGGATCATCCACTCTGGACGCACCTTGCCGACATGGAACGCCGTGAGCAACTTGATGCGTTTGGCGATCTTCTTGCGGATCTGCTTGCTTTTGGTCTCGGTCATCGCGACCTGGAGTTGCTCAACTTGTTTCTGCAGGTCGACCTTGGCGAGGGCATCGCGCACCGCTTCGGCTCCCATCTTGGCCACGAACGCGTCCGGGCCGTAAGTCTCCCGGGCCTCGCGATATTCGTGTTCGCTCAGGAGCTGATGCTGCTTGAGCGCGGTGGAGCCGGGGTCGATGACCAGGTAATCCTCGTAATAGATGACACGCTCGAGGTTGCGAGCGGTGACGTCGAGCACCAAACCGATGCGGGACGGCATGCATTTAAAGAACCAGATGTGGCTGACCGGGACAGCCAGTTCGATGTGGCCCATGCGCTCGCGCCGGACCCGGGCCAGTGTCACTTCCACGCCGCAGCGGTCGCAGACGACTCCGCGGTGTTTGATGCGTTTGTATTTGCCGCAGGAACACTCCCAGTCCTTCACGGGCCCGAAGATGCGTTCACAGAAGAGCCCGCCTTTTTCGGGTTTGAAGGTGCGGTAGTTGATGGTCTCCGGGTTCTTGATCTCCCCTTTGGACCAGGA
>DATLUX010000518.1:0-21501 GCA_035577805.1 Verrucomicrobiia bacterium
TCCCCAAGGATCTGGCCGCCCTGAATTCCGCCGCCTGCCAGCCACAAACTAAACGCAAACGGATGATGGTCGCGGCCGGTGACGGCCGCGTAGCCTTTGCGGTTTTCGCCCAGGGGCGTGCGCCCGAATTCCGAGCCCCAAACCACCACCGTGCTGTCCAGCAGGCCGCGTTGCTTAAGATCTTTCAGCAAGGCCGCGATGGGTTGATCGGCCATGCCGGCGTTAAAAGTGAGTTCAGAGTCCAGGTTGCTGTGATGATCCCACGACGCATGATACAAATTCACGAAGCGCACTCCGCGTTCGATTAGCCGCCGCGCCAGCAGACAATTGCGCGCGAAGGCCCGGAATTGGCCTGGTCCTCCGGCGCGTTCCACCTTGATCTTTAGATCGTCCCGATCGACCCCGTAAGCGGCCAACGTGGCCGCTGATTCGCCTGATAAATCCATTAGCTCCGGCGCCGCGCTCTGCATGCGGAAAGCCAGTTCGTAAGCCGCGATCCGGCTCGCGATCTCGGGGTCACGCACCTGCTGATGATGGAGCCGATTCAGATCGTTGATTGCATCCAACCCGTAATGCTGCATCTCGGGCGTGATCCCAGGCGGATTGCTTAGGTTCAGCACCGGATCACCGCTGGTCCGGAAACGCACGCCCGCGTAATGAGACGGCAGAAAGCCGCTGCTCCACAACGTCGCCCCGCCGCTCAGGCCGCGGCCGGCTGTCAATACCACGTAACCGGGCAAATCCCGGGACAAGCTGCCTAATCCGTAATTGAGCCAAGATCCGATGCTGGGTCGGCCGAACAACGGCGTGCCGCAGTTCATCATCAGTTGGCCGGGATGATGATTGAACTGATCGGTGTGCATGGAACGGATTAACGCGATGTCATCAACACAGGTGCCGAGATGCGGAAGCAAATCGCTCAATGCCATGCCGCACTGGCCGTGACGCTGGAATCGACGCGGGCTGCCTAATAACACAGCCGTTTCCTTCTGGATAAAGGCAAAGCGAACTTCCTTGGTCAACGAGTCCGGCAGCTTCTGGCCGTTTAATTCATTGAGCTTGGGCTTCGGATCAAACAGATCCATCTGACTGGGCGCCCCCTCCATGTAGATGAAGATGCAAGCTCGCGCGCGCGGCGCAAAATGAGGCGGCTTCGGCGCCAGCGGCCCCACGGGCCCAGCCCCGGGCACGGTCGACTCAGGCGCATCCGCAGCCAGCAATCCTTCCGCCCGCAGTAAGGAGGCCAAGGCCAGCGTGCCGAGCCCGCTGGTGGCTGTCGCGAGAAAATCGCGGCGCGTCAATTCGATGAGTTCCTTCGCGTTCACGTTCGTCCTGGCGGATCGGTCGGATTCGGCGGATTGGCGAGGGCAAGACAGCTCTCAAGCGACTTTGGCTTTGAGCCTTTGGCCCTTGATTTCGGCACGGTTGAGTTTGGCCAGGATGCTGTGCGCGTAATCGGCCTGAACACTCACAAAGAGGTGCCGCTCCCGCACATCCACCGACCCCACGATCTTGGGCGGCAGACCGGTCTCGCCCAGGATCGCCTCCACGACGTCCGCTGCGCCCACCCCCATCTCCGCGCCAAGGTTGAGATGAAGCCGCGCATAGTTCCCAGCGGGATCTCCGCGCTTCGCCTTGGGCGCGATCGGGCGGTGAGCCGTCGGGCGGTGAGCGGCGGGGCGGTGAGCCGTCGGGCGTTGTCTGGTCGGGCCGTGCATGGTCGGGCGGTCGGCCGGCTGGCGGACAGGTGAAGAAGGATTGCTGCCTTCCACGCTCGCCCTCGGGGTCCTCGGCGCGACCCGCTCGAACCTCGTCTGCAATGGGGGCCGGGGCGGCTCGACGGTCGACGGTTTGGGCCTTTCCGCCGGGCGTTGGTCGCGCGATTCCTCGCGCGGGGGCGGCGCGAGCGCGCCGCTTTGGAGGTGATGGAGCAGGGCCGAGATGATGTCAGTGGAAGTGAACCCTTCCTCCAGCAAATGTTCGACCAGATGGTCTTGCGGCTTGAACTCGCCGCTCTGCAGAGTGGCGCGCAGCTTGGCCAGGAATCCATTCTCCCGCGCCTCCTCCACTTCCTGGAGCGTGGGGGCCTTGCCCCGGTGGATGCGCGTGTTGGTGTAACGCTCGATGTTGCGGATCTGGAACAGCTCCCGTCCTGATGCGAACGAAATGGCCCGGCCACTCCGGCCGGCCCGGCCGGTGCGGCCGATGCGATGGACGTAATCCTCGCCGTCATAGGGCAAGTCATAATTGAAAACAACCTGGAGGTCCTCCACATCGATGCCGCGCGCTGCCAGATCGGTGGCGACCAGAAATTCCAAGCCTGACTTGCGGAATTTGTTCATCACCCGGTCGCGCAGGGTCTGGCTCATGTCGCCGTGGAGCCGGTCGGCCGAATAACCCTGCGCATTCAGATGATCGACCAGATCGTCGACCATCCTCTTGGTATTGCAGAAGATGATCCCAAGCTTCAGATCATGGATATCGATCAGCCGAGTCAACAGCTCTACCTTGTAACGCCGATCCACCTCGTAATAGGTCTGCTCCACCGTCGGCACCGTCAGCGTCCGCTGCTCAATCCGAACATTCGCCGGGTCGCGGGCGTATTTGCGGATCAACTCCTGGATCGGGCGCGGAATGGTGGCCGAGAAAAAGACCGTCTGCCGCGTGGCCGGGGTCGCTTGCAGGAGGGTCTCAATGTCGTCCCGGAAACCCATGTTGAGCATCACATCCACTTCGTCGAGCACCACCAGCTTGAGGGCATCCAGCCGCAGCGTGCGCCGGCGCAGGTGATCCAACAAACGGCCCGGCGTGCCAATGACGATGTGAGCGCCCTGCTTCAATCCGTAGAGCTGGCGATCGTAGGACTGTCCGCCGTAGATGGGCAGGACATGCACCCCGCGTTTGAAGAGGGCCAGTTGATGCACTTCCTCCGAGACCTGCACGGCCAGTTCGCGCGTCGGGCACAGGATCAACACCTGCGGTGCGGGCTGCCCGGGATCGGTCTTCTCCAGCGCGGGGATGGCGAACGCCGCGGTCTTGCCGGAGCCGGTTTGGGATTGGCCGACCACGTCGCGGCCGGCCAGCAGGACGGGGATGGCTTCGGCCTGGATGGGGGAAGCCTGTTCGAAGCCCAGTTTGTCGATGGCCTTCAACAATTCGGGAGACAGGCCCAGTTCGGAGAATCGTTTGGATGTCATGGCAGCTCGCCGACACGCGTGGCGAGCCGCGAGTCTACCGTTGTATCCACCAGGATGTATATCTATTTGGCGCCTGCCTCGGGAGCCCACCAATGTAACGTAGCAGCCGAGGTCACGAGGTACACCCTGAGCCTGTCGAAGGGCTCTGATCTTTTTTCTGACGAACGCGTTGGGATAGAGTGAGCCTCCTTACGTCGGCTGCTACCCGAGAGGGCCGGTTCATGGAGAGAACGAACGGCGGTCACAGACCGCCGCTCCAGTGTGCTGCCACCACGCTAAACAAGTGCTCCGGAAAAAACCTCGTAAATCCAGGCTTGACGGATTACTACCTTGGTAGTATTACCGCGGTAGTTAACCACGGACTTATGGCCAAACAACGCATGCATCGGCTCGGCGATCTGCAGTTGCGCATCATGCAGGTGTTGTGGGAAAGCCCCGCCCGCGAAGCCACCGTCGCCGCCGTCCATCAGGCCCTCGCGGCCCACCAGGACCTCGCTTATACCACCGTCGCCACCATGCTACGAAAGATGGAGGCCCGCGGCCTCGTCACGCACCGGGCCGAGGGGCGGTCGTTTGTTTATGCCCCCAACGTGGCGGCCGAAGACGTCTCGCGCAGCATGGCCGATCATTGGGTGGATCGGCTTTTCGCTGGCAGTTTGCTGGAGGCGGTGAATCATCTGCTCACAACTCGTGAAGTCAGCGCGGACGAACTTCGGCAGCTGGAGAAACTCATCGCAGAAAGGAAGAGACGTCGATGAACGCAGCATTCGGGGTGGTGGGAGAGTTGGTGTTATCGATCGCGGCGGGGCTAGGCGCGCTGGCCTTGGCCGCCGCGTTTGGCCAAAGATGGCTGGCCTCGACGGCCTGGCGCCGAATGTTGTGGGAAGCCTCTCTGCTGGCGATGATGCTGTTTGCGATCCTGGAACTGGCTGGGGCGCGAGGTTCGTGGACTCGTTGGAGCGCAGTCCGGACGCAAGGGCCTCCAGCCAACGGTGCAACCGCCAGTTTCCGCTCCGATCATTCGCCGGTTCCGGCGTGGCGGCGGGAGATGCTCAATTCGGACCTGCGGCGGGGGCCTGGACTGGATCAAGACTCGTTGCCCGAAAAAGCAGCCAAAGTTGCGCCGGTAATGCCGGTAATGCTTGCTCCGAAAAATGGCGCCGCGGTCAACGCCATTCCCAGCGCGGAGCGGTCCGGGATCTCCGGCCGATTGACGCGCCAGATGGAGGTGTGGATAGCGCGAGCCTGGGTGGTGGGTAGTGTGTTGGTTCTAGGCTGGATTGGACTTGGCCACGGATTATTTCGCAGGGTGCGCCGGGGCGCGGTCCCGATTCGGGATCCCAATCTGCTCGCGCGAGTGGAGTGGGCTCGCGTTAAACTAGGTTTGCCGGCGACGTTGCGGGTGCTGGTTTCGCCGCGTTTTCAGGGGCCGATTGCTTTTGGAATTTTACGTCCGGGCATCGGGTTGCCTTGTGGATTTGGGACGGAGCCGGAGACGCGACAGGACGTCATGTTGCTCCACGAACTGGCGCATGTGGAGGCTCGTGATCCGGCGTGGCAGTTATGCGCTGACGTGGCCGCCGCCCTGGTCTGGTGGCATCCGGCCATCTGGTGGGCTCGGCGAGGTCTCCAGTTTGCCAATGAGATTGCGGCGGACGAAACCAGCCTGTGGGTCGCGGACGGACCAGGCGCGCTGGCCGAATGTTTGGTGGAACAGGGTCTGCGGCTGCGGGGGCAATCCACGGCCCGGTTGGGGATTGGCGGTTCGGGGTTTCGTTCCGGGCTGGCGCGCCGCGTGGAACGCCTCACCCGGTTGCGCGGACTTCCTCGCTGTCGACCCCGGGCGTGGACTGTGCGTTTGGCGAATGCTTTTGGCCTGGCGATCGTATTGAGCGCGTTGCTCTGCGGAGCCAGTTGGGCTTTTCCTCAACTACCAACTCAAGGAACGACCATGAAACCTTCCACGTTACCTGTGTTCGCGTTGGCGGCGTTGCTCGCCGAGGCCCCTGGGTCTGCGGCCGAGCCGCGGCAACCTGGAGTGGCCCCCGTACCGCCGCCGCCGCCGCCTGGATTAGCGATTCCGGTGGCGCCTCCGCCTCCGCCGCTCGTGGCTCCTCCTGCGCTTCCATCGGCGCCGGCCGGACAGCCACCTTTGGGAACTGTGCCCGAGCCGGCTTCGCCCGCGGTACCGGGTGTTCCAGCGCCGCCGGAAGTGGAATTCGCGCCGGCCCAACCCGGCCCATCGCCGAATTCTTTGGCTCATCCACGACCTGGCGGGATGATGTTCGGTGGAGGTCACAGAGGCGGAGGCGGGTTTATGTCTTACGCAGGCGACGGCGCGCGGGCCTTGCGTCAGAAACTCGAGCAGATTGTTTTGCCCGAGGTAAGCTTTGACGCTATCCCCTTGGCGCAGGTGGTGGATCATCTCAGACAAGAGTCGATCCGGCTGGATCCGGCGAAAGTGGGAGTGAACTTTCTCTTCGGCCATCGGCGACAGGGTGGGGGTGCGCCCATCGATCCGACGACTGGCCTGCCCGTCGTGAAACCGCCGGAAGACGAGTCGCTGCTGCAACAACCCGTCCGAATCGTTCCTACGCTGAAGCGAGTCCGGTTGGTGGATGTGCTCGACGCGATCACGCGCGTGACGCCCGATCCTGTCTATTATGTAGTGGAGGAATATGCAGTCGTTTTCACCTTTGATCCGCCCTCACCGCCTCAACCACCGTTCGCAGTGGCGGAGGCCCCGCCCGGATCAGGACCCGGGCCCGTCGGCCCGGGCTTGAAACTGCGCGCGTTCAAGTTGAAAAAAGCGACGGTCGTCAACAGCATGGAAGTAGCTTTCGGAATCTCCATGGACAACACCGCGGACCTCGCGCAGATCCTGCGTGACAAACTGTTTCCCAAGGTGGGAGTGCATCTGGACAAGCCGGACCGCGCCATGTTCTTCAACGAGCTTACTTCCACCTTGCTGGTGCGCGCGTCGGAAGATGAACTCGCCGGCGTCGCCGCCACCATTGAGATGCTGACCGGCGCTCCATCCACGATTCCACCGCCCCAGCGCGGCCCCCAGTAACCCATGGGGGAAAAGCGGAAAGCGGCCTGCCTCGCCGCCTGCCACGCCGTAGCGAAAGGCGAAGGCCGGGTAGCCGCAGGCGAAGGCGGGAAAGCGGAAAGGCAAGACGCCAGCACAGGGATTATTCTGAGCCAGTGGCAACTCCATCATGAACACACTCGTTGCTGACGCGCTGGCGCGTTTCATTCTGGTTCTCGCCTTGGAGTTGGGCGTGCTGATCCTAGCTGCGCATGCCTTGCAGCGATGGATTCATGCTGGATCGTTGCGGCGTCTGCTCTGGCAAACGGCAATGCTGGTGGCAGTTGCTCTTATTGGTTTGGAATTATGCGGTGCCGGGAACGCGGCGGCGGCTTGGGCTGCCCGCTGGTGGTCACCTGCCGTCGAGCCGCGGGCCAACTCGGTCCACTGGGTGGTGACGGAAAAAATGGCGGATGCGTCGGAGGCGCATCTCGCTGACTCACCACAGACAGTCGGTCGGGAGCACGAGCGGCACACGGTCTCGCGGGGGCGCATCGCGGGGCAGGGCGGGGGCAACGCGGAATCCTGGGTTGGTCGCTGTGCCTGGTTGTGGCTGACAGGTGTTGGCGGCGTAGTGGCGTGGCTGGGTATTGGCCGCTTAGTTTTTGTGCTTCGAGCGCGGCGGCGGCCAATCCGACAACCGGCTCTGCTCGAATCCGTGCGAGCGTTGGCACTCCTGGTTGGCTGGCGCGGCAAGTTGGCCGTGACGGAAATCGCGGGCTTGCGCGCGCCGATTGCTTACGGGCTGTGGCGTGCGGGCATCGGATTGCCGCCCGGGTTCTTCGGGCAACACTCGGAAACAGAACGCCAAGCCATCCTGGCTCACGAATTAGCCCATATTGCAGGGCGAGACCTGCTTTGGCAGTTGTTCGCTGATGGCTTGGCCGCGTTACTCTGGTGGCATCCCTTGATGTGGACTGCGCGACGCTCTTTTCGTGCGGCCCGTGAATTGAGCGCTGATGAGGCCAGTGCCGTAGTCGAAGGCGGTCCGGCCGCGCTGGCGGCGTGCCTCGTCCGGATGGGGCGTCGATTGCTCGGCCCTCACCCGAGCGAACGATGGGACTGGAGATGGCTGGGCGTGGCGGGAATGGCATTCCGTTCCGGGCTCGGCCGGCGCGTGGAGCGTTTGATAATGCTGAGAGCGGACGCATCTCGCCGAGCTTCCTTGCACGGACGTTTTGCTCTGGGCGCCTGTGCGACCCCGGTGGTGGCCGCGGTCATTGTCATGGCCACGGGCTGGGCTCGGGAGGAATCGCGCGCCGGCGGAATGGAGCTGGCGTTTCGCGCTTCGGTTTTGGGCCTGTCGCTGCTGGCCTTCGCTCCGGCGGACGCCGCACCCGCGTCGCCGGCGCAACCGGGACAACCGGCACAGCCGCCACAAACCGCAAACCAGGAAGCAAGCTCACCGTCAAAGTCGGCCGAGACGCGGAGCTCAATCTACCGCGTCCAAAAGGGCGACACCCTGGCCCGGATCGTTCAAACCTTAAAGGATCAAGGGATGTCGCTGACCGCGCAGCAATTGATGGAGCTCAACCCGAAGGTGCAATGGACGCGGCTCCGCGTTGGGCAGGAGATCGTTATCCCCAATGTTCCACCAGCCTTCGCTGAAGTTCCGGCCATTCCTACCCCCAGTCGCCAAACAACCGAAGACGTGCAGCCGTCTGCACCCGGACGGGCGAAGCTGCAGCAAAAGTTGGATTCCATCCGGCACGGCGAATTTGGCGCCAAAGACCAACCCTTGAGCAATGTGGTCGAACTCTTGTCCCGCGAGGTTCGCGTCTTGGACCGGGAACAGCGCGGGGTGAATTTTATCATCGCCGACAGTGAAGAAGCCCAACAGCGCGTGCGCATTGATCCGCCGCTGCGCGACATCACCCTGCGGCAGGCACTCCGGGCCCTGACCGCTTCGGCGGACCGGCCGCTTAATTACTCCGTGGAGGACTACGCCGTGGTGTTTTCCTCCAAACCGCCAGCACCGCCTTTGCATACAAGCTGGTTCAAAGTGGACACCAATGCTTGCGCCTCGGCCTTGCCGGCGAAATTGGGAGCTGATTCGGCCCTGGCCCGGGCCAAAGCGGGCCCTGGCGCCACCGGCGCCGCGTTCCTCGAGGATCTCCGCGCTCTGCTGGCGAAAACTGGTCTGGACACAACCGCGAGCGGCCGACAGCTTTTCTTCCACGAGGGCAACGGCATGGTCATGATCCGCGGGACTTTGGCGGAATTGGATTGGGCCGAAACCTTGTTCGCGGAACTGAACGGTTCAGAAATTCCACCTCAGATCACCATCGAAGTGAAGGTCGTGGAGTTGCCGGAATCGGCAGTGAGAGAATTGGGATCGGACAATCCCAATGACGGCACCGCGGAACTTCTTTCCATTGCGGGCATGGATTGGCGCACCAATGCCCCCGGCACGTTCAGCCGGGCCTTGACCGCACCGCAGGCGCGCGTTCTGCTGCGGGCGCTCGAGCAACGGCAGGGAGTGACAATATTTTCTGCTCCCAAACTTACCACCCTGAGTGGGCGCCAGGCCCAGATCAAAGCGGTCGACGTCCGTTCCATTCTCTTCGCCTTTGAAACCGTCACGAATAAGGCCTCGGCAGTGCCGGGCAACCTGGCGAGTGGTCCCACGGTGATCACGCGTCCGTTAATGAAGTCGTTCGAGTTGGGCCCGGTCGTGGACATCATTCCGTTGCTGCAGTCGGATCGCGAGATGTTAACGCTCAACGTAACGGCCGGCATCAAGGAATTCCTAGGCTACGACAGCGCGGAGGGCTCAGCGCCCACTGCCCCGGCACCTCGATTTCGACAGCATCAAATGTCGGCGATTGGCGCCGTGGAAGATGGCCAGACGCTGGTGCTGGCGGGTGGAACTCTCGCCGAGGAGAACGTGGAGGCAACCGGACGAATTGTGCCCGCCCATGGCCCGCCGGCCGGCGGGCCGCCAGCGGCCAAGACCGATGACCTTGTGCGCCAATCACGCCTGATCTGGATCACCCCGCGCCTGATCGATCCGGCAGGAAATCCGCTGCATCCTTGAGCGCCCTGGGGCGCTGCCTCGGAGGTGTGGAACATGACAACGCCACATCGGAATATGGTCTTGTTCGGCGGAGGAAATTCTCGACAGTCATTCCACGGCCTTTCTACAGTGCGCGCGTGATGCAACTGCCCATGGCGCGTCTTTGCTGCGGACCTCAGGTTTCGCTGATGGGGGTCCTGGTTGGGCGGAAAGGGGCGGGATGGGATTAGATATTAATTCGGTGCGTTTTCTGATCGAAGCACGCAAACGCGGGACGGAGTTCGGTGAAGTGGTTACGTTCGGTCGCCAGGACTTAAATGTATTTCCGGCCAAGATGGTCGAAGTGCTGCAGGCGCACGGTTTTCCGGCGGATGCATTCAAGGGAGAAGACAAACACCTCTACGCGGAATCTTGCTTTAAGAGTCTTGGCGCGACCCAGGTCCATTCGATGGATGTGTCCGCTTTTGAAGGCGCTACCTTTATCCAAGATCTCAACGAACCCATTGGACTGGAACTGCGCGAGCGGTTCGATTTGGTTTACGATGGCGGAACTCTCGAACACGTCTTCCACTTTCCCACCGCTTTGAAGAATTGCATGGAGATGGTGAAGGTCGGCGGGCGTTTCTTCACTCACACTGTCACCAACAATTGGTGCGGGCACGGCTTTTATCAATTCAGTCCGGAATTATTTTATCGCGCGTTGAGTCGGGAGAACGGCTTTGAAGTGGAACGGATGGTGGCCCATCGGGCCGGCCCCTATGGCCCGTGGTACGAGGTGATGGATCCGGAACAAATCGGGGCCGAAGCGCGTGTCGAGCTGTGCAGCATTGTCCCGATCATGCTGTTGATTCAGGCCCGCCGCGTGGCGGCCGTGCCCATCTTCGCGCAAGCCCCGCAGCAAAGCGATTACACTCCGCGCTGGCAGCAGAAGCCGGTCGAACCGGGCGGCGTTCCCGCGGTGAACCCTTACGCGGCGCCGCGCCCATGGTTGTCGCGTTCCTTCCCCGGACTGGCTCGTCTGCTGAACGTCTGCAAAATCGGCTTCGGCATCCTGCGAACCTTGCTGTTCTGGGACCCGAGATGTTTTCGCCGAGTTCCAAAGCCGTGAGCTGCTGCTTCCAGCCTTCGGGCAGCAAAGTGGATCCAGGAGGCGCGCCATGAGTGGCGTCCGATCGGTGATCGCGACGGTGGCGTTCGGTCATAGCACGGAGCATCTGGATTACACCTTCAGCAGTTTCGCGCGCAACCAGGGTGTGGTGTTGCATGCATTCATCCTGGGCGAAAATCTTCCCCAGCAACGTTTGGAGTCGATCACTTATCATCTGGTCAAGCCCGTGCCGGATTTTTCCCACCCGCTTCGTGAAGTCTACTTTCGGAGGATCGCCCTGCTGGATCAGTTGGATGCGGACTACGCGCTGATGGTGGACTCCTATGACGCGCTTTGCCTGCAAGCACTCCCGCCCTTCGAAACGATCCTGGGCGGCGGCGATGTGGCCGCATGTGTGGAACATCACGGCGCGCGTTACGTGTTAGGCCAAGGTTACACGGCGAATTTCCTCAACGGCGGTGTCTTTTTCTGGAACATCGCGCGCAGTCGCGATATTCGCCACGAAATCGTGGAACGCGGGCGCACTCACTTCCGCACCGTGGCTGACGACCAATATGTGATCAATGAAGTCATCCAGACCCGTTTCTACGACCGCCTGCGCATCCTGCCCTGCCAGTATAATTATCGTGCCTACTTGAACCGGCGCCAGCGGGGTTGGCCTACGGTCACTCACTTGGATGGTGTTCTCATCTATCACAACGCCGCCTGCATCGACGAAGCCAAGCGGTTGGGTCAAGTCAAACCGCGGGCGGATTTGCCGGCCTTGCCGCCGGACGGTCATCCGTTGACGCAGCGCGAACAGTTTTGGCGGCGACTGCGGCTGCGCTGTGCGCCGCATATCATCAAGTAAGGGCGTTCGGGGGCACGGTGTCCTTCGGCCCGCCGCTGGTGCTGGGTCCGCGGCTGGACTCGGTGCGCTCGGGCTGGAACCTGGTCTTCTTCTGGCCCGTCAGTTCAACGAACTTCGATCTGGAGATGAGTTCGCAGCTTTCCGCCCCGAATTGGACCAAGGTTGGCATTACGCCCGTCGACGTGGGCGGACGAAATATGGTCAGCTTGGGGATGACGAACGTTCAGCAATACTTCCGATTGCGTCATCCCTGATCACCCTGTGGCCGGTGCTGACGATCTCCGGAACGCGGCCGTGCCCATCTGGTCGCTTTCTTCGATGGTCTTGACGTAGGCAAACCCACGCGGCTCCAGGAACTCCAGCAGCGCGTCCAGTTGCACGGTCCATTTGTGCCACTCGATCAAGATCGAGTCGCATCGCTGCAAAAACGCTTCTTCCGCCTTAAGGAAGTTCAATTCGGAACCTTCAATGTCCACCTTCAGCACATGACAACGAGCATCCGCCAAATGTTTCCGCCAATAATCCTCCACTCGCAGGCAGGGCACGCGAATTTTCGCCCAATGCCCTTTCAGCTGCATCCGTGCCGTATCGGGCAGATGGCTCGTGGAACAGATATTCGATTCGTAAAGGAAGAATTCGGCGAATTCCCCCGGGACCCCTTCCCCAGCGATCCCATGGATGGCGTAGACCTCGGGCATGGCGTTGGCCTGGGCGTGCCATCGCGCCTCCTCGACCGCCTCCGGATTGGCATCGAGCATCAGGCCCCGCAAGGTGCGTCCCCGCGCCAAATGCGCCAGCCAGCACGTGAAGTAACCCACATTGCAGCCCAGATCGACGAACGTAGTGAAGTCCCGGGGCAATAACCCCGCCTCATAAAGGTTACCCTTATCGAACATCTCCACCCCCAGCGGAATACTCTCCAATCGCGTCGCGCGGTACCGGATGCCGCTCTCCGGTAACTGCCGGACCATCGGATGTTGGCGCAGCCACCAGTTGCCGACCCGATGCAAACGAAGTTGTTGGACACTGCGTCGCACAGCGGCGGAACGCGAAAGCTTGGTCAAAAGTTGGCGCATGAGCCGGTCGAGGAAGCTAGGGATTCATCGGAGGGCTGACCAGACTTTTTGCCCGCCTGGTGGGCGAATGTCGAACCTCACTCGACAAACTCCCCGGCAGGTCCCTAAGCTGGCCGGTATGCAGTCGCCGCATCGACCACTGGTCATTGCCGGACGCGAATTCCAATCCCGCCTGTTGGTGGGGACGGGAAAGTTTGCCTCGCCGGAGGCGATGCGGGAGGCGCTGGCGGCCAGCGGGACGCAACTCGTGACGGTGGCTTTGCGGCGGGCCGACTTGAGCGGGCGCAAGGATCCGTTTGCCAACATCCTGGAATTCATCGATCCCGGACGGTATCTGCTGTTGCCCAACACCAGCGGAGCCATGAACGCCGAGGAGGCCGTTCGCCTGGCCCGGCTCGCCGCGGCCGCGGGTCTGCCTAAGTGGATCAAGTTGGAAATTCACCCTGATCCTCGCTATCTGCTGCCCGATCCGGTGGAAACCCTGCAGGCGGCGGAGAAATTGGTTGCCGAAGGTTTTACGGTTTTGCCTTACATCAACGCCGACCCTGTTTTGGCCAAACGGTTGCAAGAGGCGGGCACGGCGACGGTGATGCCGCTGGGCTCCCCCATCGGCTCCAACCGCGGTTTGCAGACTCGGGATCAGATTCGGATCATCATCGAACAAGCCACCGTGCCGGTGGTGGTGGACGCAGGATTGGGTGCCCCGAGCCACGCCGCGGAGGCGATGGAACTGGGCGCGGACGCCGTGCTGGTCAACACCGCCATTGCGATAGCGTCCGATCCCAATCGGATGGCAGTGGCCTTTCGGATGGCGGTGGAGGCCGGCCGGATGGCGTTTGAAACCGGACTGGGTGACTCGCAAAACACGGCGCGTCCCACCAGTCCATTGACGGGATTTCTCGATTGAAAACTATGCGCGCGCAGAAAGTGCAGGGCTTGCTGGCCGCGGCGCGGCGGCGAAGGGTGCTGGTGGTCGGGGATGTTATGCTCGATCAGTTCATCTGGGGAAATGTGGGACGCATCTCGCCCGAAGCGCCAGTGCCGGTGGTGGATTTCCAACGGGAGAGCTTCATGCCGGGAGGAGCCGCCAACGTGGCGCGGAACTTGTCCGCCCTGGGCGCAAAGACAGAGCTAATTGCCACCGTTGGCCAGGATGAACCAGCGGAACGGCTGCGTCAGCTGCTGGGCGAGCAGCGGGTGGGTTGCAGCGGCTTGGTCACGCATCCGCTTCGGCCCACCAGCATCAAAACCCGGATCGTCGCGCACCAACAACAAGTCGTGCGCGTGGATCGCGAGGTGCGTGGCGACCTGGAAAAGGCCAGCACCCGGCGGCTGCTCCAGGAGATCAAGCGCCGGTTGTCCGGCACCGACGCGATCATCGTGGGCGATTACGGCAAAGGCGTCGTGACGCAAAAACTTATGGGCGAGCTGAAACAGCTTTGTCGACCGCGCGGGATCTGGCTCAGCTTGGATCCCAAGCCGGTGCATCAGCTCAGTTTAGACGGGCTTTCTCTCCTGACGCCAAACCGCAAAGAGGCCTTTGAGCTTGCGGAGGCCCAGGATGACACGCATGCGGCCAACCCGATGGAAGACATCGGCCTGATCCGGGCGGCCGGCCGGTTGCTGGACGAACTCGCGCCGGCGCTGCTCTTAATCACGTTAGGCGAACAAGGCATGCTCCTGTGCCGGCGGGGAGAGAAACCTCACCATATCCCGACGGTGGCCCAAGAGGTATTCGATGTCTCCGGCGCAGGCGACACCGTTATTGCCACGTTCACGCTGGCCATCGCCGCCGGCGCATCGCCATTGGAGGCCGCAGTCCTCTCCAATCACGCTGCCGGAGTTGTGGTCGGAAAAGTCGGGACGGCCATCGTCACGCCGCCGGAGTTGCTGCGCAGTTTTGGGGGGTAGTTGAGAGTTTAGTTGCTGGTTGCTGGTTCCTGGTTCCTGGTCTACTCAGAAACCAGCCGTCAACTACAGTAAGAAAGCATCAACGAGCAACGAGGAACAAGGAACCAGCAACGAGGAACCAGCAACCAACAACCCCCTAACTCATAATCCCCATGATGGGCTGCCCGTTGGCGATGGCGAGGGGACGCTTGGCGGTGTCGTAGACCTCAGTGTGCGGGTCGATCCCAAGCAGGAAATACAAGGTGGCCGCCAGATCGCCGGGCCGGACCGGGTTCTCCGCCGGATAAGCGCCGTGTTTGTCCGAAGCGCCATAGACAAACCCTCGTTTCACTCCGGCTCCCGCCAGCAGCGCGGTATAACATTGGGGCCAATGATCCCGGCTCGCATTCTCGTTAATGCGCGGAGTACGCCCGAACTCGCCCATCCACAACACCAGCGTGGTCTCGAGCAGACCGCGTTGCTCCAGATCCGTCAGCAGCGTCGGCAGGGTCTGCTCCGTAATGGGCAGATGATACTTCTCGATGATCGGATACATCCGCGTGTTGTTGAACCCGTGCGTATCCCAGCCGCCTTCCGTGGTGCTTTGGCCTCCGATGCTGTCCGAGAAGTAGACTGTGACAAAACGGGTGCCGGCCTCGACCAACCGGCGAGCCAGCAGGCAACCCTGACCATAACTCGTGCGGCCATACGCTTCCCGCACCACCTCCGGTTCGGCCGACAGGTTAAACGCCTCCCGCAGTTTGGACGAATGCAGCATGGCCAGCGCCCGTTCGTAATAGGCGTCCAGGCCTCGAGCGGCGCCGGAATGTTCCATCAGCCGCGCCTGCTGATCGACCAACTGTTGCAATTCCCGTCGATGCGTCAGCCGTTCGAACGAAAGCCCAGCCGGCAAACTCAGCTCCGGCAGGGCGAACCCAGGGGAGTTCGGGTCTTGCGGAATGAAGAGCGGGTCGTGGGCTTTCCCGAGAAAACTGGCGTGTTGCCCGGGCGTGATCGAGCCGTCCGCGATCACGTGCGGGTAGGAAATAAACGTCGGCATGTCGCCGCCGCCTG
Source organism: Verrucomicrobiia bacterium (assembly GCA_035577805.1). GTDB lineage: Bacteria > Verrucomicrobiota > Verrucomicrobiia > Limisphaerales > JADJPG01 > DATLUX01. The sequence goes on from DATLUX010000518.1 coordinate 15,303, forward strand.
GGGCCAGTTTGTCGACCACCGAACCATAGGCCGGAAAGAGCGACAAGGAATCCCGTAACCGTTGATCGTCGCTCGGCGGTTCGTGGCCGCTCAAGGCGTAGTAACCGGCCGAATTGTGGTTCTTCATCATGTGATGAAGCGAGCGGATCAAAGTCACGCGATCCATGATCTTGCCGGTGCGCGGCAAGCGTTCGTTCACCTGAATGCCGTCAGCACTTGACCCCACCGCCTGGTGCGGCCCGCGGATCTGTTCCGGCGCATTGGGCTTCATGTCGAACATGTCCAGATGACTGGGACCACCCCACTGAAAGAGGAAGATGACGGATTTGGCCCGCGCCTTGGGCCCCTTCTGAAGCGCCTCGGCACGCAGCAGCGTGGGAAGGTTTAAGCCCAGCAAGCTCAACCCGCCGACTTGCAGCAGACGCCGCCGCGACCAGCCGCAGGCGCGAAATCCCGGACAGGCTGACGAGGATGGAAGGCCGGAGGCCATGCCAGGTTTATAGCAAATGGACCGGCCACCTGACAAGGGAATGGAGAAGGACTCGCCCGGCCAATGCAGCCGGAGCGCGGGTCTACGACTCGCAAGATTGGGTACTTGCCCTCGGCTAGGTGGGCCAGCCTGTGGGCTGATTTTCTTGACGCGGCTGGCAGCCTGGCAATACTTATCCGAATGGCTAACTATTCACAGCGTTCGTTGGATGCGGTGTTTTCGGCGCTGTCCGACTCGACCAGACGCGGGATGTTGGAACGATTGTCGCGCGGGGAGGCGTCTGTCACCGAATTGGCCGCGCCGTTCGGGGTGGCCTTGCCCACCATCCACAAACATCTCCGCGTGCTGGAACGCGCCGGATTCATCGCCCACGAAAAGCGGGGTCGCGTTCGGCACGTCCGGCTGACACAGGCGTCTGGCCGGAGGTGTCAGGCGGAAGCGCGCGTGAACCTGGCGCCGATTGCGGAAGTGAAGAGTTGGCTCGCGCGACTGGAAGCGCGTTGGGACGAGCATTTGCAACGACTCAAACGTCAGGTGGAATCCGGCCTATGAAAGTCATCCGACGAGAAATTGTCATCGACGCGCCTCTGGCCAAGGTGTGGGAACACATTACGGATCCGGAGAAGATCGCGGGCTGGCTGATGCCGAACGATTTTGCGCCCACGGTTGGAAAGAAATTCACCCTGGATTGTCAGCAGCAGGGAGCCGTGTCCTGCCAGGTGACGGAGATCATTCCTCAACAAAAGCTGGTTTACACCTTCCAGTCGAAGGTCACCCAGGTGGAGACCCTGGTCACCCTCACGCTGGCCCAGGCAGGCAAGGGCACGCTCCTAACGCTGGTGCATTCAGGCTGGGATGCCTTGCCGCCCAGCGAACAGGGAGTTGCGGATCAGTTCGGCAACGGATGGGGCGCCCACTTCGAAAAATTGCGGGATCAAATCCGAAAAACGTAAACAACCAGGCAAAGATTCTTATGAACAACAAGGAACGAAATCAGACGGTCGTGCGGGAACTTTCCCGCGCCTCCATGAACGGACGCAGATCGGCCGCCCGGAGAACCACGGCCTCAATCAAAACCGTTCATGGAATTGAACAACATCCAGTGGTCTCGCCAAAGGAATGGCTGACCGCTCGCAAACGGCTCCTCGCCAAGGAGAAGAAGTTTTCGCGCGTGCGCGATCAGTTGAATGCGGAGCGGCGCGAGCTTCCTTGGGTGAAGGTGGGGAAGGAATATGTCTTCGACGGGCCGGAGGGCCCGCAGAGCCTGGGAGACTTGTTTGCCGGCAAGAGCCAGCTGATCGTCTATCATTTCATGTTCGGGCCGGGGTGGAACCAAGGATGTGCGCATTGCTCCTTTTGGGCGGATCACTACGACAGTGTGAACCATCACCTCGCCCAACGCGATACGACGCTGGTGGTGATTTCCCGCGCGCCCCTGAAAAAGATTTTGCCGTTCCAGAAACGCATGGGCTGGCGGTTTCACTGGGTGTCCTCTCATCAGAATGATTTCAACTTGGATTGGAACGTTTCGTTCACACCCAAGCAACTCAAGAGCGGCCATGTTTTCTACAATTACGCAAAGTCGGACATGGGGATCGACGAGCGAGAGGGCGTCAGCGCCTTTTACATGGACCGAGACAGCGACATCTTCCACACCTACTCAGCCTTCGCCCGTGGAATCGATTTGTTGAACACAACCTACAATTTCCTCGACCTCACGGCCAAGGGCCGCGACGAGCATCCGGATCATCCGCAAGATTGGGTGCGTTACCACGACAAATACAAGAAGACCGCGCTGCCCCGCGGAAAAGCTATTGCCAGGGCCTGAGAGGGTGGCGGGTGGCGCGTTGCTTTGCGGTCGCTGCCATCGTGACCGGCGTTGCCTTTGTCGGCACCGATTGAGTAGTTAGGGCCTGTCCCAAGTTAGTGAACGCGCGATCTGGTGGCCGGGATCGCGGCCTTTAGGCCGCTTCGAGATGGGGATCGGAGGAGGCGTTGGGTAGTTCCTTGGTCCTCGAGCCGACAGACGATGAAGCGGCGTAAACGCCGCGCACCAAACCGCATTGTTCGGGGGGCAGTGCCCGAATGCGCCCAAGAGACTTCCGGTCGCAATTCCATTCTCGCCAATCCGCGTCAAGCAGGGCATCGTGCTGGGATGAATCCACCTCCTTTGACGCGACGAGCGTTCATGAAGTCGACGGCGTTAGCCACGGGCGCAGCCGCCTTGTCCGCGCGATCTTATGCCCAGGTGCGTGGAGCCAACGAACGTGCCGGGATCGGTGTGATCGGATTCGGGTTGATTGGCCGCATGCACGCCCGGTCATTTCAATCGCTGCCAGCTTCGCGGGTGGTGGCGGTGGCGGATGTCTATGAACCGCGCCGCAAGGCCGCGGGGGAGTTGCTGGGCAGTGGGACCAGTCTTTACAGCGATTTTCGGCGCCTGCTGGAAGACAAGAACGTGGACGCGGTGGTGGTGGCGACGCCGGATCATTGGCATGCGTTGCACACGATGCTGGCGTGCGCGGCTGGAAAGGATGTCTATGTGGAAAAGCCATTGCACCTCTTTGTGCGCGAAGGGCGCTGGATGATGGAGGTGGCCAAACGTTACCAACGCGTGGTCCAGGTGGGCGCACCCAGCAACGTTCCGCGCCCCACTATCAGGCCGCGCGCCAACTGCTGCGGGCCGGGCGCATCGGAGAAATCGTCTCGGTGCAATGCAATTTTTTCCGGAACGTCTCGCCGGGCATCGGGAGTCCGCCGGACGGTGCGCCGCCGGACGGGCTTGACTGGGCAATGCTGCTGGGCCCGGCGCCAGCGCGGCCTTACAACCCGAACCGCGGCCTCTACCATTTCCGTTGGTTCTGGGATTATTCGGGCGGCCAAATGACGAACCTGGGCCATCATTCACTGGATGTGGTGCATTGGATCTTCGACCTCGCCGGGCCGCGCGCGGTCACCAGCGCGGGCGGGCGCTGGTTCCTGAAAGACAACGGTGAAGTGCCGGATGTGCAGGATGCCATCATCGAATACTCGCGTTTTCCAGTGATGGTCCAGTTCCGCGAATGTTCCGCCGGTGCAGGCTCCACCAGCATGGGGGCGCTGACCTTCATGGGCACGAAAGGCACCATGTCGCTCGGACGCGATGGTTTCGAGATTCTGCCGGACAAAAAAATCGCGCCCATGAACACCTTCGCCAAGATCCTCGGCGGCCATCCCGTCGGAGGACCGCAACCTGTCGCCGAACCCGACGGCCAGTTTTGGTGCGAACCGATGAAGGATAAGTCGGGCGATTGGCAGGCGCAGTACGTCGAGCATGCCCGCAACTTTCTCGAGTGCGTGAAATCCCGGCAAACGCCGCACTCGGACCTTGAGAGCAGCCATCACGTATCCACCACGTGTCATTTGGCCAACATCTCATTGCGCTTGGGGCGCCGAATCCGCTGGGATCAAGAGCGTGAAGACGTCGTGGGCGATGCGGAGGCCTCCGCGATGCTCACGCGTTCCTACCGGGTCCCGTGGGATCGAGAACTCAAGGCGCTGAAAGTCGGATGAAGTCCGGCCACCAGCCCCTTCGTTCCTGGTTCCTAGTTCCGAGCTCCTGGTTGCGGGTTGTGGCTGGTGGCGGCCAGGAACTAGCAACTAGGAACTAGCAACCAGCAACTAGCAACCAGCAACTCACCCACTCCTACTTGGTGGGCGGCGATGCCTTGAACGGGCTCCGTTCCGGGGCTTCTTCGTGGGAAACAGCTGACAGCACACTGCGGAGCAACCAGTTCAGCGCCGGCACGCGGTGCCGCAGCCAAACGGCCATCGGTTCGGGCTTGGCACCCAACGCCGCTTTCGGTTCGAGTGCCGTGCGGCCCAGGGAAAGCCGGCGGCACCGCCAGGCGATGGCTTGCTCGATGGTGGTGTGAAGCAGGCGAAGGTAGATGGGCAAGCCCTGCCCCGCCGCCGCTCGATCGAAACCGATATAATAAGCGATGGCGGTGGGACCGTCGCGCAGCATGGTGACAAACCCGAGGATCTCCTGGCCGCGCCGGACGACCGTGCAACGGAAGGCGTCTCCCAATGCTCGCGCCAGCGCGGGCAGGTACCCTTCATCCAGAGTGACCAACCGCACCGCGGCGTTGCCATGGACAGACAGATAGAGGGCATGCAGGCGCGCGCCGTGCCCATGCAGATCGTCGAGCGTTTCGACATGGCAACCCGCCGCGGACAATTTCTTTTGTTGATCCCGGGCGTTGCGCCGGTATTTGGCGTCGAGCGCCGCCAGGTAATCCTCGTAGGCGCGCCAGTTGGTGTCCAAGGCCAAAACCATGTTGGGCTCGGTTTCCAGCGGGCGATAACTGAAGCGGCGCAGTGATTCCAGGCCGGTCTGTTCCTGGGTCAGATCTTTGACCAGTACAAAATCCGTCTGGCCGGTGAGCCGTTCGGCGCGACGGATGCGGTACAACGCTTCCGCCACGGCGGGCCAGAGCAGGGCAGGGGACTCCTCGGCGGCAAAGGCAATCCCATGAAAACCCCATGAGAGCAGGTTGCCCGCCACTAAAATGCGCTCACGCAGCTGGGAACCGGCGGCGCGAACAGCCGGCGAAAAGGCCCGGCGCAACAGGTTCGCGGCCCGTTTCTCGCGGGCGGCGTTGGCGTCGCGCTGCAATTGGCGGCCGGACACTGAAACAATCTGCGCGGCCAAAACCGCCACCGGTTTGTCATCGCGGAAGATCATGGCGTAACGCGGCACGATGTTTTGCGGGCCATGCTCTTCCAGCACCCGCAAGATCGCGCGTCGCAGAAACAAGCTTCCGGACTGTGTCAGGTGATCCCACCGGGCCGGGTCGAAGTAATCGACTCGATCGGCGAAGGCGAAGCCAAAACCGGTCGAGCGATGCCGATCGCGGTGGCGCGCGCGCAAGGTGCGCACCGCGCGCAAGGAGGCGGCGATCTGGCGCAGCGGCCCCTTGCGTTGGCCTTTGGTTTTACCAGGATCACTCATACCCAAGATGAGACACAGCAGACGCTCTTGCTGCCGATGAGTCTGGCCGCAATCCCGCCTGGAGGGAAGCCTAGTCCACGCGCCGGATCTGCGCCGGTGTGTTCGGAAATGGAGTTTGGGCAGGTGGGAGGCTAAACACGTACATGACCTGGCAGAGAGGATGACCGCGGATTACGCGGATAAGAGGGAGGACTCCTCATGTGAGTCACCGGACCGCGCCTATGGCAGGCCCTAGACGCTGCGGCTCCGCACGCCACCACGCGATGGGACGGATCCACGCCTCCTTCAGCGCGACCAGGCACCCTGAACCGGGAACCGCGAACCGTGAACCCTGAACCTTGAAGGCCTACGTTCCTTCGCCGAAAAGGTTGGCCATGCGCGCAGCGAGTTTGCGGCGCGCCACTGAATAAGAAAAATATTTCAAGCCCAGCTTGTAGTTGGTTTCGGCCCATTCCTCGCGCCGTGATTTGTTTTGGAGCAGGTCGCGGGTTTGTTCAACCACTTGGTTGCTGACGAGCTGAGGGACTGCGATGGTTTGGAAGCCGAGTGGATCGATATCGCGGGCAAAGACCGCATAGGCGTTTACGACGACGGGCTTGCGGAAGTAAATGGCTTCGAGAAAGGCGTTGCCGAAGCCTTCGTAGTGACTGGGGTAAGTCACCAGATCGGCGTGCGGATAGAGATCGAACAAGGTGTAGATCTTTTGCCCTGCGGCG
>DATLUX010000519.1:0-3699 GCA_035577805.1 Verrucomicrobiia bacterium
TCGGGCCGCAGTTCTTTTGGCCTCCCGCGTCGTTGCTCGTTCCTTACAGACCCGGAAGGGTATGCTCGTCGCTCGCGCCTAGCGGGAGGCCAAAATCCCTTGCGGCAAAACACCAGCTATTTGTGAGACACATCACTAGCATCCTCAAACCAACGCCGGAGTTTGTCGCTGTAAGGTTTTCCCATTTTTCGGTCTGCAAGGGGTATGAGCATAAAACCAATCTACACCGTCGGGGTGCTTGGCACCCAGAAACGAAAGGAAGACGAAACTATGACGAACACATACGCTAAACTTACCAATGGAACTGCCCAATCGGTCACGCGGCGGGCGGCGCTGAAGAGATTCGGCCTCGGTCTTGCCTGCACGGCGCTGGCCAGATTTGGTGTAACCGAGGCATGGGCCATCACCAACGGACAACTGGACGGTGATTCTCACCCCAACGTCGGAGCAGGCGTGTTTTTGCAGAGCATTTTTCCTCCAACACCCGCCCCGATGGTCTGCGGCTCGGGCACCTTGATTCACCCGCGCGTATTCCTTACGGCCGGCCACGCCACCTACTTGCTTGAAACAGTTCTTGGTGCTGGAACGTTCAGTCTCTCTGATTTCCGGTTGGGTTTCGGGAGCAACGCGCTCGAACCAGGCTCATGGCGGACGGTTTCCAACGTCATCACGCACCCCGATTATCCCGCCAAGGCGCAAACGCAATTGGGCAGCGGCGCCATTCCGTTGCCAGATGTGGGGGTGATCATTTTCCCGGCCCCTATCATGGACATCCTTCCGGCGGCGTTGCCGCCCCTGGGCTTCCTGGATGCGCTGCAGGTCACCGGAAGCCTGCGCGCGAGATCGGAGCAAGCCAAATTCACCGTCGTGGGTTACGGTGTGGAACTTGGCGATCCGGTGGGGCACGTTCCTTTCCCTCCCGACGGACTGCGCCGGGTCGCTCAATCTGAATTCCTGAACCTCGACGATCGGTGGCTGTTCCTGAACGAGAACCCCGCCCAGGGCAATGGTGGAAGCGGCGCCTGTGATTCGGGGGGGCCAATATTCTGGGTCGATCCCTTGACGGGGACGACAACCCTTGTCGCCACCACATCCCGTGGCGACCAGAGGGATCGAGCCCTCGCGGTCAACTACCGCATCGACACGTCAGAGGCGCTCAGTTTCCTCCACGACGTCATTCGGCGCGTGAACGCCGGGGAACTGTGATCGCCACCTCTTCACGGATGTCGGAAACACCAAACAGAACAAATGACCAAACGAAAGGTAAGATATGAACAACAAATTCGATGAATTCCATGAAGTAACCAAGAGGCTGGCCCAAGTGGTCACGTGCCGCAAATCTCCTTTGAAACCAAATACTCAATCAGCGTTCCTTAGCGCTCCCAACCGCCGAGCTTTCCTGAGAGGCCTGGGCGCGGTGGGAGTCGGGTCGTTATTCTGCAGTCGGCCCGCAATCGCCGACTCAGCAAGGTACGCACAACGCTTCCAACTGCTCGCCGAAGGCACCGTAACCGATTTCAGCCTTGTATGGCCGGCGCCGCAGATTCCGCCATTGCCACCGGGAACCTTGGTGCGCGTGCGAGTCGAGTTCCCCATCCATGGAGGTGACATACTGGAATTCCACACGTTCGTTGCCTCCGAGAATGCACCGCACCTGCCGCTGCTGATCGTGACATTGTTCCGCATGCGAGTTGACAAGATCGCTCTGTCGGAAACGCCGGCTCCGAATTTCGGGCTATTTGGGCAGATCATCGATAATCCGGTCGTGGACAATCCGAACCATTCGCCATTCGGCGATCTGACGGGGCGAGTGGGGATGAGCTATGGGCAATTCGATGCCACAGGTGACAATACTACCTTCAGCTTGTTGGGAGGCGCCGCCGCCGGCAGCCATGCCAGCGCTCTTCGAACGGCGACTGGCTCCCTGCATATACAAGGTCCGTGGAATTCATTCTAGTCATCTTGGCCTACATCGAGGAGCCGCATCTTTTTTGGAACTGCGAGTTTAGTATCCGCATCCGCGTGGACAAAGGCTGCAACTTTTCAGCTGGTCCGGCTCCCAATCACGTCGCGAGCAATCGGGTCTCGCCAAAGGTGAATGCTCTTGCCTAATGGCAGCGCTGCATGCCAGGCAGCCTCAGTCCACCGGCGTGCCGATATAGGTCCGCTCGAAGTCCTGGGAAACGAAGGTATCGAAGTCGAGATAGCTCGCAAAACTTCTGGCCACAGTCTGCCCCTGATCGTTAATCGCATTGAGGATGGTGCCGGAGTAGATCCGCTGCAGCTCCACCATCCCGAAGTCCGGGTCATCGACTGTCAGCGTCAACGGCCAGTCCGACGATCCGGGGGCATCCACCGTGTTGAGCTGTCCACCGCTGTAGACAAACCCGTGCGCCAGCCAGACCTCATCGGTGCCCGCCGGGTTCAGGGGGGCCAGGATGTAATATCCGGCCACGTCGCCGGAGCCATTGATCCCGGTTGCCGCCGCCAGCCGGCTCGGCGTAGGAAGGATTCTCGGCCCATTCTTGTCCACGATGAACGCCAGTTGCTGATTGAAGGGGTCTTCACCGGGCGCCGGGAACGTTTCATCAAACAACGCCAACTCGCCAACGAAGTCCCCTTTTCCGTTGATGCCCCTCAAATTGGTCACGGTGTCCCCGGGCAGCGGATAGCTGAAGAAGGTGCGTTGGCCGTGGTAAAAAATCTGCCCGACGGAAAACTGCCCACCAACGATGGTGCCGGAGCTGTTGATGCCCTCAGCAATTCCCTGCCCCTCCAGGAGAACAATGCTGCCGTCGCGATTCCGCAGGAATGGACGCGTGTTGAAGCCGTTCGGATAGATAATATACCCGACGATTTCACCGGAGTTATTGATACCGTAAGGAACAGTGAATCTCGCCCCGGGGATCTGGATATTCTCGATCACGCCCTGCCGACGAACGAAGCCGTGCGCGGCCCCATCGAAGTACGCCCCGACCAGGTCGCCAGACGCGTTGATGCCCTGGACATCCAAGACGGTCGCTCCGGGAATCGTGACTTCCTGGTACGTGTAGGCTGGACTTTGGGCCATCCCGCCAGGCGCGATGCTCAAGGCAACTGCGAGCAGCAAGTTTCTGGTTTGCGTCCGGCTCAAGCGCCCGATCCATTGTTGGAATGATTTCTTCATCCGGTTTCTTCTTTCTCTTTTGTTTGTTTTTGTTGGTTCTGGGTGTTTGGTTTGCAGGCCACCCGCCTGCCTGTCCGCCTCCTCCAGAGCGAAGGCGGAGCTGCGAAGGCACCGCTCCCGGTAGCTTGCAATCGTAATCTCGTGAATCTCCTTCGCTGGCTTATGGCGTTAGCCAAGTCGGCGTCCCTTATGGCGAGCGGAGCTGGTAGAATCGCTGCGGGTGATTCGGCGCGTCTCCGTCGGTGAACTCGAAGTGGCCAGGCGTCAGTTCCACAGCGGGGCCGAGCGCGGTCCATCCACTTAGGTTGGGCGAGACGAGCACGCTGAAGCTGGTCCCCGGCGCGTAGTCGAACCGAAGCCGGAATTGCCGGTTGGGCAGCAGCTCGTAGGCGCTGATCCTTGGCGGTGGGACTGGGGCCGCGGTTTGGAACAACACGTCAGCGCCGACGGCGATTCCCCCGTAGTTCGTGGCCACCACGCGGTAGTGGTAATTCGTGTTCGACAGCAAACCACCGACGCGTAGCGCGAGCGGG
>DATLUX010000520.1:0-36473 GCA_035577805.1 Verrucomicrobiia bacterium
CGAGGCCATTGACAAAGAGCAGCGCGAGCCCGAATGGCCGGACTGGGAGGAACCGGAAAGAATTTGTGCGGTTGACGCCGCCCTCGTGGCAAAATTATTGAACGTCCTGGCTAAACTGAACGCCTCTGAGCTACGCGCGGCGGCGGCGGAAAAGTTCGCCGCCGGTCCGGAAGTGTTCGATCCCGTGAGCATCCTCGTTCCGGCGCTTCGCTCCGTGGGCGCGCTGGATGCGGCAAACAGGCGGCTGTGGGAACACAGTGCGGAGTTCCTGCTTGGGCGCAGGGGGCGTGCGCCGGAAGCGCCGAAGGACTGGCGGCAGCAGGTCAAGCTTTCGTGCACGTGTGCCGACTGCCGCGAGTTGCAAAAGTTCGTTCTCGATCGCGCCCTTGCCGTGCTGAGCGTGGAATACTTCGAGGATCTGCTGGCTGGCTACGGCGACTTCGAGTCGCCGCTCTGGGAGATTTTCGAAGCCACAAGGAACTCTGGGGCCCACGCGACGATGGACGGCCTCACGCAGGTTTTCGATAGTCAGTGGACCCCTGCTGCTTATACGTGTCGAAAGGAGGAAACCTTTCACTCTTTCCTTCAGAATCTTTGCGGCCCCGAAAGTTTTGGCACATGGGTAACTGACCGGAAAGCAGGAGAGCTTTGGCACGGGTAATCGACAGGAAGCTCAACGCCTCCTCCACTCGCGCGCAATTCTGGTTTATTTGGTTTTGCTTTTTTCCGGCTAAAATCATACATAATCTGTTATGCCGTCCAAACCCAACCCTAGCGGAGGAATGAGAATGATCACCTTTGCTGTGACGAAGGCAAAACCCAGTTTATCATGCTGTCCGTGGAGGAAATCGCCGATCTCCCTGACACATAATTAAAATTGAAAGTGAACCTCGAGCGGCTGCGTGGATTCGTATCCAGGCCCGGTGGCAACGTGATGAGGATCACCATGGAACATCAGACGAAACGGTCACGCAACAACAAGCCCTCGACGGGGCTCCCCGCCGCGCACGTCGCGTCTGAGCTCGAATGCCCTCGCCAGGAAATCGAACTGGAGCGGCAGGCGGATTCGTCCCCGGTCCTGATCTGGATGACGGGTCCGGACAATTCCTGCACCTACCTCAACCGCACCTGGCTGCGGTTTACCGGACGGAGCCTGGAGCTGGAGATGGGCAACGGCTGGATGGAGAGCCTGCATCCGGACGACGCGCAAGAGTTCCTCACTGGTTACAGGGCTGCGTTCGATGCGCGGCGGGGGTTCAAGCTCGAATGCCGGCTCCGCCGCCACGACGGGGAGTATCGATGGATGCTGACTCAGGGCGTGCCGCGTTTTGTCGGGACCAACGAGTTCGAAGGCTTCATCGGCACCTGCATCGACATCACCGAACGGCGCCAGGCAGAAGCGGGGCTTCGGCGCGCGCGTGACGAACTGGAATCCCGCGTGCGCGAGCGCACCGCCGAACTGGCTCAGGCCAACGCCGCCTTGCATGCCGAGATCCGCGACCGCCGGCAGGCCGAACTGGCTCGGGCGCAGTTGGCGGCCATTGTGGAATCGTCCTTCGACGCCATCGTGGGCGAGGATCTGGAGGGCCGCATCATCAATTGGAACCGCGCCGCGGAACGAATCTTTGGCTATACCGCGGCCGAGATGGCGGGCAGGTCGTTCGCCGATCTCATCCTGGCCAACCGCCGCAAGGCCTATCGCAGGATCCGCGGACGATTGATGCTGGGTGACATCGTGGAGTCCTTTGAAACGGTCGGCCTCCGCAAGGGGGGCGGCCGGGTCCAGGCTTCCCTGACGGTGTCGCCGGTCCGGGACGCGGCGGGGTTGGTCGTGGGCACGTCGACCATCGCGCGAGACATCAGCATGGGGAAACGGCTGGAAGCCCAAATTGTCAAGATCAGCGAACGCGAGCATCAGCGTATCGCTCGAGACCTGCACGAGGGGCTAGGCCAGCAACTGGCCGGCATCTCGTGCCTGGCCAATGGGCTCAAGACCACGCTGACGGCGCGGGGCGCGGCGGAGGCCGCCGGCGCCGCGAAAATATCGAGCCTGCTGGACGTCGCCGTGGGCCAGAGCCGTGACTTGGCGCAGGGCCTGCAGCCCGTCCCGCCAGAACTCAACGGCCTCACGACCGTGCTCCAGCATCTGGCAGTCCGCATCACCGAGTTGTTCAATGTCACCTGTCAGTTCGACTGCCCGCGCCCCGTGTTGCTCAAACAGAACGAGAAAGCCACGCATCTCTACCGGATTGCCCAAGAGGCCGTGACCAACGCCCTCCGCCATGGCCGAGCGCGATGGATTCAGATCGCGCTTTCCTCGACCCCTGAAAAAATTACCCTGTCCGTGCGCAACGACGGGGTCGCATTCAAGAAAAACCCGAACGCGCGAAAGGGCATGGGGCTGGGAATTATGAGTTATCGGGCTGGCAAAATGGGCGGCACGTTGGTGGTCCGACGGGGAATGCATGACCTCACCGAGGTGATCTGCACCGTGCCGACCACAAGGCCGCGCCGGTCCCACAAACAATAGCACAATAGCCGGCGACCCCCGCCGCTCAGCGGCGCGGGTTGGGCATACGAAATATGCCTAGCCGACTTAGGGCGGGAACCGAGGGCGGATGGGATGCTTTCCCAATGGCTGCCCGCGGTGGCTCCGGCTACGATGGAGCCCAGACCGCCAGCCTTGCCGAGTAGTTGGCGGCCCGTCCCCATCGGTTGGATCCGAAGGGGCTGTTTTTATCTATGAAAGACGGGATTTGGGACCGGACCGCAGAGGAGGCCACGGGCCTCAGCGAGAGCGAATTCAAAAGACAATTGTTGACCACCCTGGGAGCCATCCGCGACGGGGATTTCTCCTCACGCCTGCGGTCGGATTGGACGGGCCTGAACGGCAAGATAGCCGATACGGCTAACCAGATCGCCTCCCGCATGCAACGCTTCAACACCAACCTCGTGCGCTTGCGCAACGCCGTGGGTGAGGAGGGGCAACTAGGCAACCGATTGACCCTGGGCGATTCGGTCGGCGATTGGGCCGAACGCATCGAAGCCATCAACGCGCTGGTCGACGATCTGTCACTGCCGACCGAGGAAATGGGCCGTGGTTGAACCGGAGACATATTCGCCCGCGGCACGCACGGCCCCACTGGCGACAGCCGTCGCCAATATCCTGCTCGTGGACGATGAGCCCCGGAACCTGGAGGTGTTGGAAACCATTCTGGAGGCGCCCGATCGGCGGCTGATCCGAGCGCGTTCGACCGAGGAAACGCTCCTGGCGCTCGTGCAACACGACTTCACCGTCATCGTTCTGGACGTCCAGATGCCGGGCCTGACCGGGCTCGAGCTGGCGCAGGTCATCAAACAACGCAAACGCACCCGGCACATCCCGATTATCTTTCTGACCGCCTACTACCAGGATCAAAAGGACGTGCTCTCAGGTTACGATGTGGGCGCCGTCGATTACCTGACCAAACCCGTCGACCCGCGAATCCTGCGGTCCAAAATCAACGTCTTTGTTGAGCTGTTCCGGATCCAGCGTGCGCTGCTGGCGGCCAACGGCGCCCTCGAGCAGGAGATCGCCGAACGAAAGGTGGCCCAGCTGGCCATGAGCCGGCTGGCCGCCATTGTGGAGGGGTCGTCCGATGCCATTCTGGGCCGAACCCTCGGTGGCACCGTGACCACGTGGAACCGGGGAGCCGAGCGGCTGTTGGGCTATACCGCTGCCGAGATGGTTGGCCAGCCGTTCTCGGTCCTGGTTCCCCCGGAGCGCCCCGACGAGACGGAGCAGCTGGTCGAACGACTCCAGCGTGGGGAGATTGTCGAGGCCATTGAAACGGTGCGGATGTGCAAAGATGGCTGCCGGGTTGATGTTTCACTGAACGCTTCACCGATCAAAGATGCGGCTGGCCTCCTCACCGGTGTCTCCGTGATTATGCGGGACATCACGGAGCGGCGACGATTGGAAGCCGAGGTGCTGGAGGCCACCGAGGGGGAGCAGCGCCGCATCGCCCAGGACCTGCACGACGGCCTCGGGCAGGAATTGGCCGGCATCTCCTGCCTGAGCAACATGCTCAAGCACGACCTGGAGGCAGAGAGTTCGGCGCACGCTGCCGTCGCGGCAAAAATTTCTGCGCTGCTCGACCTGGCGGTGGCGGAAAGCCGCGCGTTGGCCCAGGGACTGCACCCGATCGCGCCGGAACCCAACGGGCTCATGTCCGCGCTCGAAAACCTGGCGGTGGCCACGACCGAGTTGTTTCAAGTCGCCTGCCGGTTCGAATGCCTTCGGCCGGTGCTGGTCGAAGACTATGGCGTCGCCACCAATCTCTACCGGATTGCCCAAGAAGCCGTGACCAACGCGATCAAGCATGGCCGGGCGCGGCGGATTGAAATTGGGCTGGCTTCGACGCCTGGGCGAATCGAGTTGACTGTGAACAGCAATGAAATGATTCTTGAGAGGATGCAGAAACAAACGCAAAAGGGCATCGGACTGCGTATCATGAGCTACCGCGCCAGGAGTATCGGTGGCTCCCTCGCCTTTGTCAGGAACGAAGCGGGTGGGATCGATTTAATTTGCACCGTGCCCACAACCGGCGAGCATGACGCGAATGAATGAGCCTGCGAACGTTACCGAGGGCCGGAACACGAACTGGTTCTGGCGGTTCCCTCCAGCCGTTGGCCTGGCGAGAAGAGCGGCGCGTCATGACGCCCAGGGAGTATGGTCAAACAAATATCAAAACAGAAGGAGTTCACCCGAATTTTCATCGTGGATGATCATCCCGTGTTCCGAGAAGGGCTGGCCGGGTTAGCCAACCATCAGCCGGATTATACCGTGTGCGGGCAAGCGGACAGCGCGCACGAGGCGCTGGCGGAGATCGAACGATTGAAGCCGACCTTGGTCCTGGTGGACATCAGCCTTCCTGGGCGCAGTGGGTTGGAGCTGATCAAAGACGTGCAGGCGGCGCAACCGGGAGTGGCGGTGCTCGTCATCTCGATGCATGACGAAATGCTCTACGCCGAACGAGTCCTGCGCGCCGGTGGACGCGGCTACATCATGAAACAGGAAGGTCCCGAAAAAATCGTGCAAGCCATCCGCACCGTGTTAGCGGGACAGATCTATCTGAGCGGGAAAATGTCCACCCGGATCCTGGATTCCTTTTCCCCGCACCGGGCCCGGGCTGCTTCTCCCATTGGCCAGCTCACTGACCGGCAACTGGAAATTCTGGAATTGACCGGCCAGGGCAAAGACAGCCACACGATCGCCAGGAGACTTCACCTCAGTTCCAAGACGGTGGACGCCCACCGCACCAACATCAGAGAGAAACTCGGCCTCAAGAACTATACCGAGTTGATCAGCTATGCCGCTCGCTGGGTGGCCACGCAATCATCCGCGCCGCAGGAGGCCGAGGAACTCCTCCGCGCCACGGCTCGCCGCCGTTAGTGATGAAGCGGATTCGAGCGCCGAAGGCCTGCCAACACATCGGTTAGGCCAGAGAAGTGTCAGTGCTTATCGACCCTGCCATGCTCGAATCCGCGACGTCGGGCTGGCAATACCAATCCAGGGCCAACTCCAGCCCATCCTCGATCCGATGGGTGGGTGCGTAGCCGAGCAACTGACCGGCCTTGTCGATGTTCGCCAAGGAGTGGCGCACGTCGCCGGACCGAAATTCTTGATACAGCGGTTGTTGCTGGGGTAACCACGGCTCGCGGCGCCGCAGCAACCGTTGGATCGAGTGGAACAACTGGTTCAGCGTGGTCTGCTCGCCGACGCCAACATTGTAGACCTGGTTGACTGCCTGAGCGTTGCTCGCCGTGGCCGCGAGCAGGTTGGCCTGCACCGCGTTGGCTACGAAGCAAAAGTCGCGGCTCGTTTCACCGTCGCCGTTGATGTGAACGGGCTCCTGGCGCAGGAGCGCGGCGATCCACTTCGGAATGACGGCAGCGTAAGCGCCGTCCGGATCCTGGCGCGGGCCGAAGACGTTGAAATAGCGCAAGCCAATGCAGCCCAGACCGAAGACGCGCCCGAAGACGTCGGCGTAAATCTCATCCATCAGCTTGGTCGCTGCGTACGGCGAAAGCGCCCGGCCAATCTTGTCCTCCACCTTCGGCAGGCCGGGATGGTCGCCATAAACGGAGCTGCTGGAGGCGTACACGAAACGCCTGACTCCGGCATCCCGGGCGGCCACCAGCAGGTTCAAGAAACCGCTCACATTGCTGTGGTGGCTGCTCAACGGATCCGCCAGCGAGCGCGGCACCGAACCGAGCGCCGCCTGGTGTAACACATAGTCCACATCGTCGCAGCCGCGGCGGCATTTGGACAAATCTGCCAGGTCGCCCTTGATGAATCGAAAGCGCGCCCAGGCCTCCTTCGGCAGCAGCGCCCTGACCGCTTCGAGATTCTCCCGCTTGCCGGTGGCCAAGTTCTCCAGACCCACGACGCGCTGGCCCAACTGAAGCAGCGTTTCGAGCAGATTCGAGCCGATGAATCCGGCCACGCCTGTGACCAGCCAGGTGCGCGGCGTGGCTCTCAACTCGACTTGCAATTCCTCGTAACGAGTCATGCCAAAGGAACCATTTACCTTGCGTCTGTCAGACTGATTCCGACGACCTGTGCCGAGCCGTCGCGTTCCACATCCGGACACGGTTGGACCAATTCAGGGCACTCACATCCAGCGTGTCACGACGTTCGCCATTCGCCGTGCTACGTCGCAGCCGGGTTGAGCCGCGCGTAACCGGTTGTAGGAGCGAAGCCGACAAGGAAATCAGACAAGGACGGATAATGGCGGCAGCGGGGCTGCTTCATGCTCGCCCGCATGAATGGAAAGGCATTCTCTGCTGGCGGGCTTTACTGCAGTCGCAGGTCGTAGACGGCGCGATTATTGACGGGCGCAACGCCTCGGACCGGAACGTGGGGTTTTACATTGACGGCAATTACAACGTCGTCGATGGGTTTGAAATTCGCAACTGTCCCAATGGCGGCATCACCATCTGGTCCAGCGGCAACCAGATCCTCAACAACCATATCCATCACAACGGCAATCCCGCCAGTTCGAGTTCCAATGGCCGGGATGGGGTCTATTCCGACTCAGGGACGAGCGCGAACGTGTATGAGGGCAACTACATCGATCACAACGGCCGGAGCGGCAGTAATCTGGACCATGGGCTGTATCTGTGCGGAGACAATGAGTTTGTGATCAATAATGTCTTGTTGGCCAACGCCGCCAGCGGCCTCCAGATCGCCGGTTACTCCACGGTGAACAACATGAAAGTGTACAATAATGTCATGGCCTGGAACGGCACTGACGGGATCCTCCCCTGGATGGCCCTGAGTGGGGTGGATATCAAGAACAACATCATTTACCAAAATGGGCACTGGGGAATCGGCTGTTACGCGGCCACGGGCAGCGGCCTGGTGGTCGACCACAACTTGGTTTATGGGAACGCGTATGGGAGTTACGATTTCGCGGGCGGAGGTTCGACGGTTTCCCGCACGCTCGGCACGACCATCTCAGCCGACCCGCGCCTGGTCAACGGGACTTCCTCCGGCTTCAATCCGCACCTCGCCTCCGGATCACCCGCCATTCAGGCTGGGCTCAATCTGCATTCGGTCTTTCCGGAGGACATGGCTGGCACGGCACGCCCGGCCTCCGGACCCTGGGACCTGGGGGTCTACGGTTCAGCTTATCGGCGGGTGCACACCAGTTGGTGATCCGAGGACGCGAAGGCAATGCCCAGTTGGGCGCCATCACGATTGCGCCGACCACCTTGCCCGGTAATTGACACAGCGCCGGAGCAACGAGTGTCACGAGTCTTTGGGCCGCGTCGGAGCACGCGGCCCAAAGCGATTTCCCGCGCAACTGCATCACTTCGATCGGGACCTGTGCCGAGCCGTCTGGGTTCCACATCCTGGACACGGTTGGACCAATTCTGGGCACTCCCATCCAGCGTGTCACGGCTGCGACGTCGCCCGGGGAATGGCAAACGCCGGGCCGAGCCGCGCCCAACTGGTTGTAGGAGAGAAGCCGACAAGGAAATCAGACAAGGACGGATAATGGCGGCAGCGGGGCTGCTTCATGCTCGCCCGCATGATTGCAAATGCATTCTCTGCTCGCGGGCTTTACGGCCTGTGTCTCCCTTTGGTCCTGGCCATCTCCCGTGCCCATGCGGGCGATTACTTTGTCTCGACGTCAGGCAGCGATTCCAATCCCGGCACGTCGGCTCAACCTTTCCGGACGATCACGTACGCCTACACTTTCGCCGCTGCAGGCGTGACCATCCACGTTGCCCCTGGGGTTTACCAGGACTACACGCGCGGTTGGGGCATCCACCTTGGTAGAAGCGGTGCCGCCTCCCATCCCATCGTGTTGCGGTCCGAGGTGCGTGGTGGAGCGATCATTGATGGGCAGAACGCCGCGGACCGGAATGAGGGGTTTTACATTGACGGGGACTACAATGTCGTCGATGGGTTCGAGATCCGGAATTGCCCCAACGGCGGGATCAGCATCTGGTCCAGCGGCAACCAGATCCTCAACAATCACATTCATCACAACGGCAACCCGGCCAGTTCCAGCACGAACGGCAAGGATGGGGTCTATTCGGACCAGAACACCAGCGGCAACGTTTATGCGGCCAACTACATTGATCACAACGGCCGGAGCGGGAGCAATCTGGACCACGGATTGTATCTGTGCGGCGACAATGAGGTCGTGATCAATAATATGTTGTTCGCCAACGCGGCCAGTGGGCTGCAAGTGGCGGGTTATACCACCGTGAGCAACATGAAGGTGTACAACAATGTGATGGCCTGGAATGGCACCAGCGGCATCATCCTCTGGCAGGCCTTGAGCGGCGTGGACATCAAGAACAACATCATTTATCAAAATGGGCACTGGGGAATCGGCTGCTATGACGCTACCGGCACGGGCGTGGTGGTCGATCACGTTATCTGCACTGGCAATGCGTATGGCAATTTCGATTGGGCGGGCGGTGGCTCGACCGTCGCCCATACCCAGGGATCGACGAGCTCGGCCGACCCGCGCTTCGTCAACGGGAGCTCCGGCAGCTTCGATCCCCACCTGGCCGCCGGTTCGCCCGCCATTCAGGCCGGTCTCAATCTTTACTCTACCCTGACGACCGATATCGAGGGCTCGCCGCGGCCGGCTTCCGGAGCTTGGGACCTGGGGACTTTTGTCTACGGGTCGGGCCAGGCCGATACGACTCCACCAACGATTTCGCTGACGGCGCCGGCGGGCGGCGCAAAGGTGTCGGGTTCGGCAGTGACGGTTTCGGCAAACGCATCCGACAACGTCCGCGTCACCAGCGTGCAGTTCAAACTGAACGGGGCCATGCTTGGCAATGCGATCAGTGCCGAGCCCTACACCTTTGCTTGGAATACCACTCAAGCGACGAATGGAGCGCACACGCTCAGCGCCGTGGCGTATGACGCGGCAGGGAACCAAGCCACCACCGCGTCGGTGACCATTCACGTGAGCAATGCGGTCGTCGCCCTTCCCACCGTTACCGTGAGCGCCACCGTGCCGAACGCTTCACGCGTCGCACCGGCCAGTGGTCAGTTCACGGTCACTCGCAGCGGCGACACCTCCCTGGCCCTGCCAGTCAACTGTCTGCTCAGCGGCACGGCCTCCAATGGCCTCGATTACGTCGCACTCAGCGCTTCCATCACGTTTCCGGCGGGCACGGCGTCGATGCCGATCAACCTCACGCCTCTGCCCAGATCCAGTTTTGTCGGCGCGAAAACGGCCACCTTCGCCCTTGCCCCGAGTCCGGGTTACTCCGTGGGTTTGGCCAACCGCGCCACGGTCACGATTGGAGGCAACAGCGTGCCTTTGACGATCGCCAAGGCAACCGGAAACAACTTCAAGCTCAGTTGGGCCAGCGCCCGCAGCCGAGCGTATCGCGTCGCGTTCAAGCCTACGCTGACCGACACGGCGTGGATTGACTTGAGCGGCCTGCTCACAGCCAATAAGACCACTACCTCCTCCTACACGGACAACTCCGCCACCGGCCAGGCCCAGCGTTATTACGTTGTTTATGTGACGAATTAGCGGCGTTCGCGTCCCGCAGCGGCCTCTGGAGCCGAGCACGGCCGGGGCTAGCGGGTGCCTTTCCTTGGTTTTTGGCCGGCTTCTTCTCCCGGATGGCCGCTGCGGGAACGCTGGGTTGCGAGAGGGTGAGGCGGGTCGCAGCCGGAAGTGTGGATCGGGGCCGGCTTTATACCAACTTCCTGCTGACAGCGTAATGGGTCAGTTCGGCATTGTTTTTCATGTGCATCTTTTCGAGGAGGCGGGCGCGGTAGGTGCTGACGGTTTTGACGCTCAAGTTGAGTTGGCGGGCGATCTGGCCGACGGCTTTGCCGGAGGCGATCATGCGCAGCACGAGGAATTCACGGTCCGAGAGCCGTTCGTGCGGGGCTTTCTGAACGTCTACATCCAGATAGGACGCGATGCGCTCGGCCAGCGAGGAGCTGATGTAACGCCCGCCGCGGAGGACTTTTTCTATGGCGCCCACCAGTTCGTCCCCCGCGCTCTCCTTGGTCAAATAGCCCGAAGCGCCGGCTTTGAGCATCCGGACGGCAAACTGGTCTTCCGGGTGCATACTGAGAATGAGCACGGGCATTTTAGGGCGCAAGCGCTTCATCTCCTTCAATACTTCCAGCCCACTGCGGTCGGGCAGAGTAACGTCGAGCACCGCCGCGTCCCATTGTTCCTTTGCCGTCATGGCCAGGGCTTCCTGGGCCGTGCGGGCCTCGCCAAAAGCGGCGCGCCGGAAATGGTCAGCCAGGATTAGTTTCAGGCCTTGGCGGACCACGGCGTGATCGTCTGTGAGCAGAATTTTCGTGGGAATTGGATCTGTCGCGTTCGGGCTTCTTCGGGGGACGCGGGAGGCGCACGATAACCGTCGTGCCTTTGCCCGGCTCGCCGTGGAAATCGACTTTGCCTCTCAGTAACACGGCGCGTTCCCGCATGCCGAGCAAGCCGGTGGAGGTGGTGTTCTGGATGTCTTTCTCGGAGATGCCGCGCCCATCATCGCGGACTTCCAGCACAAAATCGCCCATCGATTCCGAGAGGCGCACCTCGACCTTCGTCGCGTTGGCGTGACGGATGACATTGGTTAACGTTTCTTGAAAGATGCGGAAGAACGCCGTGTTCAGGCCTTGATCCAGGATGGTTTCACGAAGAGCCGATTTCACGCGGCAGCGAATGCCGGTCTGCGCTTCAAACTCATGGGCCTGCCATTCCAGGGCGGCCAGCAACCCGGCGCTGTCCAGCACGCCCGGGCGGAGTTCCGTGGCAATCCGGCGCACCGTCTGGATCAGAGTGTCGATGCGGTCGGCGATGAGCCGGGCTATGTCGTGAAGCCGGCGCGGCCTTTTGGGCAGGCGGTTGGCCAGCCAGGTCAGTTGCAGTTTTAATCCGGTCAGGGCCTGGCCCAGTTCATCGTGAACTTCCCGCGCTATGCGCATGCGTTCCTCTTCGCGCACGTCCTGCAGATGCATGGACAACGCCCGCAACTGTTCATGAGAATGACGCAGCTGTTCTTCGGCGCGTTTGCGTTCCGCGCGCTCTTCGGCTTCACGCAGGGCCCGATGCAGTGACGGGACCAGGCGAGTCAGCCGGTGCTTCAACACGTAGTCGGTCGCCCCCTTCTTCAACGTCTCGATGGCCACTTCCTCGCCCAGCGTGCCGGTGACGAAGATGAACGGCACGTCCGGACATTTTTCGCGCGCGATGGCCAGCGCCGTGTAACCGTCGAAGGAAGGAAGGGAAAAATCGGAAAAGATCAAGGTCGGCCCGAAGCGGTCCAACTCGAGGATAAAGGCGCTTCGGTGGTCCACGTGCTTCCAGTCGAACTGCAGGCCCGCTCGCTTCAAGGTGCGGCGAATCAGGTCGGCATCGGTGGCGTTATCCTCCAACAAGAGGATGCGGATCGCGTTTTTCACAGGCCAGGGGGCGCCGGTTCGCGGTCAGGGGTGCTGGGTGGCGTAACGGCCAGCCGACCAGTCGCCGCGGCCTGGATCGGCGGCGGTTCGTTGACCGCCCCCCAGAAGATCGTAGCGGCTCAAGAACTCCAATCAAGGGATGACAGCGAATCCGCGAAGACCGGCTAGGACGCTTTCAGGAAAGAGGATTCAACGGCGTGTTGGCTGCCGGCGATCAGTTCGTAGAAGGCCTTCAGGCGTTGCGCGACCCTCCGAGTGGAGATGGCCTCCAGCCGATCCTTGCAGTTCAGGCGTTGCCGGCGCTGGCAAACCAGGGAGAGTTTGTTGGCTAGATCCACCGGGTCAGGCTGGGCCAGGTGACAGCCTGCGAGGCCTTCAATCCGCTCCGCAACGTCACCCACCTCGACTGAAACGATCGGAAGCCCGCACGCCAAGGCCTCCTTGACCACGGTCGGGGAACCTTCGTGCAGGGAGGTCAGGAGCAAAACATCACTGGCGCTTAACCAAACGGGCACCTCCACGTTTGGCACGCCGGTCAAGTGATGCAGCTCGACGCGGAGGCCGCGCCGGCGCGCGTCCTCGACGGTAGCTTTTGCCAACCAAGGACGCTTCACCGGGTCCCCGTTGCTGGAGGCGAACAGCACGTGGAATGAATCTCTGCTCCATCCCAACTGGAGCCGGCATGACGAAGGGTCCAGGGGCTTGAACCGCTCCAGATCGATGCCGCAGGGCAATACGCGGACTTTGGCCGCCGGCAGCCTGCGAGGTAAGGCGCGGGCCAGATGCCGAGCCACCACGATCACTCCGTCGGCGGCCTGGGCCGCTTTTCGTGAGCACCAGACGCCGTAGCGCGAGACAAGCTTGCGTCCCCACCCTGAGAGGTTCTCTCCGAGCAAATCGGAGCCGTGGAACGTGACACAAACCGGCCGCACATGGTGCCTCCTGACGACCTGCTCCGCCATCACTCCGCCATACATGACGTGGATCAGATCCGGGTCGAATTGCGCCACGGCCTCCGCGAGTCGGGGGCCCATCCGGAAGTAGACGGACGGTCCCTCTCTCCACCGATCGATAAATAGCAGACGCACACTCAAGCCAACCGCCGTCAAGCTCTTGATTTGTTCCTGCACGAAGACGCCTCGGCCCGGGAATTCCTTCGACGGGTACATGTTGGTGACTGCCAGGATCCGCATACACGTCTGCCCGTGAGTTATCCTGCGATCGTCTTGGCGTCCGCAACCTGCTCGCGCGGCCGGTGGGGCTGAAACCGGTGGACTGACCCGTTGGCGTTTTTGTGCTCATGGCCATTGGGCCTGGCGCAGGCCGCTCTGTCGATGGCCCGGGCCGGGGCAGGCGGCTGCAGCTGCGGTTGATATTCGGGCACCGCGCGTTGGAGAAGACGTTTGAGGTCGTTCACCTTGAGCCGGTCTGCGTGCTGCACCAATTCGGTCAGGAACCCTTGCACTTGTTGGAGTGGCGGAGGCTGGCAGAGTAAGCGCACAATCTTGGGATGGCGAGTAGGGGCAATATGCTCGCCTTCATAACTGAGTTCCTCGAAGAGCTTCTCGCCAGGCCGAAGCCCCGTGAATTCAATCCGAATATCCTTGTCCGGTGTGAAGCCGGAAAGGGTTATCAATTGTCGCGCCAAATCAACAATTTTGACCGGCTGGCCCATGTCCAAAACGAAGATTTCTCCTCCGGAACCCTGGGCCGCGCTCTGCAGCACCAGCCCGACGGCCTCCGGAATGGTCATGAAATACCGGGTCACTTCGGGATCGGTAACTGTGACCGGTCCGCCCGCCGCAATTTGTTTGTTAAAAATAGGCACCACACTCCCCGATGAAGCCAGCACATTGCCAAAGCGAACTGCCATGAAACGAGTCGCATCAGGGTTCTCGGCGTGGAGCGATTGGACACACATCTCGGCTAATCGTTTGGTGGCCCCCATGACGTTGGTCGGGTTGATGGCTTTGTCGCTTGAGATGAGGACGAACCGATCCACCTCGTATTTTAAGCAAACCTTTGCGAGCTGAAATGTGGCCAGGGCGTTGTTTTTCACAGCTTCCCCCGGCTGCCCTTCCATCATCGGAACATGTTTGTGGGCGGCCGCGTGAAAGACGACCGTCGGACGGTACGTGCCAAGTATATCGTCGAGCCGTTGTTGGTCCAAAACGTTCGCGAGCAGGGGCACGATCGTCCGGCCGTACCCCGATTCAATCAGTTTCTGTTCGATTTGAAACAATTGCACCTCACATTGCTCGAGCAGGAGTAACAAGCGCGGGGAATAGGCGGCGATTTGACAGCACAATTCGCTGCCAATACTGCCACCGGCTCCTGTGATCAGCACGACCTGATCACCGAGCAGGTGCCGGACCTCCTCATTGTGCAGCTGAATCTGCTCCCGGCCGAGCAGATCTTGGACCTGCACCGGGCGCAACTGGCTGACTTTGGCTTGACCGGTGGTGAGTTCATAGAAGGACGGGACCGTGCTGAATTTGACCTGCAGTTGTTGCAGGGTGCGGACAATATCAGCCACGCGTTTGGGGGGAGCACTCGGCATCGCAATGATCACTTCCTCCAGTTCCAGGTTGAGCTGGTCATTGAGCAAGGCTTCCGGCGGACCTACCACGGGAACGTTTTGAATGCGGTTCCGCCATTTGGAGCGATCATCATCGAAGAACGCCACCGCCTGGAGTCCGAGCTCCCGGCGATTGGCGAATTCCTGAGCCAACGTGGTGCCCACCAGCCCCGCGCCAATAATCCCGGCCCGGCGCGCCCGCAGGTGCGGACTCTGCTCGGTTACGGTGCGACGGCTGCCCAGACGGCAAAGCCCCATCCTGAGGATAGTCAGGCCGATGAGCGAAAAACTGAAGTCGGCCAGAATCACGCCTCGTGGCGGCGCGTAGGCCCACCCCAAGTGCGAAGTCATGCAATAGATCAGCAAGCTCGTGATGAATAACGCCCGGAACAGACTGGTGAAATCAGACAGGCTGAAGTACCTCAGAAATACCTGAAATTGGCGAAATCGCCACAGGCCGAGCAACTGGAGGCCAACGACCCAAAACGAAGCCCGCACCGCGACCTCCTCTACGTCGGTCGGCACGGAATAATTGAAACGAGTCTGGTAGGCCAGCCAGAGACTGCCCACCAGGATGGCCGCCGTGGCGAGGACAAATAAAGCACGCACAAATTTCATAAACGCGATTCCGCTGAAAAGTGGTCCAAAAACCAAAGACGATGAACCGAGGGCGCCATATAGGCTCTCAGACCAGCTTGCCGGATCAAACGGCCGATTTCCCGAAGGCGCTCGACTGGCTCTTCCGGCATCGCAATGATGACCTCGTCCAGTTTGCCGGCCCACCCTTCGAGCAAACATTCCGGCATCCCAATGACTGGTATGTTATGAAGGAGCTTGTGCCACTTTTGAACATCGTCATCAAAGAACGCCACGACCGACCGGCCGAACTGTCGCTTGAACATCAGTTCCAAAGCGAGGTGACTCCCCGCGGCGCCCGCGCCAATGATCCCGACTCGCACCGGCGCGTTGCCGAGCGTCGTTTCCCCAAGCGAAGCATTCTCCCGCCGGTGGCGGAGCAGCAGGCGAAAGCCGCTGACGGCACAAACGGACACGATCCAGTCCTCCAACAGCAAGTTTCGCGGGGGCCAGGTCCGACCCGTGAGCCCACTCAAGGCCAGCAACAACAAGCACGCAACACCAAGTGCCGCGGCAACTTCTTTCAGCTCTGGCATGCTGAAATAGCCGAGCAGCCCCCGGTACTGTTTCCGCCACAGCAACGCTGCGACCTGTCCGGCCACCACGGCGATCAGCGCACCGAAGAAGGCTCGGTCCATGCGGGGGGGCCACTCGGAATTGAGAACCAGCAGGCAGGAAAACCAAAAGGACGCCGCCAGGACCAGGCTGTAAACTATGAGCACGCCCAGCCAGCGGGGGCAGATGGTTTGCAGTATGATCCAGGTATCCGTGAGAAGGTTCGCCCTAGCCGCATATTCAAGGTTGAGCTGGAGCTTCCTGGGCAGGCAGTACTCGATATAGAATTCCTCCACGTTGGGCGCGTTCTTCAGCAGGAGTTCTTCGTTTCGGAAATGGATCGAAGCCAGGTCCGTGATCCCGGGCCTGACCTTCAGGATGGCGCGTTGGGCCGGCGAATATCTCTGAACATATCTGGGCACCTCTGGTCGCGGGCCGACCAAGCTCATTTCGCCCTTCAGGACGTTCCAAAGCTGGGGCAGTTCATCCAGCTTGGTCTTGCGCAGAATCCGGCCAACCCTGGTAACGCGGGCATCACCATCGCTCGTGACCAAGGGTCCGTCGGAGGTCGTTTGCACCACCATGGTCCGGAATTTGCAGATGAGGAACGGGTGCCCGCGCCAGCCGACCCGGCATTGGCGGTAGAAAATACTGCCGCCATCTGCAAGTTTGATCACCGCCGCAATCAGTAGCAGCAGCGGACTGAGCACCAGCAGTCCGATTGCCGAAAGGATCACATCACAGAAACGCTTCATGATACGTAAGCGTCGCTCGCGGCTCCGCCTGGAATGCCCAAGCTCGAGATCGTCGCGCGGGATCGGGCGAGGACCTTCCTGAGATGGCGGCAGACGTACTCGACGTCGTCGGTCGACATATCAGGGTAAAGAGGCAGGCTGAGGAGTTGTGGATAGAGCCAGGTCGCCCAAGGATAATCGGCCGGCGCACAACGTTGTGTCTCGCGGTAGTAAGGATGTAGGTGAAGGGGCGTCCAGTGTACGCTGGTGCCAATGCCGGCCCGCTTAAGTTCCTCGATAACCTCGGCCCGCCTGACTTTACAGCGCTCCGGATGCAACCGGACACAAAAGAGATGCCACGAATGGATCCGATTGGGCCTTGTCTTCGGGAGGATCACTTCGTCTACGTCCGCAAGCAGGCCGGAGTAGGTTTTGGCTAACTCGGCACGGCGCTGGTGCAGCACGTCGGCCTTGCGGAGTTGGGGCAGGCCGATCGCCGCCGCGGTGTCCGGCAGGTTGTACTTATAACCGGGCGCAATGATTTCGTAATACCAGCTGCCTTCCGTGGTGTAGCGTTTCCATGCGTCTCGCGAGATTCCGTGGAGGGACATGATGCGCATGCGGTCGGCCAACGCTTCCGAATCGGTGCATGCCATTCCGCCCTCGCCAGTCGTGATCGGTTTGTTGGCGTAAAACGAGAAGCAAGAAATCGCCGAGCCAGAGCCCACGGCTTTCCAAGGTGACTCTTCATCTTCCCGGTAATAAGCCGGACAACAATGAGCGGCATCTTCGATAACGTGAAGGTGACAAGCCTGAGCCAGGGCTTTCACGCCGGCCACGTCACCGATCTGGCCTCCGTAGTGCACCGGGATGATGCCTGCCACTTCGTGACCGTCGGCTCGGGCAGCCGCAATCCGTTTTGCCGCGTCGGCCAGATCGAGGTTCAGGTCGTCTTCGCGGCAATCGACCAACAAAGGCACCGCGTTGAAGTAACGCACGACCTCGGCAGTGGCCGCAAAGGTCATCGTCGGGACGAGGACACGTTGACCGGCCTTCAACCCAATGGCTTCCAGCGCCAAGTGCATTGCCGCGGTGCAGGAGTTGACGGCGACTGCGTGCCGCCGCTGGACATAGTGAGCGAATTCAGTTTCGAATTGCCTGGTTCTGGGGCCGGTGGTCAACCATCCGCCTTTCAGGCAGTCGACGACCTCGTCAATTTCTGCCTGGCCGATGCTTGGTTTATAGAATGGTATTGTGCGCATAAGGCTCACGAGGGATCCGCTCGGCGCAACCCTGCGTTGGAGGGCGACCATTTGGACTGCTCGAAGTGACAGGCGGCGTACTCCCGGTACGCCTCCCTCCTGCGGGCAACTTCTGTGCGGGTCTCCATATGGCTCGGGCCATTTGCCAATGGGGTTCAGGATCTGGCATTCTCCGGCTTGGCATGAGGTGGCCTGGTTAACTGGACGAATTGGGCCTGTGGCGCATTATGGAGGATCACGAAATCCAGAAATCCGCGGAGAAACCCGTAACCATACCCAATGTGGAAACAGCCGATCACGACTGGCAAGACCGGGAGCAAGATCCATTTGGTGCGGGCGGCGATGAGGATCGAAAGCACGAAGGCAGCCGCGGCATAGACCAAGGTAAGAGCGGCGGCCGCCAGGATGGCCGGCCGCCAAAAGAGTCCCATGCCCATCAGAAGACAGAAGCTCCCAACCAGAGTGCCGGGCACGAGGTGTCTAAACGATGCGGGCAGACGGTGCTTGTGGATCACCAGCACTTTCCAGTAGCCATATTGCATGTATTGCCGAAAAAGACCCGTGAGCGAGCCGCGCCCTCGATACCAACTGCGAATGCGCGGGGATTGGTAGATCTTTCCGCCCAAGCGGGTGAGGCGAAGATTATGCTCGTCGTCCTGGTTGCGCACCAGTTCCTCATCGAACAAGCCCACTTGCTCAAAGGTAGACTTGTTCCAGCAACCGTAGATGACCGTGTCCACGGGCCCTTCATATGAGGGTTGGTGCGATCGGGCTCCGCCCACCGCCCAGGCACAATGGAACACCGAGCAAATCGCCTGCTCCAGGTACGTGTCAGCCCGGGTTCGCATTGGCCCACCTACATTATCCGCCCCGGTCTCCTTCATGACGGCCAGGCATTGCTGCAGGTAATCGGGTGCGTAGGTCGTATGGGCATCCATGCGAACAATGATTTCACCGCGAGCCGCCGCGATGGCTGCGTTCAAACCCGTGGAAACGATTCGGCCGGGGTTGCTGATCACGCGCAATGGCGGATGCCGCTTGGCCGCTTCCTCGAGGTACTCGCGCGTGCCGTCGGTCGACATCCCGTCGGCCGCGATGATTTCCAGACCGCCTTCGGGCGGAATCTGGGCGAGAATGGACTGGAGACAGGACCCGATGTGCCCGGCTTCGTTCCGGCATGGCATTACCACTGAAACGAACGGAGGCGCTGATGTTGGCATGGTCGTAGGGCTGTTCATAAATTGGCGACTGGACTGGTGGATGGAGGACTCTCCCGCCCTGGTGCGCGGCAGGACCGGCCCAATTCGATCAGGAGGTAAGGAGCCTCTTTAGCAGAGGGAAGGTGCGGTTGGCTGCGGGCGATCTTCATCCGCGACGTCGTCGAACTCACGGCGCTCGAGCATCCGCTTGAGTTCTCGCTTGAGAATCTTGCCCGAACCGTTGTGGGGCATCGTTTTGAGGAAGATCACCTCCTGCGGGACCTTGAATCCAGGCAGCCGTCTGCGGCAGTGCGCCTCCACCTGTTGCCTAGTCAGCCGGGAGTCCGGATTTGGAACGACGAAGGCCTTGATCGCCTCCCCCAATAAATCGTGGGGGGCGCCGATCGCGGCCACTTCAATCACCGCTGGAAGCTCGGCGATCACCTCTTCCACCTCTTTGGAACTGATCCGATTGCCTCCCGACTTGATCATGTCCCGTTCCCGGTCCACCAGGAAGATGAAGCCCTCGGCGTCCACTCGGGCAATGTCGCCCGTCTGCAGTTTGCCCTGCTTAAAAAACTTCGACGTTTCCACGGGGTCGTTCCAATAGCCCAGGGTGATATTGTCACCGGAAGCAACAATTTCGCCGATTTCCTCTGAGCCGGGAGCGACTGGAGTTCCGTCGCTCTTGAGCACTTCCAGTTTGGCGGAGGGCAACCCGATGCCGATGGAGCCTAACTTGTCGGCGAGCCGTTCGGGAGGCAGGTAACTGAGCCGAGCGGTTCCTTCGGTCTGACCATACATGAGGAAGTACTTTGTCTGCGGGAACGAATCGAGAACCTGCTGGATGCAGGCGTTGGGCAGTTTTCCGCCGGCCTGTTGCAGCCAGCGCAAGGGCGGAAACGGTCGATCGCAGGGCGACGTTCGCCGCAGCAGGATTTGATAGGTGGAGGGAACTCCGGCAAAGCCGGTACACTGCTGCTGGCGCAGATCGGCGAGCATGGCCGCCGGGTAGAGTTTGAATTCGTTATTCAGAACCATGCAGCCTCCCACCATGAGAAGGGAGTGCAGCAGCGAAAGC
This sequence comes from Verrucomicrobiia bacterium, assembly GCA_035577805.1. Lineage (GTDB taxonomy): Bacteria > Verrucomicrobiota > Verrucomicrobiia > Limisphaerales > JADJPG01 > DATLUX01. The sequence continues at coordinate 19,999 of DATLUX010000520.1, forward strand.
CCAAAGCAATAATAGAACGGCAGCACGACCATGGCCCGGTCCGCGCGGCTTAGCTCCATGTAGGAAATGATGTCCAGCGTGTTGCACTCGATGTTGCGATGGCTTACCATCACTCCTTTTGGCGCGCCGCTGGATCCCGAAGTGAACATGAGCGCTGCCAGATCGCGCTTGGCCGCGATCGCCGGGAAGATCGCCGCTTCGTTCCTCCAGGCATTTACGTAGTCGCACTCCGTCCATACCCTCAGGCCCGATTCATGGGCCCAGGGCCTGACCCGGGCCAGGAAGCGATTCGAAACAAAGACGCTCTTCATCCGGGTGTTCGATGCAATTTCAGAAAACGTCTTGGCGGAAACGTCGGTCTGAAATGGCACGGCCGTCAGGCCTGCTCGAATGATGCCCAGGTACGCGGCGACGCAGAACGCGCTGTTTTCGGAAAAGATGCCGGCCCGCTCTCCTTTCCAATGACCGTGCGCGATCAGCCCCCGGGCCAGACCAGCCACTTTCTCGCGCAGTTCGCCATAAGTGACCACGGCGTTTCGGTGCCAGATCGCGGGGTCAGTGTTGTTGCCCTGGACGAGGATGAGTTCGGCGATGTTCATGGCGTGATGCCTGCGGGCGTGTGACCAGGCCGTGGCATGCGATCATCAGCTGATCAGTGGCGAGGCGCCCGTCAGATTTGCCGGTGCCCGATGCGCCGTCGTCGCCCCATTTACCTCAACTTTCTTTCGAACAAAGTTGGCCAGCTTGCGAATGGAGTCGAAGTTCTCGACTACGATTTCCTGCTGGGATACCTCGATGCCAAACTCCACGTGGATGAAGGTCACGAGCTCCATCACTCCCATGGAGTCAATCACCCCGGTTTCCAGAAAAGAGTCGTCATCCCCGATGAAGGAGTCTTCCGTGTAGTACAGATTTTTCAAGATGAACTCGCGGATTTTGTTTTCGATTTGCATAGGCGTTGGATACTAGTTGATTTCGAGAGCATGCATTCGCAGATAATTGGTGGTCCGTGATTTGCGGGAAAAATCTTCATAAGCTCGTTGCACCTGGACCTCGGGCAAATCCATGACCTGAGCGACTTCCGCTGGCGGGACTTCGTGTTCCTGCGCGTACCAGAGCAGATCCATGAGGTCGAACGGGAGGCGGAAGAAGAATTCCTGCTGCGTGCACGCCGCGCTGTAGGTGTCAGAAGTGGGCGGCCTTTCGCGGATGGCCTTTGGGATCTGAAGGTATTCGGCCAACTGGTACACTTGCGTTTTGTACAGATGCCCGATGGCTTTTATGTCAACCCCAGCATCGCCGTATTTCACGAAGAAGCCCTGATCATGCTCGTTCTTGTTCGCCGTCCCAATCACGGCGTAATTGCGCAGCTCGGCATGATAGTAAAGGATGGCCATGCGGGTCCGTTGCTTGAAATTTGAGGCCGCCACAATCTGCAGGAACTCGCGCGCCGGCAACGGCGCCTTGCGCTCCGTCCCGTCGGGCGCGACGATGGCAACGGAAAATGTGTTCAAGGTGTTTTCCTGAAGCAAATTCTGGGGCAGGACGATCTTCGCCTTGTAGCCGCGGCCGGGATCGTATTCCGGAAGCACTCGGCGGATAGCTTCGTCGCGCCGGCGGTAGCACCCAAAGCCCTCCAGCGCCGAGGTCACATTCTCGAGCACCGGCGTCACGCCCAGTTGCCCGGCCAGTTCTCGGGCGAGAGTTTGGCTGATCGGGTCCGAATCCTGGTCCGGCATGATGACCGGCACCACCTTGCCAGGGCCGAAAGCGCGGACACTCAAGGCCAGCACCACGGCAGAATCTACGCCGCCGCTGATGCCAACGGCCCCGCCATGTCGGCGCAGGACTCTTAGCACGTTATGCCGCAGTGATTCCACGATCCGCTGCGTCTCCGCCGCCGGATCAATGGACAGTATGTTCCTGGTGAACTTCATGTTGGATTTCCTGGGTAGGCGCCCGCGGACCATAACAGACTTTCACACCATCCTCGTTTGCTAGGGCCGGGGGCAGGTTGAACGCACTGATGAATTGATGATGGAGAAGCTGGGTGGAAAGGATCCCTACCAGAGCCATGTCGTCGGTTTCCCCGAGAGACCTGCCAGCTTCGATCTTCCGAACCAGTTGGTTCACCGCCCCGGCCTTAAAAAGGCCCGCGCGCTGCAACGGCGCCGGCGAGAGGAGTTCCCGGACATACTCCAGGTTGGGTTGATCGAAGAAGCTCCGGTAGATGGGAGCGCGGTACGGGCGCTTGCGGCGACGCCAAATCTCCTCTGGAAGCCAACGTGCGCCCAGTTTCCTCAAGAGGTATTTGTCAGTCAGCCGGTGCAACTTGAACTTGGCCGGCAATTGATTACAGAACTCGATGACGCGCCGGTCCAGGAATGGAAAGCGGCCTTCCACCGAATGAGCCATGGCCATGCGGTCCCCCTGTGAGGAGAGAAGGTACGGCGAGAGGAAGGTCTGGATTTCAAGGTATTGTGCCCTGGCCAAGTAGTCCCACTTGGCGAAGCGCGGATGCATCTGGTCGGCCAGAGCGAGGGCGCGACTCGGCGCCGAACTTTGGAGCACGTCGTCCGAAAAGAATCGGCGCGTGCGCTGATTGTTGCGCCATCGCACCATGTGGGAGTACTCAGGATTGTCCAAACCGCCGAGCCCTTCGCCGAAGAAGGCCTTCAACATCGAGGCACTGCTCGCGGAGAACCCGGCCACATCCCCGTAGAGCCGCTTGAGCAGCATCGGACGCCGCAGGGAGTCCGGTTGCCGGGCCCAAAATTGGCGAATCTTCGCTTCCTTGAAAATGTCGTAACCGGCCAGAAACTCGTCTGCGCCTTCTCCCGTGAGGACAACCTTGAAGCCGCAGTCTCTGACTAGCTTGGAGAGTAGGAACATCGGTGCCGGCGCGGTGCGCATCAGCGGCACCTCCGCATGCCAGACGACTTCGGGGAACACGCGACCGATGTCAGCGGGCGCGACCTGGACGACCTGATGTTCTGTCCCGAGGAAGCGCGCCATCCTGCTCTGAAATGCACTTTCATCAAAGTGCGGGTCGTGGAAGGCAATGGAAAAAGTGGACAGGCGATTCGTGGTGAACTGCTGAACCAGAGCGGCGATGAGTGAAGAATCCAGTCCTCCGCTCAGGTACGCACCGACCGGCACATCCGCCCGCAATCGGATCCGGATGGCATCGATCAACAGCGCGGAGAATTCTTCCAGGCCTGGTTCCAATTCCCCATTTCCGCGCGCCCAGGTCGAGTCGGCGTTTGCCTCCGGGAATTCGACCTGCCAATAGCGTTTGACCGTTCTCTCGCCATCCCGGGCGATGAGGTAGTGTCCCGGAGGGATTTCCAGGATGTCTTTGAAAATCGTCCTCGGGGAAAGGGGCGCCCAAAAGGTGAAGACCTGGTCGAGAATTGCCGGATCAATCTCGGCCCTTACCTGCCGCTGGGAAAGGATCGCCTTGATGGCCGAACCAAAGATGAGGCGCGTCCCGCTCACCGTGTAAAACAGGGGGCGAACGCCCAGCCGATCTCTGGCCAGGAAAAGAGTGCGCGCCCGATTGTCCCAGATGGCGAAGGCAAATTGACCGTTCAGCCGTTCCAGGCAGGCGGGTCCGAACTGTTCGTAGAGATGCAGAAGAACCTCTGTATCGGACTCAGTGGTGAAACGGTGGCCCAACGCCTCCAACTCCGGCCTCAATTCAACGTAATTGAAGATCTCACCGTTAAACACGATCCACAGGGAACCGTCCTCGTTCGAGATCGGCTGCTGGCCGGTCCCCAGATCGATGATGCTCAGGCGGGCACTGCCCAGCGCGACCTGGCCGTCCAGATAGATCCCAAATTGATCGGGACCGCGGTTGCGGATCGCAGCCAACATCAGGCGCATCTCCCGTTCCTCGATCAATTCATCATCTCGGAAATCGAGTATGCCAGCGATGCCACACATCAATACCTCCTGAGTTGCAGGTTGGACCTCAACGGCGCTGCGGCCAATTAGCTCGCTCGTTCTCGAAGCCCGGCTAACGATTCGCCGAGCAAACCGGCGTTGCCGTGGAGTGCGTCCCTCGTCCGCAATGGGCCGTGCGATACGACCGTCCACTCCCGTTGGGGTTTACCAATGCCCCTTTGAAGGCCGCCAGGGCGATTTTGGCTTCAAGGCGAGCGGGAGCGCCCTCCCCAAAGAGCTGAATGCGAGGCAGCCGCCACAGGATTGCCTTGTCGTCAACCCACATGGGATCGGTTGTCATGACGGTGCGGGCGCCGCAGCGCGCAGCGTGTTGGGCCAGTTCCACCGTGTAGTTGCCATTGGGGAAGGCGAACGTCTGGCAAGGTTCACCCAGTTCTCTGGTTACTTTAGCCATGCTCTCCTCTATCTCAGCCAAGGCCCGCTCTGGCGGCTCACGCGTCAGGATGGAGTGTGTCACGCCATGCGCCCCGATGGTGAACCCCCATCGTCGCAGGATCCGAGCCTCCTCCCAGGACATCGGCCGCACCTCATCACCTTCAGCGACGGGTACGAAATGGTGTTCCGCGCTGGCTCTCTCCAGACGTTCTCTCAACCGATCAAAGGGCAGTTCTTTGAGCGTGTCGAGTTCGAGCCCTCGCGGGCAATAGCCCAGTTGTCGTACCAACTGATCCCGTTGATCGAACCAGAGACAGGAGCCGGTGGTCAGCGCTTCCGTCGTGACATAAAACACAGCGGGTACGCGCAGCCGCCTCAGGACCGGGGCGGTCTCGCTGAAGTTACTGCGCTTGCCGTCATCGAAGGTCAACAGGCAGAAGGGCCTCCCAGTCCGCTGAGCCAAGCGGTGCGACAGTTCCTCGAGTCCAATAAAATCGAACCAGCGGTCCAGGATCCGCACATGGGACTCGGTCTGGGCCTTGGAAAGCGAGTGTTCATTGATGATGACACCCCCCCGTTTGATCCATCGAGCCAGAGTGAGAAGGAACTTGGCAGCGAAATTAACCATGGCGAGTCTACCTCCAGTCAGTCGCGGGCGTTTTTAGGCCTGGGCGCGGCGCAGTTGCACCGCCGACTCGAGCCTCAAAGCAGGTTTGTCTCCCAACCGTTTCAACTGTCCGTGGCAACGCGCCGGCAGCGCCAGGGCATAGAGCTTTGCCAGGTAGGCGGGCAGACGCTCAACCGAATGCTCCGCTTGGACGAACTCACGAGCCCGCCGGCCCATCTCCCTTCTCCCGGGGCAATCTTTGACCAACTCGGCCAGCGCCAACACCAGACCCTCCTTGTCCTGCCGATCCACTATAAAACCGGTGCGGCCGTGCCGGACGATATCCGGAACTCCGCCCACGTTGGTGGCCATGGCAGGCAAACCTGAGGCCATCGCTTCGAGCAATGCGTTAGGTGTGCCCTCGAAGTCAGAGGTCAGAACACAGATATCGGCCTGCTGATACAGGGGACGCATGTTGGCAACCCCGCCCAGGAATCGAAGATGCGCGGGGAGAAGTCCAAGCCCAGCCGCTAGGGCCTCCAACTCCTGTAGGTGATGCCGATCCTGGACGGGGCCGGCAATCCACCCTCGCACGTCTAGCCGCAACTCGGTCCGCAGTCGACCGAGGGCGGTAATGAACCGGTCGAGCCGCTTTTCTTTCACGATCCGTCCGACGGCCAACAGAGTCAGTGGACGCTTGACGGTACCCTCAGCGGGCTTGAAGTGCTGCGTATCTACCACGTTGGGCAGAAAATAGAGCCGCGCGGGGGACACGCCGAACTCGATAGCCTGCCACATGCCGATCCGGGAGTTCGCGGCTAGCAAGCGGGGCAAGCGCAGATTCAGTCGCCCGCCGAGCGGTCCATTCTTCTGCACTTCCGCGGCGCCCTCGTTTCTGATGGCCCCGATGCCACCAATCCCGAGCAAGCGGGCCGACAAGGCAACATAAGCGTTTGCAAAAAAATGCTGGCTCTGGACCAGATCAGGGGGATCGACGCGCAACTCGCGTAGGACTCGAAGCAGCCGCGCTAGCCTGGATGGATGCTGGCCCACCCACGTCACTGACACGCCAAGGGATCGGATGGGTTCCTCCCAGAATTTACCGCGGTCCAGACACAACAGACGCACGCCGACCCCGCACTGGCAAAGGGCCTGCAGCATATGGAAGAGCTGCCGCTCGGCGCCCCCGTGCTCCAGCGTTCCCGCCACAAAGCAAACATTCAATGGGGCAACCTCAGGCATGGCTCAGGCGGTTGATTTCGTGACCGTCCCTCCGAGAGCGGTCCCTTTCCATCACGTGGCAGCATTCCTGCAAACGACTCGCGAGTTGGCCTCGTCGGTTTTGGGCCGCAAAGTCGCGAAAAACCGTCAGCAGTCGAGTGGGCAAAGAGGCATAATTGTATTCCTCAGCCACGCGGCTGCGGCCCTCGGCCCCTAGCCTGGTTCGCGTGGCTGCGCAGAGAGCAAGCTCGGCCATGCGCTCGGCCATGGACTGGATATCCGATCCCTCCACCACAAAGCCGGTTTGGTCCTCGATCACGATCCGCTCAGCATCCCCAACCGGGGTGGTGATGACGGGCAAGCGGGCGGCCATGGCTTCAAGGAGGACATTGGGGAAACCTTCGTATTCCGAACAGAGAACGAGAAATCCGGCTTGCGCAAGCAAGCCCGGAACGTTGTCGCACTCGCCCAGGAAAATGACATGGTCCGGCGCCAGGCCCAGGTCGTGCGCTTCCTTCTCGAGGGCAGGTCGGGAACCCCAGTCAGCCCCGGCGATTACTCCGACCAGCGCGGGCGCTCTCCGTCGTGCCAGCGCCAGTGCCTTCAGGAAACGATCAAAACGCTTGCAAGGCTGCAAGCTCCCTACGCCAACCGCCATGACCCGATCCGAACTGGGAGTAAGCGGCGAAGACCATTCGCGCCGGGCATCAAACTCACGCAAATCAAGCACGTTGGGCAGCATCTTTATTTTCGTGGCATCGGCCCCGCGCGCAGCAAGGTTTTGCCGCGCCCGGTGAGAGTTGGCGACCAGCCCGTGCGCCAGCCACAGCATCCAGTGACTTCGTTGTCCGTGCCCATTCAACTCGTAAAAGCCGTCACTTCTCACGCCACCTAGAATGAGGCCACGGCAGAGTCGCCCCGCGATGCCTGCTTGCAGCAGATCGCCAAACTGCGGCGCAAACACAATGTCGGGCCGGAAGCGGCGTAGGGCTCTGCTGAACCGGGCCAGGATCGAAATCGGCCGGTTGCGCTTGTAGATCTGAACGAGGGATACGCCCATCCTCCGCAGCACTTTCTCGTAGTAACCGCCTTCGCCCAGGTAAAAAAAGCAGACCTCCGCCCCTGCCTCACACAACGCGCGCGTCAGATAAGCGGTCTGCTTCTCGGCCCCGGCCAGCTTCAGGCTGGAGGAAACGACTGCAACTCGCGGCCTCGGAATGGTGTTTGGCCTCATTGGCATCATTGGCATCCGTGAATTACCCCGCAGGGCAGGCCTTCGGCTGAACTCATGCAGCTCCGGCCAAGGCATAGGCTATAACAAACCAGAAGACATGATGCGGCGCGGGATTGCTCAAAACGAAAGCCGCGACCAAGAACGGCACCAGGAGCGCCAGCGGCAAATAGCCGCAATAGGTCAGGCGGGCCTTCCACGCGGCTGCCAGCGCCTCCCATAGACCAGCGGAGAAGATCAGAAAACCAATCGCGCCGGTCTCGGCCAGAAGCAACAACGCCAGGTTGTGCGCGGCAATGGTTCGTTGATCCCGAATCAAGTAAGGCATGGCGCGACGGGTCAATTCGAACTGGTACTGATCGGGACCGGAACCGTAGATGGGGCTTCGGAGGAATATCTCCCAAAGCACGGGCGCCATCCTGGCCCGCGGGTTGTCTTGACCAAGGTTGTGCGGGTCGAGATCGTTGAATCGTGCCCACACGGTGGGAACCTGCCAGACAATGCCGGCCAGGACGGCGCCGACCAGAACCAACGACGCATAACGCTTCGCCCGCGCAGAGAACGACTCGGCCTGGAACAGCAACACCACCACCCCCATGCCGATCAACAACAGAGCGGTGCGCGAGCCAGTCTTGGCCGCGCCAAATCCAACCAGAGCAATCAATGGAACAAGCAACAAGCGGCGGGCCGATTTGAGGTTTTTGAACATGCCCAGCCCGATCAGCACGATCACCCCAACCGCATAGGTAGCGCCAACCACGTTGGCATTTTCTCCAAAGACCGTCGTGCGTACCTCTTCCATTTCGTTGTCAACCGCCGACACACCAACGCCCAGCACGTGGAGCAACGCGCAAAGCGAGCACCCCCACACGTAAGACCACAACCCCGGGCGGCGAACCCGTGGAAACTGCAGCACGTTGAAGATAATCCAAACCCAAGGGAGCGAGAATTGGAGCCAGTCGAGAGTGCTGGGCCACCATAAGCCTGAGAGTTCGGGCGATAGCCACAAGCCGCTGATGATGCGAACGCCGCAATAAACGACAAACCAGATCAGCGCCAGGGGCGCCAGGCGCAGGCAGACCCGTGGTTGAGATACCACGGCGGCCAAAAGCAACACCTGGACCAATCGGAGGACGCCGACTCGCTCGCCCGTCCCGGGGAGATACACGCACATAAACGGGATCGAGAAAGCCGATGCATAGAAGGCCCAGCGCACGAGAGCATTCGGAGCAACTCGCTCGGCCCCTTGCGTCGGGCGGCCCGGCCAGGCGCCGCCACGTGGTGGAGAAACTCCCCCTTCGGCCAACGCGCCACCGCGAGCTTGTTCCTGGGAAATCACGACTGACACAGTACCTTCTCCAAGCCGGCGGTCGCGCCCGGCCCGGGGACCATTCCTGCTCCAGCGCACGGCGGACTCGGTACTCGCTGATCGAGCCAGGCTTGAAACATCAACACATGCCAGAGGGCCAGTCCCCAATCGCGACTCCCGTCCAACAGTTCCATCCATTTTCGTCGGACGGTCTGGTCGTGAAAGAACCCTGCTTGGTTCAGCTTCGCGCTCGACAACAAGTCCTCGGCCCAGTCGCGCAAAGGTCCCCGCAGCCACTGGCCGAGCGGAACGTTGAAGCCCTTTTTGGGCCGTTCGATCAGCGAACGGGGCACATACTGGTCGAGCACCCGCCGAAGCAGCCACTTGCCTTGGCGTTGCCGCTGCTTGAACGAGTTGGGCAAGCTCCAGGCGAACTCGACCACCCGATGGTTCAGCAGGGGAATCCGTGTTTCCAGGCTGGCCGCCATCGCGGCGCGGTCCACTTTCACCAGGATGTCGTCGGGAAGATAAGAAACAAAATCCAGGTACATCATCCGCCGAAGGAAATCGGGAAGGCCTTCCCAGGAGCGCCTGCTGTCGAACTGGGTCGGAAGCTCTTCCTTGCCTTGCAGCCAATCGAGCGGCTCGCGGTTTGGAGACATGAGCAGCCGGTAGAAGGCGCGATCGGTTCGGGAGGGCAGCAACTTGGAAAGGTTCTCCAGACGAGCTAGGAGACGAGACAAGACGGCCGGTTGAATTCGACCCAGCAGTGCAGAACCGCTCAAGACTCCCAAAGCCCGCGCCAAGCCGCCGCGGAGGCTGGCCGGAACAGGACTCATCAGGGGCCACAGGAGCTGCGCCTTCCGATAGTCCGCGTACCCGCCAAAGAGTTCGTCGCCCGCATCTCCAGAGAGGCTTACCGTCACTTGCGTGCGGGCCAGTTCGCAGAGCAGGACGGTGGGGATCTGAGACGAGTCGGCGAAGGGTTCGTCATAGATGGCCGGCAACCGGGGAATGACCCGCATCAAGTCGTCTGGCCGAACATAGATCTCCGTGTGATCCGTTTCCAGGTGACGAGCCACTGCTTTGGCAAAAGGCGCCTCGTCAAAGCCGCTTTGATGGAATCCGATGCAGAAGGTTTTGACTGGCCGCCGACTTTGCGCCTGCATCAAGGACACCACCAGCGTGGAATCGATCCCTCCGGAAAGAAATGCGCCCAGCGGGACATCGGCGACCATTTGCTGGCGAACGGAGTCGAGCAACAAGGAATGAAACCGCTGGGTTGCCTCGTTCTCCGTCCCCTGGAAGGGCTGGGCCATGGCAGCCTCCGCAACCTTTTGCAAAGACCAGAACGGTTCGGGCTGACCCGTTTGGCGGGCCAGAAGTGCACTTTCAGGCAGTGTGAGCACGGACCCGGGGAGCAACTTGCGAATGTTTCTGTAGATGCAGTAAGGCGCGGGTATGTACCCGTAACGGGTCAGCAAGGCCACGGCGCCCGGATCGATGTCCGCCTCCCAGCACGGATGCGCCCGCAGCGCCTTCAGTTCGGATCCGAACATAAACACGCCGCCAGCCCAGCCGTAGTAGAGAGGCTTCTCGCCCGCCCGGTCGCGCGCCAAGTGCAGCCAACGCGACTGTCGGTCCCACGCGGCCATCGCAAACATGCCAACGGACTGCTGCAGGGTAGGAACCACTCCCCACTCGCAGAAGCCGGCCAGCAGCACCTCGGTGTCCGAATGGCCGCGGAAGCTCTGACCGTGGCTGAGGAGCTGGCGCCGGAGCGACTGAAAGTTGTAGATCTCCCCATTGAAAATCAGAACGTATCTGCCATCGGCGGAATGCATTGGTTGATGACCCTCGCGACTCAGGTCCAACACCGCCAGGCGCCGATGGCCGAAGGCCACTCCGGCTCGAGCGTCCGCCCAGGTCCCTTCGTCGTCGGGACCACGGTGGCGCACCGCGGACGCCATCCGGAAAGCCGCCCGCTCCAGTTCCACCTTCGCGGCGCTTTGGCGCGGGTCGAAGAATCCAGCAATGGCACACATAACTCTTGGGCTGGCCCTACCTTGTCAGGAGCTTGAAAGATCCCGCACCGGCGGCCGCCGCCCGCTGGTCAGCGCCTTCCACCAAGGCAACAATTTGAGTTGGGCGCGGATGAGCAATGGAGAAAGCCGCGGACTTGAGCAGAGGAAAGCAGACCACCAGGAGCGCCGGTCCCCCCAGTGGTGGACGACCTCTCGTAAGTCCGTGATCCGTGAGCCGTAGCGATCCAGGTCCTCTCGAAACTTCCGTAGGTCGGCGGCGGTCCAGCCATTGTGATGGTAGCAGACGGTCCAAACACCGGACGGCGCCGGGCGAAAACCGAAGAGCTGTTGAGGCACCCACCAAAGGTTTCGGCGGCAGATGAATGGGAATCGGAAATGCCCATCGCAGATCATCGAGATGCCGAGGGTGGGAAGCAGTGAAACCGTCATCGTGTCAAAAGAGTTGCTTGGGGCGATCCAGAGGTGGGTCTTGACTCCATGCCGCTCGAAGATTTCCAGTCCGCGGCGCAATTTTACCTCCTGTTCCGCCACGGGCACCCCCGCGAACTCGGACTTCTTCCTCACCGTAACCACTCCCGGCTGGCAGGTCACATAGCGGTGCTGGTATCCGTGTAACCCAATCGTCCAATCGCGCGCCTGCCAGCGTCGAACTCGCTCCCAAAAATCTTCCACCGCAGGTTCAACCTTCAGGACCTGATCCTGGTTGTCCGGCACCACGGCCAGGATCGGTCTGATCTGGCGCTCCACCAGGCTGGCTTCGATTTCCGACCACACCGTCCAATTCATGGTCGGACAAATGTCATCGAAACGCAGCAGATACCTTGCGCTCTTCGGTTTGGGTCGCATCGTGCTTGCTCTCCTGTCCAGCAACGGCAAACGGGCGGGCGCGCCGGAAGCGTGTCAACCATTGGGCCATGGTGAGCGCGATCCAGCCTTTCAGGGTGGTAGGCTGCTCGCAGTCAAACTCCCGGACCAGCTTCCCACCAAAGCCTTTCTTAAATGCGTTCATGCCCAGCAAGCGGATGTCCGTACTGCCCGGGTACCATCCGCCAAAGTCGAAACAGGGAATGCCTCGTTCTTTGAGGGCGACGAAGTTATACCAATGGATCAGGCTGTTGGCGCGGCTCACCGCGTTTCGCCAACCGACGCTGGGGACCGCTTGGTACGGAGAGATGGCGATCAACTGGCGGGCACGTCTTGGGGCCAGATAGACCAGATGGTAAGCCAGCACCTTGCCGCCGCGATTCTTGGCGGCCACCACGTCCAACGAGCCAGCCTGGCTGAACTGATCCAGCCAGGAACGCTCCAAACGCGGTGTGTTCTGGGCGGTGGCAAATGCGTTCCACATCGCCTCCACTTGGTCAAGGACCTTCGGATCACGGGCGTCACAACCCTCGCACTGAAGCTTGTCCGTTTCCTGCGCCTGCTTGATCCTGCTGGCCGTTCGCGCGTCCATGTCCGCAAGCAATTGCGTACGAGGTTTGCGCAAGTCCACCAGCAGAGTGTAGAAAGGTTTCGACCGATGTTTTGGCAACGGAGTTGACCGCTGCCGATGGTAGATCCAATCCACGCCAGTGCCATCCGGCTGGTCGTCAAACCAGACTTCTCCTCGCGTCAGGAACCGGGATCGATAAATGAACATGTGGCCCCGTGTCATGGTTGCGGGTGCTCCAAGACCCCGCGGAAGTCGATCCGATCAGCCAATCACTTTTGTGGCGTCTTGGTCCCTTCTTCGGGGACTTGAGCGTGTTGTTCAGTTGCATATCCGTCTAAGGGCCTGGCCGAACTGCAGGTCCCCCAACCCTGCTTTTCAGATGTATCGATCAACTCCACGTTAAGGTTGTTTCCGGCTAGCATGAATGCGATGGGATGACCACAGAAGGCTTCCCCGGGCTGCGGCGACACAATCAAGCGCGCTCCTCGATGCTGCAGCCGACGGATTTCCTCGTGCAGCGCCTCGCATCGGAAACACAGGTGGTGAAGACCGCCACCTCCACGAGCGGCCAAAAAAGCAGGTGAGTCTGGCGACGATGGCTCGATCAACTTCACCGTTAAGGAATCCGGTTTGGAGAGAAACACCACCCGGACCTTTTGGCGGACGTTCTGGACAATGTCAGAGTTCCGCTGATAGCCGAAGAGCGTTTCCCACTGGTCGATGCCTTGCTCCAGACAACGAACCACAATTCCGACATGATCGAGGATCATAGGATCGTCATTGGCTTAACCCGACTTGCGCAAGGCCGGGGTGGAACTGGCCGCATGTTCCATGGAGGAGCCAGCTTCGGTTTCCGGATCGGTGGTTTCGGCTGCGCGCTGTGTTGGGGCGGACCGGATCCGGGCCCGGGCCCGCCGGGCCCAATTCAAAACCGACGCGGTGGTCAACACCACCCAGCCGCGGCAGGTCAGGATCTGTTCGCACTCGTACTCACGCAGCACCTCTCCGCCAAAGCCTCGTTTGAAGTCATTGATCTTGAGCATTCCCGCATCGGTGCCGTGATACCAACCGCCGAAATCAAACCATCTCAACCCCTGTTCCTTGTATCGCACGATGTCACTCCAGGTGAGATAACGGTTGGCCCGGCCCACCAGGCTGCGCGTCGCGCTGTCGGAACACGCTCTGTAAAGGGATGGCAACTCCAATCCCGTGGCCCGGGTGCGATCGCGATAGTTGGCATGATAGACCAAAATGTTGCCCGGCGGGTCTTTGGCGGCAGACAAGTCCAGCACGCCCGCCGCGGCCATGCTCTCCATCCGCGCCCGCTCGAGCGGCCGCAGCCCTTTCAGCGCGGCAAACGCATTGAACATTTCCTCGAACCGATTCATGACCAGCCGATCCTTTGGATCCAAACATTCGCAGGTGATTTTGTCCCGCTCGCGCGCCCGTCGAATCTTGTAGGCAGTGTCCCGGTTCAAGTTCGCCAGAAGTTGCTGGTGGCTCCGGGTCAGATCAATGACGTAGGTATAAAAAACCCTGGCTTTGGCTCCAGGAACCGGATGGGAACGCTGGTGGTAAACAATCCAGTCCACCCGGAGGGCGTCATCGGGCTCGTTGTCGAACCACACCTCGCCGCGCGCCAAGAAGCGCGACCGGTATGTAATCATGGGTGGCAAAGCATTGCGCCGGGCCTGAAGTGGGAGCCGAGGTATTTTGCGACGAACCGAGCTCTCTTCAGCTGCCGACTTGGGAGATGGTGTAGCGGTATTTGCCGGAGGGATGCGGCGGCAACTCGGCGGGAAATTCGAAGTCCACCTGGCAGTCGGGACCCATCACCAGGCGCGCCTTCGCGGCGATCTCCTCCAGTTCGCCTTGGGGCGGCTCCCCGTTGCGTCTCACCACTCGAAACGACACCCGATCGTAGCTTCGCTGAATCACTTGGAACCCCCAAACCCAGGGGCGAAAGTAAAGCAGATGCGTGAAATATTCGCCATCAATGAGCGTTTGATCCCGCGTCCGAAACACGTCCACGTTGCGCCCAGACACATGCTTGAGGAACTGCGGCGTTGTTCTTCCTGGCTTCACCTCAGGCCTCAAGGCCCCTCGATCCCCAATCCAGTAGCGGATCAGTGGCATGGCGTAATTGGTCAGACACGTCACCACAATATTCCCTTCCGCCCCGGCCGGGACGGGCTTGGCTTCATCGTCCAGGATTTCGATGTAATGACTCCATGGAGCCACCCAAAGGCCGTCCGTTCCCGGAAGTTCACAGGCCATATCACTCACCTCACGCGAGCCGTACAAGTTGTAAACTTGGCAGCCAAATACCTGGGCGATCTTCTGGCGCATAAAGCCATAGAGCGTGCCGGCCGAAGTCACCACGGCATTCTGCGGTGCGAGAACCAGTTGTTCCCTTTCGACGAATCGGGCCAGTTCGTAAGCGGCCTGAGCATACGCGACGATCAAGCGCGGCCGCTCACGGTTGAGAATCCCGACAAACCGCCTCATCTGCTCGGGCGACATCCGAAACGCATTCATCCAGGTGGTGTTGGTCAGCCAGTTGAAAAACCTCGCCTTCGGTGACCGTGTGCTTCCCTCGATATCGCGTTCTGAGCCCCAAAGACGCACCAGAGGTTCTCCCACATCACAGCCCAGCAGGCCTTGGAGAAGGAGGCCGATGGCTTTGCTTCGATCTTCGTACTCCGAATCTTGAACGATGATAATGGGTTCTCCCGTTGAACCACCCGAGGTGTTATAGGACCACTTTCCGGTGCGCAGTGCGCGACAACGGAGTTTGTCGAAATTGGCTCGAATCGTTTCCTTGGTCAGAACAGGAAGCCGCCGCAGATAGTCCCTGGGATCGTCATGACCTATGTCACCGGCTTCTGCCAGCAGCTCTTTGTAATACTCCACTGAGGTGCGACAGTGCCGCAGCAGTTGAACCAAGCCCACGGTTGTGATCTCGCCATCCAAGCCGCGCGCATATTCCCGTCGATACTGCGACAGCAGAGCTGGGAACCGATAGCCTCGGGCGGCGGCGTACGACAGGTATACTGGCTTCCTCAAGTTCATCGGCAAGCGGTCCAGCCGGCTGCTATTCCAAATATTGATTCAGCACTTCCAGGAAGAGTTCGCGATTCGTATCGGACATCACGCAGTTTCTGATCTCGCGCAGCCTTTGCTTGCCATGCACGAGCCTCACCAGCCCCCCGTTGCGATTGAGTCGCCGCAGGAGGCGGCCGTGTCCCAGGACGAAGCTCATCAGGGAATGCTGCCGGCTCCGACAGAATTGCTCCCACGCCCGCGCCACAAAGTTGTCGTCCTTAATCGCCTCGGACCGCTCCGCCAAGTCGTCCAAAAAGGCCCGCTCGCGCTCGGGGGTCATTCGCCTGGCCCCGGGCCGCAAGGCCGACTGAGTGTAAGGGACAGGTTGCCAACTGGCGCTGAGATCCGATTTTAGGATGAGCCGGATCAAAAAGCCTTCATGCCAGCCATTGTCCCGGCCGGGCGAGTCGGCGATGAGGTTGCCTTGCCCGTAGATGATATGGCCCGAGCCGTAGGTCTCATAGGCCCCTGCACAATGGGAATGCTGGCAAATCACCATCCCAGCACCTTGTTCGATCAGGAAGCGGCACACCTTCCTCAGCCGCGGACTGGGCAATGGATAGAATTCAGCGCCATCATGGAGCAACACGATCGCGAAATCCACGCCAGGCCGCTGGGAGTTCAGAGTCCTGGCACAATCAATCAGGTCGAGCGGGTTCGCGCCCGGCGTGGTGTCGGTGGCGATGGACCATTCTTGCTCGGAAGCGCCCAGCAACCCAATCCGCCACGGCCCAGCCTTCAGGATGAGCATTCGCCCTGCTTCTTCCAAGGTTCTACCCGCACCAAAAGTCTGGACCCCCTCGTAGGCGCAGGCGCGCAGGGTGCTTTCGAGCCCGGCCGCGCCGTGATCCAAGATGTGATTATTGGCCAGCCCAAGGCAGCCAATGTGGCTGCGGACGATCCCCTTGATCGCGGCCGTTGGCGCCTGCAAGACGGGCCCGGTCTTGGCGATGGGGCTCTGTTTGTCGATCAGGGGACACTCCAGATTCGCCACCGTCAGATCCGCCGTGGCGAACTCCCCCAGCAAGTCGTTGAACAGGCGGTGCGCATTCCCAGTGCAGAAATACTGCGCGTCGGGCGGCGACGGACACACGTCACCTCCAATGACAATCCTCGTCTCGATCATATTTCCCCGTCATCGACCACATTGAACGCATTCCCAGCTGGCTCAGCCTGGC
>DATLUX010000521.1:0-3260 GCA_035577805.1 Verrucomicrobiia bacterium
GGAAGGCAACTATTGATGCCTTGGCTCTGCAGAAAATTGCCGAGATCGTGTTGTGCGACGATGTCATGCCAGAAGCCGATCTTGGTGCCCTCAACGCCGAAAGGCACTTGCGCGTGCGGCATGTCCTTCGTCTCGCAAACCTCGTGTTGGATCTGGTTTTTGAATCCGACGAAGTCCGAGGAACTGGTAAAAGACTCTGGCTGGGCGATGTGGCACATCCGGCAGTATTGCCGAACCACGCCCTGGTAAAGGCTAGGGTTGTCAGCCCAGCCCGCCGGCGTAAAGCCATCCACCGCGACACTATTGAGTTTCGTGACGCCGGCGGGATACATGCCGTTGATCAACTCTTGGATGGCGGGTGTGGCCTTGGTCGAAGCCACGATGGCATTGAGTTTCCGGAACGATTCTGCCTGATCGTCAAACGTGAAGCCTTCTTTCCCGCTGTAGCGGAAATAGAACACGTCGAAGGGCAGGAAAGAGGCGCCACTCACGGAGTGAGTATTCTTGTCATAAACACCTCCGTGGCACGCCATGCACATGCGCGGGACGGTCTTGGGCCCCGGCTCATCATCGTCATCGAGAAGGATAGCTCCCGCCCCGTCCAGAATGACTAACGTCAGGAGTCCCCCCGGAGGAACAAGTGCTCCCGGCGGGGAATCTGGTCCGTTGAAAGCGTAAAACGTAACATTATTCGGTCCGCTGACACTCGAATCGTAGACCATCGCTACGGTAGCAAACGGGTTTTTGCCTGACGTACCGTCCGCGTCCGCCAAGGCCTGTTTGATATCCGGCCAGTTGGACAGGACCAGTGAGGGTACGGGTCCATGGTTGTTCACGTAGCAGGCGACCTTGGTGCCGTTTGGCAGGCAGTTCATGTCCCTGCCAATCTGCAAATCCCCCAGGTTGGCATAGACACCCCTGACCACCGGCGCGCCAGGCACAAATCCGTTGTCGCTCAACCATTGGTTGAGGGTGTAAGTAGTGGGGTCCACTACTCCAATAGACTTGTAGTAATTGATAGCCTCGGCTTGGTTGGTCAATTCCTTGCAGTCGTTGTAGTTGCCGCAGTGAATCTGATATTTGAAACTCAGCCAGGCGTCTTTGTGGGTGGGAACGGTTGTGCATCCTCCCATCCACGCAACCACCGCAATCAAACTGAGAGTGATCCAGCCAATTCGGCGCATCTACTGCCTCCCGTTTTCAATGAGTTGTAATTTCCTTACCGCCGACACCAACTGCATCTGTCCGCTACGTTGCCTACTTCACTCCCACCAGCACGGTATACACGCTGCCGTCGTCCAGCCGGACTTGCAGCTGCCAGGTTCCGCTGACGAGCGGTTTAGTGCTCAGGTTGTAGATGTATTCCTGTAACTTGCTATCAAAGCGGAATAGGTTGCCGACGTTCGAGGTTCCGGAGGGATTAGCATCAATCGGCGAACCCACCGGCGTTCCACCCACAAGCTGCTGCAGAGTCAGAGTCGCGAAGGCAGTGCTCAGCTGCGTGCCGTTCACATCGCTGAGCCGGAAAGCCACCGGAAGCGCGCCGCCCCGACTGATCACCGTAGGGCTGCCAGGAATGGGAGCCAGAAAACCGCCGAAATTGTAGAGCACCGCGAACGTAGCAGTCTTAGTGGCGGTGTTCGCGTTGTTATCGGTAGCAGTCAACCTGAAACTGTTGGTCCCTAGGTGATTCAGGGTCACGGTGGTACCGCTGGTAATGGGTGCGTCGTTCAGCGTCGCCACCACCTCGGCCACGCCGGACTGGGTATCGCTTGCGCTGAAAACGAACGGCACCACGGAATTCAGCAGGTAACTTGCACTCAGCTGCGGCATGATCAACACCGGCGGCGTGATATCGGTGTTGTTCAGCACCACCGACACCGATTTCGATGCCACGTTGCCGATGGCCATGTCGATCTGTCCGTCTTTGTTGAAATCGGCGGCCGCGACCGATTGTGGATGGCCCTCCACGGAAAGGTTACGAGGGAGACCGAAGTTTCCCGCGCCATTTCCCAGAAACACCGTAACCATTTCGCTCAACTGGTTGACCACCGCAATATCCAGTTTGCCGTCGCTGTCGAAGTCCGCCGCCGCCAGCGAGCACGGATACCGGCCGGTAGAAAACTGCTGGCCCAGTTGAAAGTTGCCGAAGCCGTCGCCGATAAAGATGGAAACCGTGCTGGAGAGCAGATTGGCGACTGCCAGATCAGGCTTTCCGTCGTGATTGAAATCGGCCACGACAATCGCCACCGGGCGCAATTGGGTGGTCAGCGGAGAATTCGGTTGTGTGAAAGTGCCGTCGCCGCGCCCCAGCAAAATCACCACGTTGTTGTCTTCCGCGTTGCTTACTGCAATATCGGGTTTTCCGTCGAGATTGAAGTCCGCAACTGCTACGCTGGAAGGCCGGTGCCCGATGTGGATTGGGGAGTTCGCGGCCTGGTTGAAAGACCCGTCGCCGTGGCCAAGCTGCACTGAGATATCCTGGTTGGCCAAATTGGTGATGACCACATCGAGTTTCCCGTCACCGTTGAAATCGCCCACCGCAACCGCTCCAGGGAAATCTCCTCCCCCATCCGTATCCTTGTGTCCTCCGAAGGATCCGTCGCCGTTCCCCAGGAAGACCGAGATATTGCCTCCTGGGCTTCCGAAGATATCGCCCAACCCGCCTGACAAACCGCCAGGCAGGTCCGTTGCAACCACATCTAGCTTTCCGTCATTATTAAAATCGCCGACGGCAACTGCCGTTGTGAGGTTTCCTCCCGTCGAAAACGCGGAACCTGCGCTCGCAGCGAACGTCCCGTCGCCTCTCCCCAGCAAAATCGAAACTGAGTTGTCGCTGGAATTCGCAACCGCAAGGTCCAGGATTCCGTCATGATTGAAATCGCCGGCCGCCACGGATACCGGCGCATCGCCAATTCCGGCCTGCACTGGCGACCCCGGCGCCTCTCGAAACGAAGATTTTCGAGTGATCGTGATGCCGGCCGCTAGCGACGATAACGCTAGCGAAGTCAGCGCCAGAGCTGCTCCCCAACGGGTGTTCCGCATTCCTTTTGCTGTACAATTCCGCATTTTCAACCTTTCCGTCGTCGTTAAGGCTCAGTCAAAGAGTTGTTTTGGACAAAACTTGAGCGTCGAGTTCAGGGGCGACCGGTACGGATCGCCCCGTTTCTTGCCTTTCGTTTCAGTGGGTGTTTTTTATTCTTTGCAAGCGTTAAGGAAAGATTCCGCCAGCGCCTGAACGCTGGGGAAACGCAGAGCCA
>DATLUX010000522.1:0-13486 GCA_035577805.1 Verrucomicrobiia bacterium
TGCCTGAAAACGGTCAGCGACCTCGCGCGCCGCCGCCGACTTTTCTTGCGCGGCAAACAGTTGATAGGCCAGCGCCCGCACGCGACCAGCCAGCGCTGCCTTAAACCGCCAGTAACCGAGTTCAGCCAATTCAATGTCCCGATTGGCGATGGCCTTCCGCAATCCAAGACGCCCTGGCCATTCAAACGGTTGCATGACCGACACTGACCACGCCACCCCTTCGGCGCTCAGACCGCTGCCGCGCACGGATTTTTGGCCGAGACTGCCGTTGACTTCCGGATTGCCGAGCAAGGCGGCGGCCTTGCGCCCGGCCTTCGCCGCCTTGATCTCCGCCTCGTAAAACCGCAATTCCGGGTTCTTTTCCAGTGATTCCGCAACGAGGACTCCCAGGGAAAGGCCGTTCGTGTTCGGCGAAGTTCTTGTTTCCTGACCCTGGGAAGGCAGGGCCACGGCGCTTCCGAACCCCGCCACCAGAAGGAGGAGCGAACAAATGGGATTGCAATGCTTCATAAGCGACAACGGACAAATCCAACCACGACGGAAACAAACGCGGCGCGAGGGCACACCGCACCTGTGAAGGGGGGACTGCTTATGAAACTAGGGAAGGCGCGCGCGGCGGCGCGGCCGCGCGGAAGGAAAACTGCCAGCTTTTCGGAAGTTCCGGGGGAGCAAGATTCGGCAAAGCTTCGCGGACCGATTCAAGGCCGGGGGCGGCGTTTTGTCCCGGCAGCACCAGAAATGGGATCAGCGCAAAAACCGGCGTAACGACCTGAACCTGGTTGTTTTCAGTCTTGTAAAGGCCATCCTCCACCGACGCGCAACCGTCGGTCTGGCAGTCGTCATCCTGGGAACTCCCGCCTTTTTCACAACAAGGAAGAAAACTCAGCGCCGGAATCTGCTCAAGCCGACAGTGGTTGGTTGCCGCGAGCCAGAGGCCCAACAGCCCAACCACCGCGATGGTCTTCAGCCAATTCACGGTCACCAGCATAAGAATCGGCGGTAATTGTTCAAACTTTACTTTTTTGAGTTTGATGCGCGTCAATGCCGAAGTGCTCAGGGCCAAGTAGGGTCGCCGTGATGAATACGAAGGAAACGATGTGGGCCGTTGACGCACGCGGACTCGAGCCTCCACAGCCGCTGGTCGTCATTCTCGAAGCGATCACGCGTCTGCCTGAGAACGGCGAGTTGCGCGCCCAAACGGACCGCCGGCCCCTGCACCTTTACCCGTTGCTGGAGCAGCGCGGTTTCACCGGCGAAACGGAGGAACAATCCGATGGAAGTTTTGTCACCACCATCCGTCGCGTCTGACTCCCGGCGGCCGAAGACCGCGGGGAAGTCGTGTCACGTGCCGACGAAGCGAGCGGCGATGGCCGATATCCACGCGCCATCCGTGGGCTTGCCGCTGCGGTTCATCCTGACGGGCCTGGCGGCGCTGGTGGCCGGCGTGGCCTGGCTGGTGGCACGCCCCATCGTGCTGTCCGGTTATCACTACAGTCCTGAAGTCGTCGCCGTCACCCATCTGTTTGTGCTGGGGTGGATCAGTTCAGTGGTGATGGGCGCGATCTATCAACTCGTGCCGGTGGCGCTGGAGACTCGGCTGCACAGCCAGCGACTGGCGCAATGGCATTTCGTCCTGCACGGGATTGGTTTCGTGGGAATGGTCGCGATGTTTTATATCTGGAACATGAAACAGGTCGGGCACTTCGCATCGGCGCTGGCAGTCGGCGTGGGGCTTTTTGTCTATAACCTGGCTCGCACGCTGGCGCGCATCCCGCGGTGGAATGTGGTTGCCGCGGGCATTGCGGCGTCGCTCGGCTGGCTCACGGTGACGGTTCTTGCCGGCCTGTACCTCGCGGCGGCGAAGTGCTGGAACTTCAGCCCATTCAATCCGCTGGCGCAGATGCACGCGCACGCGCACCTCGGCGGGCTGGGTTTTTTCGTCATGATGATCATCGCGGTATCCTACAAACTGGTGCCGATGTTCACGTTAAGCGAAGTGCGGAGCGCCAGCCGCGCCCGGTGGTCGCTGGTGCTGCTCAACACGGGATTGGCCGGGGTCTTCGTTGGCATCTTGGTTTCAAGCCGCTGGAAATTGGGGCCAGCCCTCATCGTGGCGGCCGGGTTGGCGGTTTACGGGCGGGAAATCACAGCCATCCTGCGTTCCCGAAAACGCCGCAGCCTCGACTGGGGCTTGATGTATTTCCTGACTGCCATCGCGTTGCTTGTCCCGGTGGCGACTCTGGGCGTTGTGCTGGCCTGGCCGGGTCTGCCAACGACCCTGCGGACGGCCCAGCTTGAAAGCGTGTATGGCTTCCTGGCGCTCATTGGTGTGGTCACTTTCGCCATTCTCGGAATGCTCTATAAAGTGGTCCCGTTCCTCGTTTGGTATGCCAGCTACAGCAAGGCCATCGGGCGACACAAAGTTCCCGCGCTGGCCGATCTGTATTCGCCCGCCCTGCAGGCTGTCGGCTATTGGCTGTTTCTGGGCGGTCTCTTGGTGGCGAGCATGGCAACCACACTGAGTCACGAATCCGGCGCGCGCACCGGCTGTGCGCTGCTGTTTGCCAGCATTGTGCTCTTCGTCGTCAACCTGTTCAAAGTGCTCGCCCATCTCATCCGACCACGGCTCGAGCCGCTCGTCCTCACGCCCGCAGTCGCAAGCACATGACCGCCGCACCCAACGAAGAAACGGTTCGCGAGACTCTCCGCCAAGTCGTGGATCCAGAACTCGATTGCAACATCGTAGACCTCGGACTCATCTACGGCATCGCCATCGACGGTTCCAAAGTCACCGTGACCATGACGCTCACCACGCCCGGTTGCCCGATGCACGAAAGCATCGCCTGGGGCGTGAAGCGAGCACTCCTCAATCTCGAAGCGGTGCAGGAAGCGGAGGTCCAGGTCGTCTGGGACCCACCGTGGACGCCAGCGCGTATGACGGAACACGGCCGCGCTTGCACAGGTATCGTAGCGCGGTGAAGGGGCCGTTCTGCGGGCCGCTTTGACTTGCATCAACGCCCGTCTTTCTCTTAGAAAAAGCCCCGAACCTGACCAAGGTCAAGACACCCCAACACGAGTGAGGCGATTATTCTCTTGGGCACGGAGCCGAGCGGTATGCGTCGGAACCGGGCCGGACCTGAACGACAAACATCCATGAAAGCGCAATCCATCCGAACCGCCGCCATGTTGTGCGGGGTATTGATAACCGCAGCGGCCACGGCCGCTGAAACCGCAGTGAAAACGAATGGGGCCAAGCCGGCCGACCCCACCATCCAGGGCGAGGAAAACGCGGCGTTGACAGCGCCACCGATGGTGCCGCCGCCGATCACCCGGACCCACGCCACGAAAGTCGTGGTGCGTCTGGAAGTGAAAGAGGTCGTGAAACGACTGGCCGACGGTGTGGAATACCTGTTCTGGACCTTTGGCGGCGACGTGCCGGGCCGGTTCATCCGCATCCGCGAGGGTGATTTGGTCGAGTTCCATCTGGCAAATCATCCGTCCAGCAAGATGCCGCACAACATCGATCTGCATGCGGTGACCGGGCCGGGCGGCGGCGCCGCGTCCTCGTTCACGGCGCCGGGGCATGAGTCGCAGTTTTCCTTCAAGGCGATCAATCCCGGCCTCTATGTTTATCACTGCGCCACCGCGCCGGTGGGCATGCATGTGGGCAACGGCATGTATGGGTTGATCCTGGTTGAACCGAAGGAAGGGATGCCCAGGGTAGACCGCGAGTATTACATCATGCAGGGCGACTTTTACACGACGGGCAAGTTCGGCGAGGAAGGCTTGCAAATGTTCGATCAGAACAAGGCTGTGGATGAGCGTCCGACGTATGTTGTGTTTAACGGCGCGGTGGGATCGCTGGTGGGCGACAAGGCCATCACGGCCAAGGTCGGCGAGACGGTGCGTCTGTTCGTCGGCAACGGCGGACCAAATCTCGTCTCCTCATTCCACGTCATCGGCGAGATCTTCGACCACGTGTATCAGGAAGGGGGCGTTGTTCCCTCGCAGAAACAGGTGCAGACCACCATCGTTCCGGCCGGCGGATCGGTCATCGTCGAATTCAAGACCGAAGTGCCAGGCACTTACATCCTGGTGGATCACTCGCTCTTCCGCGCGTTCAACAAGGGCGCCCTCGGCATGTTGAAGGTGTCCGGCCCGGAGAATCTGCTCGTCTATTCGGGCAAGGAGGTCGATGCCGTGTATCTGGGCCGCCAAGCCGAGGCCGGCTCGGAGGCCGAAAAGAAAGTCGCCGCGCTGCAGGCGCAGGTGAAGCAGGCGCTCACCGATGACCCCAAAATCTCCGGCCTGACCAAGGAAATTCAGATCGCCAAGGGCAAAGGCGTGTTTATGCAAACCTGCTTTGTCTGCCACCAGGTCGATGGGGCAGGAGTCCCCGGCCAAATCCCGCCGCTGGCGAAATCCGATTATCTGAAAGCCGACAAGTACCGCGCGGTGCGGAACATCCTCTTTGGCCAGACGGGCGAGGTCGTCGTCAATGGCAAAACCTATAACGGCACCATGATCCCGTTGCATTACCTGTCCGACGAAGATGTGGCCAACGTCGTGACCTATGTGGTGAACAGCTTCGGGAATTCCGGTGACGTCGTGAAGGTCGAAGAGGTGCGCCGCATCCGCGGCGAAGCGCCTGCGCCGGTCGTCAACAATTACGAGTAAGCCCCCGCGATGAAACGCCAGGCCGCCATCCCGTTGAGCCTCGCACTGTTCGTTTCGACGGCGATTTCGTTCGCGATTCACGCCCAGGAACGGCCGGTTGGAACTCCGCCGGCCGGGATGACGCTGCTGCCGGCCGGTCGCTACACGCCGCTGTTTCGCGCCGAGAACGATCCAAAGGACATCCCGGTCCAGTCCTTCTGGCTGGATGTGCTGCCGGTCACCAACGGCGAGTTTCTTGAGTTTGTCCGCACCCACTCGAAATGGCGCCGCTCCCAGGTGAAGCAGTTGTTTGCCGAGGTGGATTATCTGAAGCGGTGGGCCGGCGATTTGGAACCGGGGACCAATGCCCCGTTCAACGCGCCCGTCACGCATGTCTCCTGGTTCGCCGCCAAAGCCTATTGCGCCTGGCAAGGCAAACGTTTGCCCACCACCGCCGAGTGGGAGTACGCGGCGGCGGCCAGCCCGACCCGCGCGGACGGCGCCAACGATCCTGAGTTCGTGCGTCAGGTCCAAAATTGGTACGCTACTCCTACGCCGGAAATCCTTCCCCCGGTGGGCCGGGGGCGAACCAATGTTTTCGGCGTCCACGATCTGCACGGCCTCGTCTGGGAATGGGTGGCCGACTTCAACACCGCCATGGTCACAGGCGATGCACGTGGCGACACGGGTCTGGACCGCCAGCTCTTTTGTGGCAGCGGGTCGGAAGGAGCGAAGGATCGAAGTAATTTCCCCGCGTTTATGCGCTACGGATTTCGGAGCAGCCTCAAGGCAAGCTACACTGTCCATAACCTTGGCTTCCGCGGCGCACAGGATGTTGAGCCCAACAAACCATGAATGCACACCCCCATCGACTATCATGCTGCCGGCTCGGCGCCGGAGCACTGGCCTGCCTGGCCATCGCATTATTCCAAGCCGGCTGCTTGACGACCACCGTCTCCAAGACTCCGGGATGTTGCGCTCATGGAGTCCCTTCCGACGGGCCCGTCTCAGATCGTTCCCTCTTTCAGCTCGAGTCGTCCTGGACCAACGATGCGGGCAACACGCTGAAACTCGGCGCGTTGGGCGGACGCCCCCTGGTGGTGACCATGTTCTTCGCGAAATGCGAGTATGCGTGTCCGGTGCTGGTTCACGACATGAAAAAGGTGCAGGCCGCGTTGCCCGAGAACGTGCGGAGCAGAGTCGGTTTTGTGCTGGTCACCTTTGACACCGAGCGGGACACCCCCGCCGCCCTGGCCGAGTATCGCAAGATTCACGAGCTACCCGCAAACTGGTCACTCCTGCGCGGTGCGCCCGACGATGTGCTGGAGCTGGCGGCATTGCTGGGCGTGAAGTTCAGGAAGGACGCGCGCGGACAATTTGCCCACTCGAATATCCTGACCGTGCTCAACGCCGGCGGGGAAGTGGCGCACCAGCAGATCGGACTCAACCAGGCGCCCGACGAAACCGTCAAACAACTCGTGCAATTGCTTCGCCCATGAACATGCCACCCATCAGCCAATTCAAACGATTCGACGTTCGTCCCTTGCTCCAGCGCGGAGAAGAGCCGCTCTCGGCCATTTTGCAGCGAGTCCAAAAGCTCGGCGCCGGAGAAGGTTTGATCATTATCGCGCCGTTCCTGCCTTCCCCGCTCATTGAATTGCTCGGCAGCCAGGGTTTTCAGTCCAAGATCGAGCGGGGCGAGGGCGGTAGTTGGATCGTTTACTTCTGGCCGAAAGGCGGCTAATGGAACAGGCATGACGACCCCGTTGGCCGAACTTAAACAAATCGGGATCACCAACGCCTTGCGGAATTGCCAGCTTTTTGCCGGGATTTCTCCGGCAGAACTGGCCGCCATCGCCGACATCACCACGACCAAATCAGTCGCCAAGGGCAGTTATCTCTTCCGCGAAGGCGATCCGTCGATGGGCTTTTACATCGTCCAGACCGGCGCCATCAACGTGCATCGGGTCAACGCCGCGGGGAAGGAACAGGTCATTCATGTCTTCCGCGCCGGTGAATCGTTTGCGGAAGGCACCCTCGCCACAGACAAGGGTTATCCGGCTGACGCGCGGGCCGTCGAGGCGACCCAAGTGTTGCTGGTGCAAAAGGCCGGCATCCTCGCCTTGTTGCGGCGGCAGCCGGAACTGGCGTTGCGGATGCTCGGCTCGATGAGCGCGCACCTGCGGATTCTGGTGGGCCAGTTGGAGGATTTGACGTTGAAGGACGTCGAGACGCGTCTGGCCAACTGGCTGGTGAAACGATGCCCCGCGCTCGAAAGCGCGACACCGGTGAAGTTCGAATTGCCCATGACCAAGCGCGTGCTGGCGGCCGAACTCGGCACCGTCAGCGAAACGTTCTCCCGCACGCTGGCCAAGTTCCGCGAGCAAAAACTCATCGCCGTGAAAGGCAAGACCATCACGGTGTTGAACCCGTCCAAGTTGACGGCCCTGCTGCGGCGCCATTTAGGTGAATGACACGGCCCGAAAGAGATTCACGTGTTCGATGCCATGGCCCTAGCGGCAGGAAACAGAACCGCGTTCTCGAGATGAACATGGCGATGCGTGTCCTCCTCCAGGTCACGCAGTCCGGCGAATAACGCACGGTACGTGTTACAAGCATCGGAGGGCGGCTCGAAACCATGACTCAGTTCGCGCAGGCGGGCCAGAGCCGCGCCGACTTCCTCGTGTTCGTGGATCATGCAGGCAATGGGCGCTTCCAGACTTCCCGGAGGCGGCTGGCCTTGGCTCATCGCCCGGATGGCCGGAAAGAGCACTTGCTCCTCCTTCATCATGTGGCTGGCCAACTCCGCTTCCAGAGCGGTGAAAACGTGGAACATCTCCACCAACGATGGAGAGTGGCCTCCGTGAACCTGAGCGACGCGCTCGGACATCGCATGCAAGCGCGGCAATTCCTCGCGCAGGAAGCCATGATGGACTTCGACGATGTACGCGGCCAGTTCGTCCGGAGGCAAGGTGGCTGGATTCCGCGCCGGGGCAGACTGGTCCGCCAACTCAGCCTCCAGTTGTTCGACGACGGCATCGGTGGCAAGGCCTTTGCCTTCGCACGCTTCGCGCAGCGTGCGTCCGCCCTGGCAGCAGAAGTCAATGTGAAAGGCTTGAAAAACGCGGGAGCGCCCGGGGCGCTCGGCCACGAGCTCGCCCACAGTGCGTACGAGCAGAGGAGTTCCAGGAGGTGAATAGACGTTTGGATGATGGCTCATAAGTAACTCACGCACGCGCGCCGGCAGGGCGCGTCTTGTTCGAGGTTGAATTGAATGACTGATTCATCAGCAACGAATCGCCCGCAATCTAGCAGGACGTTCGACCAAACGATTTGACCAAGGTCAACGATCCTGGGTTTCCTGGCCTTGGATTCTTACTCGGATTCTACCGCGAGAGTTTCACTTGTCCGACGGCAAACTCTGGCGCTTCGACGACGAGGCGAAAGTCCGCGCCACGGTTCTGGCTGTTGTTGAAGCGCGCGCCCAGGAGTCTGAACCGCCCAGTGCGCCAGATCCTTGACCCGTCGAGCCTGATCGTTTCGATCGCGCGGGTGTAGGCGCCGCTGCGGGGGGCGCTTTCATCGCTGCCATCGAATTCGACGGTCAACCGGCCTGGCGCGGCGTCGAAGTGTTCGACCTCCAGCGCGTAGGCCGTCACTTCACTCGCCTTGAACGAATCGTCCACCGCGAAATAGACGTACCGGGCATGGGCGGTCGATGGGTCGAGGGCGCGAGCGGGGCACCCTCCGCGTGTGGTCGGCACCGTCACGCCGTCGTCGTTCTCCAACTGTCGGAGGCCGTTCTCGCGATTCGTTGTGCCGAGGCCGATGCTGACAGATTTCGCGTCGCTGAAAGATCCCTTGGGCCAAGGCGGACGCCAGCCTTGTTTGAACAGGTCCGCATACTTTCGCGTAAGTTCGATGTAGTGCCGTCCGTATTCCCTGGACTCGGCAATGTCGGTGCCTTCGTGCCACTCGTTCCAGGTCTCGACCATGACGAACTTTGGGGGACGGCGCAGCAGCTTGAGCCATTGCTCCTCGTAGAACGCCCCGTCGCGCCGGTCCACGATGAGCGGGGTGCGTCCCGGCACCGCCGAGTGATCGTAGCCGGGGCCCAGAGAGGCGATGCCCCCGGGCGTTTTCAGTCCGAGCGCGCCGCCCCAGGCGACCACGCTATCGGCCTTCACCTTCCAGGAGACTTCACCAGCAAGCCAGGGTCGGCGCCCGCCGAAATCATTAGAGAATTGCGCTTTGGTATAGTCGACAAAACTCTGATCGTGGCCCCGCGCGAACGCAGCCGAATACAGCAGGACAACGGGCCGGTCATCGAGCATCGCCCAGTGCTTCGGCGGGATCATCGAGAAAAAATCGCGCACCGTCGCGTAGAACCATCGTCGCCCGCGGTCCGTCGTGAGATCGACGTGTTCGCCCCACGAGTTATGGCGCAGCGTGCTGGTGTCGTAGAAGAGCCCGATGCGCGGCGGTTGTTTGCCGTTGCGGAGCAGTTGCTCCCGCGCCTGCACCAGCGGCGGCAAGCCCTCGTAACTCCAATGCAGATGCGCCTTCGTGCTCTGTTCGGATGGCGCACCCCAGAAAACCGGCAGCACCAGATCGATACCCGCCGCCATCATGTCCTCCAGTTGCCGGCGGTGCCACGCGACGGATTTATAGCTCATCCCCTCCAAGCTCGGGGGATGCGTGGTCAGCGCGTCCGTGCCGTCCCCATCCACGACATGGGCCTTCGACGGTGTGTCGTACCAGTAGAAGTAGTAGGTGCCAACGATGCGGTCCCCGGCGTGAAACGATTTCGCTTCAGCAAAGTCCGCCGGCCTGAGCTTTATGTTCGGGCCGAAAGCGGAAGGGATTTCGCGCGGCGCCGACGCGGCGAACACAGTGGTGGAAAGCGCCACGGCCATCAGCGCTCCCTCCAGGCCATGACGCTTGGTTCGCTCGCGCGCAATGGGACTGAATCTCACCTTGCTTTGACGTTCCAACCCGCTCGAATCGTAACCCTAATTTATGAAGACTTGACTTGAGTCAAAGGGAAAGTAGCGAACCGGTGCTCCGTCGATCTCCAGGGCTGAATTTCCTCGGTTACCCCGAGCACCGGCAAATCTCCCGGCCTCAAGGATGTCCCCAGGCTCAGCCAGGGCAGGCAGGCACCCGGTTTTGTCATTCCGGCAAGGCTTGCTTGCCCCGTCGCCCGCCGAAGCGGATCCATTTCTCCAACTCCACAGTGGCAAAGGTGGCCACCGCCACGGCCGCAATGCGCAGCCAGGAATCAGTGCCGATGGGTGCCGTGTGGAACAGGCGATTCATCACGGGCGCGTAAGTGAAGAGCAGTTGCAGCCCGATCATGGCCGCCGCGCCGAAGAACGCCAGGCGGTTTGCGAAAAAGCCGACGCTGAAGGAGGAGCGGTTCAGCGAGCGACAGTTGAACAGATACAAGGCCTCGACCAGCACAAATAGATTGACGACCACGGTGCGGGCCGCGGCCAGTCCCGCGTCCCCAGCCTGCCACTCCCGAAGGAACAGCGCGAGGCCACCCACCAGGATGATGAGCGTAACGAGTCCAGTGCGCATGATGAGTGGATGGGTGAGAAGGGGTTGACTCGGATTGCGCGGTGGACGGCGCATCAAGCCCGGCTCTTTGGGTTCAAAGGCCAACGGCAGGCCGAGCAGTGTATCCGTGAAATTTGCCCAGAGCAATTGCAGCGGGAGCACTGGCAACGGCAATCCCAGCAAAATTGCAGTGATGACCATCGCCGCTTCGCCCAGGTTGGTCGGCATAATCCAAACAATGAATTTGGTCAGATTGTCGAACACGCCGCGCCCTTCTTCGACGGCGGCTTCGATGGTCGCGAAGTTGTCGTCAGTGAGGACCATGGCGGCTGCGCCTTTCGCGACATCGGTGCCGCTGATGCCCATCGCCACACCGATGTCGGCCTGCTTGAGCGCGGGAGCGTCATTGACGCCGTCGCCCGTCATGGCCACAACATGGCCGCGAGATTGGAGCGCGCGGACCAACCGGAGCTTTTGCTCAGGCGCAACGCGGGCGAAGACGACTGCGCGCTCCGCGATCTCAGGCAATTGGTCGTCGGAGAGTTTGTCCAATTCACGTCCGGTGAGAGTCAACGAGTCGGAAACGGCTTGGCCCGAATCCGGAGGCGCTTCGGGCAAGCCAATCTGCCGCGCAATGGCCCGGGCGGTTACGGCGTGGTCACCGGTAACCATCTTTACCGCGATCCCGGCCTGCCGGCAGCGCTGCACTGCGGCCACGACCTCCGGCCGAGGCGGATCAATCATTCCCTGCAAGCCGAGGAAGGTGAGTCCGCCCGCGACGTGGGTATGGTCCAGTCGGACCTGGTTCACGTCCGTGTGACGCCGGGCGAAGGCCAGCACACGCAGCCCGCGTGCGGCCATTTGCTCGACGGCACGATGCACTGCCGCCTGGTCGAGCGACACCAGCTCGTCCTGCGAACCCAGCATGTCGCGGCAGCGATCGAGGAGCCGTTCCACCGCGCCCACCTTGTAAATGATCCGCCCGGAGTGCGCGTCATGGAGGGTCGCCCGGAACATGTGCTCGGACTCGAAAGGTATCATGTCCATGCGCGGCGCGGTCCGGCGCGCTTCCGCGTCAATCAACCCGGCTTTCCAGGCCGCGACGAGCAACGCCGTCTCCGTCGGGTCGCCCTGCACCTTAAGGCGCCCGTGTTCGTCGCGGATGAGATGGGAATCGTTGCAGAGCAGGCCGGCGCGCAGGCACTCGGCGAGCGCAGGATGCTCCGGCAACTTGACTGGCGTGCCGTCGAACCGCACTTCGCCCACCGATTCGTAACCAGTGCCGGTAACAGCGTAGCGTTTTCCGCCCGCAAAAATCTCCTGCACGGTCATCTGGTTTTCCGTGAGCGTGCCGGTCTTGTCGGAGCAGATGACAGTGGTGCTGCCGAGCGTTTCCACGGCGGGCAGCCTGCGGATGATAGCCCGGCGTTTTGCCATGCGGGCCACGCCGATCGCGAGCACGATGGTGGCGGCGGCCGGCAAGCCCTCCGGGATGGCGCCGACCGCCAGCGCGACCGCGGCCATGAACATCTCGACGACTTTCTCTCCGCGTGCGACGCCAATGGCGAAGGCAGCCGCCGCCAAGCCCAGAATTACCCACAAGAGCAGCCGGCTGAACTGCGCAATCTTTCGCGTCAGAGGCGTCTGCAAATCGACTGCCTCAGCAATGAGCCAGGCAATGCGGCCGGTTTCCGTCTTGTCCCCCGTGGCCCAGACGACGCCTTCGCCTTGGCCGCCAGTGACGAGCGTGCCGGCAAAAGCCAGGTTCCTGCGGTCGGCGAGAATCGTATCCAGCGCAAGCGGATTGGTGTGTTTGTGAACCGGCACCGATTCGCCGGTAAGCGCGGACTCGTCGGTTTGAAGGCCGCGCGCTTGGAACAGGCGCAGGTCGGCGGGCACGCGGTCACCGGATTTAAGCAGCACGACGTCTCCCGGCACCAGCGCTTCCGAATGGACTCGTTGTTGGTGTCCGTCGCGGCGCACCGCCGCTTCTGTGACGACCATGCGGCTCAATGCCTCAATGGCTTTCTCTGCCTTGGCTTCCTGGAGAAACCCCACCATGGCGTTGACCAGCACAACCCCGAGAATGACCGACGAATCCACCCATTCACCCAGAAAGGCCGTCACTCCCGCCGCAACGAGCAGGATGTAGACGAGCGGCTGATTGAACTGCTGAAACAAGGTGCGCCATGCTGGTGTGCCGCGCCGCGGGCGAACAATGTTGTAGCCGAACTTCTCCAGCCGACGCTTGGCCTCCGCTTCGGATAGTCCCGCTCTCAAGTCGACGTCGAGCAAACGCACGACCTCCTCGGATTCCAGTTGATGCCAGTGGTTGGAAGGCAAGCTGGAAGCACCAGTTAGCATATCGGGGCGAGTCTGGCCATGAATCTTCACGCGGCGGCCAGCAAACGCTGACACCTGCGGCGACGAACGACGCGACCTGACCGCTGTTAGCCATGGTTCACCAGCCAGCAACTCCTCACGATTAAGCTCGCGTCGGCTTTGGCGCTCAAGAAACAGCCTGACTTCGGCAAGGAACGGAAAGCGCACGGGCTAATGCGCAATTAATTTCGCATCGAACGACGATCAATGACCTATGGCAACCACGACGAATCCATCCAAAGCCAAAGGGCGTGCGCGAGCATTGCTCCCTGCGCCTCGCATGACCGGACGCGGGGCAGATTCCGAGCTGTGTGCCGACGCGGGGCGGCATTTTATCAAGTGGTTCGCCGACATTACGATGGATGACGTGCCACTGGTTGGCGGCAAAAACGCATCGTTGGGCGAGATGTATCGCACCTTGGCAGCACAAGGCGTGAGAGTACCGAACGGCTTCGCCATCATGGCGGAGGCGTATCGGTATTTGCTGCGCGAGGCGGGGTTGGAGGAACCGATCCGGAAAGCGCTCGCCGGTCTCGACACCCGCGACGTGGAAGAGCTTCGCAAGCGCGGCAGCTTGATTCGCAGTTTGATCCTTGGCGCGGCGTTTCCACTGGACCTGGAGAAGGAAATCGCCAACGCCTACGATGCGCTCAAAGGTCGCCAGCTTCATCCGGTGGATGTGGCGGTGCGTTCCAGCGCGACGGCGGAGGATTTGCCGGACGCCAGTTTCGCCGGGCAGCAGGAGACGTATCTAAATGTTGCGGGGCATCTCGAACTGATCAATGCCTGTCTGCGGTGCTTTGCCTCGCTGTTCACCGACCGCGCCATCAGCTACCGCGTGGATAAAGGCTTCGACCACTTCAAGGTCGCGCTGTCGATCGGCGTG
>DATLUX010000523.1:0-2000 GCA_035577805.1 Verrucomicrobiia bacterium
TCCACGTGCCGCCCAAGGGATGCAGTTCAGTTGGTTCGACGCGGGCCAACATCGGTCCATTGGTCCCAATGGAAATGCGTTCCGGCGTCGGCTGAAACAGGTCGATCTGTTCCCGGTATCGCTCGGCGTAATTGGTGTAGATCGTGATGAAGGCTTTCGCATACGGCACGGTCTGGATGTTGGCCTCGGTGAGCGGTGGAAACGGAACCGGCAGATTGGTTGGCGTCCAGCCAATGAGCTGGGCTTCGATGGCGTATTGGCCGTCGAGTGCCGGAAGCAGGCTGTGGTACTGTGAAATCTGTTCTTGTGTGAGCGGCTGCACGATCTCGGTCTGGTTGGTGATAATTTCAAGCCCGCTTAACACAAACGTTCCCGGAACTCCGATCAGCGCGTTGGTCAGATGCTCGTCCGCGAGCGCGGTGTCGAGGGCTGTCATCTGTGCTTGGTTCAACAACCCGCAGACCGATTGTTCGTAAACACCGGCGTAGTTGTAACGGCTCACCACGTTGGTGTAGATGTTCTCGATGCGGTTGGTCGCCGTGTCGGTGAGGACGGAGACCTGCGGCTTGACTGTGCTGTTCAGGTTGGAAATCGTCAGATAATCCAGGAAGTAGTTTTCGTCTGCGGCGCTCTGCACGTAGAGCGGGCTTGCGGGGTCGCTCAACACCCTCGCCTGAATGTTGCTGGCCCACTGGTAAAGTTGCTGATGCAGCAGGGCGTAGCGCTGGTGCTCCAGAAAAAGTTGATTGGTCGCGTCCAGCGTGACGTCTGCCCGACTGACCAGGCGGAACTCGTTCGTGGCGAAAATGGCCGGCGCAATAATTCGTTGTGCAAAATTGGTGATCGCCAGGACATCGGTATTCTTCGGCACGAACCCGATGTTGCCCTCGACTTTCAGCTTGGCCAGATTCGTGTTGACGTCACCTGCGAAAAACACCCGCACCGATGGCGGAAAGGTCAGATTGAGTGGCACTCCCGTGCCCGCCACGATCTCGGCGTTGGTCACCACGATCGTAGGAATGGGCAACCCGCCAAGGTAGGGCGTTGGAACGGCGTAAAGACTGCGGGCGGACCGTTCCGAAAGATAGCCCGCCAGGTTCAGAACGGCGACGTAGTCTCCCGCGTGTTGGCCGCTGGGGTCATACAGGGGACTGTTAGGTGAAATCTGGAGGGGTTGAAAGGAAGGCGTGGCCCAATCCGGCGACCAGTCCTGTGTTCTCAGAAAGTCGTCGTATTGCCCGGCGACTTCATTGTTCACGACTGAATCACTTGCGTCGCGGAGGCTCCCCCAAAGCTCGTAGTTGCCCCACTGCGGCTCGTAATCCGGGAAATCCCCTTTGAAGCTGAGTGCGCCTTCCGATGCAGCATTCGGAAACTTGGCAACCCCTCCGGCGCTGCCGCTCGTTCGCCAGAGGCGGCGGTTCGGATCGCTCACGCTGGCGTCGGTGACCGAAGCAGGTGTTCCCGCAGAACTGAATCCGCCGGAATACACCACCCCAACGTAAGCGTGTACCGCCTGGTGGCTCGTATCGGAGACGTCCTGCGTGAGATGCACGCTTTCTCGATTTCGTCCGGGATTGAACACAGCCCATTCCGTCACGGGAACGGCGCGGATGCGGAAGCTGTAGCGGGCGCGAAAGTCCGGGTATCCCGGCCGCCGGGCGCGTGCGGTGATATCGATGGAGTAATTCGTTTGGCCCATCCAAAAATCCGGATATAGGGGATCAAACGTGCTCTTGCTGAGTCCGACTGTCGCCAAATCGCGCGTCGAAACCATTTTGTCCTCCGGGACAACATCGTTGGTGGCCGAGAGCGTGACGGAATAGGGACCCGACACAGACGGCTGCTGAGCGGCCAGCCATTGCAGCAGATCCTCGCGTCCGTAGGCCCCTTTGATCTCGAAGACGCGATCCAGTTGGCTCAAGATTCGTGAAGCGGCCGAATCCAGTGCAAGCCGCGCTTCGATGTTTCCCTCTTTGGCCCGCGCCTCAAGAATGCGA
>DATLUX010000524.1:0-39534 GCA_035577805.1 Verrucomicrobiia bacterium
CCCACCATGCAGGCCATTTCCAATCGCACCATCACCGAGGATTCGGTCCTTGCGCCCATCGATTTCACGATCGGCGACGCCGAAACGCCGGCCGCCAACCTGGTCCTGACCGGGGCGTCCTCTGATCCGGCCATTGTTCCGAACAACAACATCATTTTCGGCGGAAGCGGCTCGCTGCGTAACGTGAGCGTGGTCCCCTTGCCCAATGCCAACGGGAGCGTCACCATCACGCGCACCGTGACGGATGCCGAGGGCGGCGCGACGAGCAATTCGTTTGTGCTCACCATCACGCCGGTGAACGATCCGCCGACCATCAGTGATATCCCCAACCAAACGGGGTTCCAGGATCAAGTGTTGGGTCCCATTCCCTTCACGGTCGGAGACGTGGAAAGCGCTCCGGCCGCACTGTCCGTCTCGGGCGCCTCCTCCAACCCCGCCTTAATTCCCAACGCCAACATCACCTTCGGCGGGAGCGGCGCCTCGCGGACCATCAGCCTGCGCCCGGCCACCAATCAGTTCGGCACCGCCACCATCACAGTGACGGTCAGCGACGGATCGGCTACCACCAACGATTCCTTTGTGGTGACGGTCAACCGCGTCAATCACCTCCCGACGATCAGCGATCTGCCGGACCGATCGATCAATGAGGACGCAACCCTCGGTCCCTTGTCTTTCACGGTGGGTGATCTGGAGACGAGTGCGACCGCCCTCCTCACCTCGGGTTTTTGTTCTAATCCGGCGCTGGTCCCAACCAACAACTTTACCTTTGAGGGCAGCGGCTCCAACCGCACCGTGACCATTACGCCCGCGCCAAACCAATTTGGCAGCGGCACCATTACCATTGCCGTGACGGACTCCGACGGGGACAGCGGCATCGACACGTTCCTGCTCACCGTCAATCCTGTGAATGATCTCCCGACGGTCGAGGCGCCCACAGCGCTGACCATCAACGAGGACGCGGGACTACAGACGGTGACGCTGACCAATATCACGGCGGGGGCCAGCAATGAAATCCAGGCAGTGACCTTCTCAGTGATATCCAATAACCCTCAGTTGATCCCCAATCCAACCGTGAATTACACCAGCCCGTCCACGGTTGGCGTGTTGCAGTTTACCACAGTCACCAACGCGAGCGGTGTCGCCACTCTCACTCTGACGGCCAATGATGGCGGCGCGTCCAACAACATCACCACTCGACAAATCGTCGTCACGGTCAACCCGGTCAACGATCCGCCTTCCATCACTCCGGTGCCAAACCAGACGATCAATGAAGATGGATCCACCGCTGCGCTTCCGTTTACTTTGAGCGACGTCGACTCGCCGGTCAGCAGCTTGAGCGTCAGCGGCGCTTCCTCCAATCCTGTCCTCGTTCCTCCGTCCAACATTGTCTTTGGCGGCAGCGGGGCCAACCGCACCGTGACCGTCACTCCGGCGCCGGACCAATTCGGGACCTGCACCATCAGTATTCTGGCCAGCGATGGGTCGGCTACAAACATCGGCTCGTTTCTACTGACGGTGTTGCCGGTCAACGATCCGCCCACGATTTCGGCCATTGCCAATCGCACGATCGATGAGGACGTGGCCACCAACATCAGCTTTATCATCTCCGACGCGGAGACTCCGGCTGAGAGTCTTCAGTTGAGCGCTGTTTCCTCCAACCCGACCTTGGTGCCCAGCCTGAGCTTCGGCGGGACCGGCTCCGAGCGCACGCTCAATCTCGTGCCTGGGCTCAATCAATCAGGCACCGCGACCATCACCGTGCGCGTGGCCGATGGCAACGGCCTGTCGAACGCCACCAGCTTCGTGCTGACCGTTCTCCCGGTGAATCACGCGCCGACGCTGGATCCCATCGCCGATCGCAGCGTGATCGAGGATGGCCCCGTTCAGACCGTGACCATCACCGGCATCACTACCGGCGCTCCCAACGAGATCCAGCCCTTGAGCGTCACGGCCGTGTCCAGTCAACCCCTGATCATCCCGCATCCCACGGTCAGTTACGTAAGCCCCAATACCAGCGGGACAATCTCCTATAGGCCGTCGCCCAATTCGAATGGCACAGTGACCATCACGGTGTTCGTCAGCGACGGCCTGGCCACCAACTCGCGCTCGTTCAACGTCGCCATTCAACCGGTCAACGATCCGCCGGTGCTGGGTACGATCCCCGATCAAGTGATCGATGAGGATGCCACAGTGAGCTTGCCGTTTTATGTCAGCGACCTGGAAACCCCCGGTGAGCGCCTGACTCTGCAGGCTTTTTCTTCAAATGAAGAACTTCTGGACGGCAGCGGGATCAGTTTTGGCGGCAGCGGGACCAATCGCACGCTCATCCTCACCCCTCTGCCCGATGCGTCCGGTAGCAGCACCCTGATCATACTGTCGGTCACCGATGAGGGCGGCCTGCGCGCGGAAACCACCTTCCAACTTTCCGTCCGTCCCATCAACGATGCGCCGACCATTACCGGCCTGGCCGACCGAACCATCAACGAAAACTCGGGCCCGACTGCCATCACGTTCGGCGTTAATGATCCCGAGACGTTGCCGTCAGAGCTGCTCGTGACGGCGAGTTCTTCCAACCCCACCGTGCTTCCCAACAGCAATCTTTCCCTCAGTGGCAGTGGCTCCGCCCGAACCCTTACCGTCACACCTCTGCCCAATCAAACCGGCATGACCACGATTCAAATCGTGGTCCGAGACGGACCCGGTGCCACCGCCGCCTCCACGACTAACTCATTTGTCCTGACCATCGCGCACCTGAACAACCCTCCCACTTTGGATCCGGTGGCCAATCGAACCATTAGCGAGGATTCCGGCCCGCAGACGGTCAATCTCACCGGGATTAGCAGTGGCGCCACCAATGAAAGCCAAATACTGGTGGTGACCGCGAGCTCGGATGATCCCGCGCGGATTCCCAACCCCGTTGTCACCTACACGAGCCCCTCCACCACTGGCTTGCTCACCTTTACTCCAGCCCTCAACGCCACCGGCGCGGTGACGTTGCGTGTCACGGTAAATGATGGCGGGCTCCAGAACGCAACCGTGACCCGCCCGTTTGTGGTTACTCTGGCGCCAATCAACGATCCACCGATCCTCGGTGGCTTGAGCGCCGCCACCGTGGACGAGAATGCCGTCAATACGTTGCCCTTCACAGTCACGGATCCGGAAAGTCCACCTGCCAGTCTCTCGCTGAGCGCCAGTTCTTCCAACCAAACTCTCCTGCCCGACGCCAACATCAGCATCACCGGCACGGATTCCAATCGCGTCCTCACCCTGACGACGCTTCCCGGACAACTCGGCACGGTGTTTGTCTCCGTGCGAGCTCAAGACCCGGAAGGGGCCCGCGTGACCAATACGTTCCCGGTCACGATCGTGTCAGGCAACCATCCACCAACGCTCGACCCCATCGCGCCCGTCACCATGCTGGAGGACGAACCGCCCCGCTCGATCCCCCTTACTGGAATTACCGCGGGTCCGCCGAATGAGACCGAGCGCGTCTCCATTACCGCGACCTCCAGCGACCCGAGCATCCTCCCGAACCCCGCCGTGACCTACTTCAGCCCGGCTACCACCGGTTCGCTCTTGCTGACGCCACGCCCCAATTCCAACGGCGTGGTCACGGTTACGGTGACCGTGAATGACGGGCAACGCCGCCAGAACCTGTTCTCCCGCACTTTTAGCGTCACCATCACTCCGGTAAATGATGCGCCCATCATCCTTCCGGTGGACAACCAATCCACGCCCGAGGATGTGCCGGCGGTCGTGACTGTAAACCTGCTCGATTTTGATTCGCCGCCGGCCAATCTCACTCTCACTGCAGCTTCCTCTAATACAGGGTTGGTCGCTCCCAGTGGCATCAGTGTGACCGGTGCGGGCCTGACTCGGACCGTTACATTAACGCCGGTCTTGAATCAGTCCGGTTTCACCTTCATCACCTTGGTGGCGGGCGACGGAAGTTCCCTCACCAGCACCAGTCGGTTCCAGCTGGCCGTTCAGCCGGTGAACGACCCGCCCACGATCAGCGATATCGCCAACACCAACCTGAATGAGGATACGCAACTGACCGTGCCGTTCACAGTCGGCGATCCGGAAAGCCCCGCGGCCCAGCTCACCCTCACGGCCTCTTCTTCTGATCTGGCGCTGCTTCCGCTCCATCGAATTACATTCGGAGGCAACGGGGCCAGCCGAACGGTGACGCTCGCTCCCACCACCAACCGCATCGGCACGACGACCGTCACGGTCACCGTCAGCGACCCGGATGGAGCCTCGGCCAGCGATTCGTTTGTCGTGACGGTCAACGGAGTGAATGATCCTCCCACTCTGACTGGATTGCCCGACCTCAGCATCAGCCGCGGCACCTCGACGGGCCCGCTGCCGGTGACCATTTGGGATCTGGAAACTCCGCCGGCGAACCTGAGTCTGGTGGGGACCTCCTCCAACCTGGGGCTGATCCCGAACGCGAACATCGTGATCGGCGGGTCGGGAGTCGCGCGCACCGTCACGGTGACGCCAGTGGGAAGCCAGACGGGAACCGCCATCATTACTCTCACCCTGACCGACGGGAATGGCGCCAACACGAACACTTCCTTCACGGTCGTCGTGCAGGTGCAGGGCGTCAACACGCCGCCGACCCTCAACGCCATCTCGAACCTGACCTTGAACGAGGATCCTGGGCCGCAATCCGTCAGCCTCAGTGGCATTAGTGCCGGCGGCGGTGAGAGTCAGCCGCTCACCGTCCAGGCCGTCTCCTCCAACTCGTCCCTGATCCCCAACCCGACCGTCACCTATACCAGCCCCAATTCCACCGGCACTCTCAGTTTCACTCCGGTGACCAACGCGGTCGGCACGGCGACCATCACGGTCACCGTCAACGATGGGCAAGCCACCGACGCGACCTTCAGTCGATCCTTCACCGTCACGCTCAACCCCGTCAACGACCGCCCATCCATCTCCAACATTCCCGACCAGCAAACTCCGGAGGACACGCCCCTGACCGTGGCGTTTACGGTTGGAGACGCGGACAACGCCGCCTTCCGACTGACGCTCACCGGCACCTCCAGTTCCGGTTCCCTGGTCGCTGCCACCAACATCTTCTTTAGCGGCAGCGGAAGCAATCGCACCGTCACCGTCGTGCCGTCACCGGATCAATCGGGCACCGCCACAATCACGGTCTTTGTCACCGACGGTTTGCTGACCAATAGCGACAGTTTCGTGCTCACGGTGAATGCCGTGAATGATGCGCCCACCCTTAATCCCATCCCGAACTTCTCCGCCAACGCCGCCAACGGCAATCCCAGTTTTGTCATCAACCTTTCCGGCATCGGTTCCGGGGCCGCCAATGAATCGCAAACGCTGACGATCACCGCCACCTCTAGCAGCACTTCGGTGGTGCCGAATCCCAGCGTCTCTTACACCAGCCCGAGCTCCACCGGGACCCTCACCCTCCGTCCCGGCAACAACACCACTGGAAAGTCAACCATCACGGTCACAGTTTCCGATGGCGGTTCGGTCAACAACACCATCGTGCGCACCTTCGTGGCCAACTTCAAACCGAGTTCCAACGTCCTGCCCACCTTGTCCATCATCCCCACGCTAAACTTAAATGAAGACACCTCGACCAACGTAACCTTTCAGGTGCGCGACGCGGAAACGGCAGTCGGCAGTCTGACCGTCAGCGCGTTCTCTTCGAACCAACAGTTGTTGCCCAATTCGAGCCTGATCATTACCGGAACCGGCACCAACCGCACCCTGGCGTTGACCCCCGTGGCCAACCGTTCCGGGACCGCTTCCGTTACCCTCGGCGTGATCGATGGGAATTTCGGCGCCAGCAACATGACGTTCACCGTGAACGTGCTGCCGGTCAACGATCCGCCCACCCTGACCGGCATTCCCAACCAGTCTGTCAACGACGGCACGTCCACCTCGTTGCTGACATTTACGGTCAACGACCTGGAAACGCCTCCAGCCAATCTCACGGTCACTGCGACTTCAGGCAATCAAACCCTGGTCCCCAACGCCAACCTGATCCTGGGCGGAAGCGGCACCGACCGCGCCCTGCTCGTTACACCCGCGGCTAATCAGATCGGAACCGCCGTCATTACCGTCAGCGTTAGCGACGGCAGCGCCAGCACTAATGTCCAGTTCACCCTGACCGTCAATGCGTCTAATGATCCCCCCACCATCTCGGATATCCCCGACCAAAACGTGGCTGCGGGGACTTCCACCGCGGCCATTCCTTTCGTGATCGGTGATCAGGAAACGCCCGCGGCAAATCTTGCTCTCACCGCGGTCTCGGCCAATGCGGCGCTCGTCCCGGACGCCGCCGTCGTTTTCGGCGGGTCCGGCTCCAACCGCACGGTCACGGTGACTCCAGCCAGCGGCGTCAGCGGATCGAGCCTCATTACCGTGCGCGTCAGCGACGACACCAATCAGGTCAGCGATACGTTTACGGTTACGGTAAGTGGTGGATCCACCACGCCCGGGACGAACCGCCCGCCTACCTTGGATCCAATCAACGACATTGTGCTCAGCCAAAGCGGCGCGCCCCGGCCTGTGACGGTTACGGGCATCTCCGCCGGAGCAGCCAACGAAAACCAAACCTTAATCCTGGCGGCCAGCTCCAGCGACCCTTCCGTCGTGCCGCACCCGCTCATTAATTACACATCGCCCGCGGCCACCGCGACCCTCACGTTCGTGGCAGCTCCTTTTGCGACCGGCAGCGCGACCATCACCGTGACCCTCAGTGATGGTCAGCCCCAAAACGGAACAACGACCCGCACCTTCACCGCCGCCGTCAATACCGCACCGTTGATCGCCGGCTTGGGAAATACATCGATCCCCGAGGACAGCAGCGGTACCAGCCTGTCCTTTACCGTGAGCGACGCCGACGATTCACCCGAAACCCTGGCCGTCACGGCGTCCTCCTCCAATCCAGCTCTTCTGCCGGCCGCTGGCGTGGTGGTGGGGGGCACCGGGAACAATCGGACCTTGACCCTGACGCCCATGCCCGATCTCTTTGGATTCAGCACCGTGACCGTGAGCGTTTCGGACCCCAACGGAAACACGAACAGCCAGAGCCTGCTGGTCACGGTGTTGGCGGTGAACGACGCGCCGACCCTGGCACCCCTGGCGGATCTGCAACTAAGCAGCAGCGCCGGAACACAAACGGTGAATTTGTCCGGCATCGGTTCCGGAGCCGCCAACGAGACCCAAGTGTTGAGCGTGAGCGCGACTTCGAGTGAACCGGCGTTCGTTCCGAATCCCACGATCAATTACACCAGCCCCTCCGCCACCGGCACATTGACGTTCACCCCAATCGCCGGAGCCGCCAGTTTGGCAGTCATCACCGTGGTGGTGCAAGACAACGGCGGGATCGACAATGGCGGCGCCGATCGGTTCTCGCGTACGTTCACCGTCACTCGGCCCGGTCCGCCGGCCCTGCAAATTGTGCCGACGGGCGGAGCCAGCGCGCAGATATCGTGGCCGGGCCAGACGGGGTCCGGCTCGACGCTGGAAAGCAATCCGCAGCTCGACAGCGCGGGCTCGTGGTCCGCCGTGCCAGGGGCTCCCGTCTTGATCAATGGCCGCTACACCGTGACGGTGTCCTTGGGCAGCCCGAGTCTCTTCTATCGGTTGCGGCAGTGAGCGTTGCTCCACCCGCATTCCGCATTCCAATGGGCCTGTCGACGGGGCTCTGATTG
Source organism: Verrucomicrobiia bacterium (assembly GCA_035577805.1). GTDB lineage: Bacteria > Verrucomicrobiota > Verrucomicrobiia > Limisphaerales > JADJPG01 > DATLUX01. The sequence goes on from DATLUX010000524.1 coordinate 7,695, forward strand.
TCCTTGCGGCCGTGAGCGCAGGCCATGAAAACTGTCCGATTACCGGGAAGACAAAACGGAATGAATGTGCTGCCCGTCATCGGCCGTGAGTTGCGTTCGCAGGCTCGCCAGCCGTTCACGTACTGGGTGCGAGTGGTGGGGGGCGCCGTCTTGGTCGCGGTCGCGGGGTTGTATGGCGCGGGTTCGGCCTACGCCAACGCGCGCGGGTCAGAACTCTTTCGACTGCTGAACGGCGCGCTGTTTTTTGCCATTTGGATCCTGGTCCCCTCCATCACGGCCGATTGTCTGAGCCGGGAACGGCGCGAGGGCACCTTGGGCCTGCTCTTTCTCACGCCGCTTCGGGCGGAAGAGATCGTGTTGGCAAAGGCGCTGGCCAACGGTCTGCGTGCGGTGACGGTGGGGTTGGCGGTGGTACCTGTGCTGACGCTCCCTCTGTTGATGGGTGGAGTCAGCTCGATCGAGATGGCTTACGGCGGGGTGGCCAATGCTTGCGCCTTTTGTCTGGCGCTGGGGGCCGGGCTGCTGGCATCGGCGTGGAGCAAGGTTTTTTCCAGAACGTTGATCGTTGCCGGGTTGCTGGGCGTATTCTTTTTCATCGCGTTGTGCAGTGCGGCTGGGATGTGTGTGCCGGTCGCGTGGACATCAAATCCGGGGTGGGACCTCGGCCCAGGTCTCACCTTATTGTTGGATGTGAACGGGTCGCGGAGTTATTCCCTCAGTTCCATGCCTCTCCGACAACAATGGGAAACGTTCTGGGCGGCGTCGAGCTTGCCGTGCGGTGGGGTGCTGGTTTTGATGCTGGTGGTTGCAGCTTGCACGCATTCGGTTCGCCGGCGCTGGCGGGAAGAAGGACCTACGGCCATGCAACTCTGGGTGAAGCGCCGGTTATGCACGCCGGTGCTCTTCCGGTCGTGGCTCCGGCGTTGGCTGGAAACGCGGTTAACCCGCAACCCCATCAGCTGGCTGCAGCAACGGTCCTGGAGCGGTCGTGCCATTGCGTTCGGGTGGCTGGCCGTAATGATCTGTTATCTCACGGCGGCGGTCCTTCAGGCGGATGTCCTCATGAATGATTTCCTGAGTATGCAGGTGCCGATCGGCTGCCTTTTGGCGTTGAGCATCGCCGCCGCGGCCGCCAGCAGCTTCCGTCAGGAACGGGAAAGCGGTGCCCTGGAGTTGATTCTAGTGACGCCGCTGAGCGCCCGGGAAGTTTTAGGCGGCCGGATCCGCGGGGTATGGATGCAGTTTCTCCCGGCCACGGCGCTGTTCCTCGGAGCGTGGCTCTACTTGGCCACCGTTCTGATCATGCTGCCGGGTGACCACGAGTGGAGGACAGAATTAAACACGGTGGTGAGCATGGCCACAACCTACGCCATTCTCCCGGTGGTTGGGTTGTATTATTCACTGAAGAGTCGCCATTTCCTGGCGGCGTGGGCTTGTACAATTCTCGTAGGCGTCGTTGTTCCTTGGGCGTTAAGCGCGCTGCTAATTCTGCAAATGAAGCTGCAGCAGCGGATTATGTCGGGCTGGACTGCGAGAGTGGATCCCACCGAGTTGCCTTGGCTGGTTCTGCATTCTGCAGACTTGGCCCAGGTCGCGATTGCGTTGCTGTTGGCGCGGCGTCTGCGCCGGAATCTGGAGCAACGAACGTTTGTTCTTCGCGAGTGAGGCCAGCCGTGGTGGAACGGAGGACGAGGACCTGGGCGTGGCGATCGTTCAGTTACGTTCCACCTGGATGCGGCGCGAATCGCATTGACCCAGCAGCAACATCGCCGCGTTCTGGAGCACCTCGAACTGGTTGGTGAGGACGATTCCAACCGTGGGCTTGGCCCCGGCCGCGACGCGGGCCTTCTCCAGTTCGCGCAAAGACAGCGCATCCAGCGCCACCGGGTCTTTGCTAAAGCGCAGTTCATTCAACGGGACAGCGTAGTGCAGCAACGGGGTGTGCTCGCCCTGATACTGGCAGATCAATCCGTCCGTCACGTTCAGAACCACGCGATCACTCAAGGACGGAAGGGCGTAAATCTCCGGAATGGCCGTGCTCATTTTCACCAGGTCATTCTCGAACCGCAGGACGTTGTCGATGCTGCCGAAGGCCAGGCTGTAGAGATGGCCGGTGACCCCCGCGCTGTTGTGGTTCAGCAACGGCGTGACGTTGATCAGTTTCGTGATGTTTTGCGTGAGCAGTTTGGTCACGAAAGAGCGGCGTCCGACTCCTTCGCCGCTGCGTCCAAACTCCACTTCGCCGTAAACGAGCTGCCCAAGAATAGGCGTGTCGGGCGCGTAAAAGGTTTGCTCGTCGAATCCGACGTTTACGCTGCCTTCGGCGCGGATGCCATAGCGCTCGGCCAGGTCCATGAACCCGGCCCGGCGCAGGTCGGCGCGTTGCCGGTCCCACACGATAATGTTGGTGCCGGGCAATCCCGCCTCCAGCAGGCCTTCCACAATGGCCGCTACGACGGCCGGACGTGTCCCGGAGTCCGGCCCGGGCGCGCTGTAAACTTTGATGCCGACCACGTCCTTGGGGCTAACCAGACTCGCCCAAGCTGCGCGGGGCGTGGCCCGGCCAGTCAGTGTCATGATGGCACGCTGAGTCATCTGGCGGACTCGATCCGCGTCCGGCTTGAAGGCGTCAGTCGCCAGTGGGTCCTGCACCACCACGACGCGGGAGGGAGCTTTGGCCGAGCCAGCAGCGCCGCTGCGCTCCGGGGCCTGTCCGGCCCTGGCCTCCAGCGCCACTTGCATCATCAGCAAAACGCCCACGCATCCAATCCAGGAAAGCGCGCATTCGCCTTCGAATTTCCGTGCGTTTCTTGACACGTTTAGAACCCAATGGTACCACCAGCTCTGGTGCTGACCAATAGAAAATCCCGCGCCGGTCATATCTGCGCGTTAGGTGCGGCCTGGTGCCTGTTCATGAGCAGCGGATGCGGCCCTCCGGGACCCACCGCACTCTTGCGGGGCAAACGCGCTTTGGATGAAGGGCGCCTGCCGGAGGCCGTCGCGCAGTTGGAGAAGGCGGCCGCGCTTCTCCCTAAAAATGCGCTCGCGTGGAATTATCTCGGCTTGGCCTACCACGCTCAGCAGCAGCCCGAACAGGCAGCCAAGGCGTATCGCACGGCTCTCGCCCTCGATCACAAGATCAGCGCGATTCGTTACAACCTGGGCTGTCTGTACCTCGAACAAAATCAGTTGGCCCCCGCCATCGACGAGTTCCGCAGCTATTCACTGCTGCAGCCGGGGGCGGTGGACGGCTGGGTGCGCCTGGGAAGCGCCCTGCTGCGAGCTCGACGATTAGATGAGGCCGAGCGCGCCTATCGGTCAGCTCTCGAGCTGTCTCCACGTCATCCCGAAGCCGTGAACGGCTTGGGCTTGATCCAGATGCATCGCCGCCACTGGCAGGACGCCTTAAATCATTTTAATGTGGCTGCGCTGCATGATCCCCCGTTTCCGCCCGCGCTGCTCAACAGCGCCGTGGTCACCCACCAGTACCTGCAACAGCGCAGCGCGGCTCTGCAGCGATATCGTCAGTACCTGGCTCTGCAGCCGCGTCCAGCCGATGCCGATAGCATCGAGGCCATCGTTCGTAGTCTGGAGGCCGAACTAAACCCCAGCAGCGCCCCAGCCGCCCGGCCCGTTTCCGTTTCCGCCGCGCCGCCTCCAACTCATCCCGTGACCCGTACCAACTCGCCTCCGCTGCCCGCCAGCAGCCTGGCTTCGCCTCCGGTCGCGGTTGTCTCACGTCCAGCCCCGCCTCCGGCGCCCAGCCCCGCTGTCACAGCAGCGTCCACCAGTCCAGTGCGGACCAATCCGGCCCCGCTCACCAACTTGCGGCCTGCCCCGGCGCCGCTTTCAAATAACACCAGCCCGCCAGCGATCGCCTCGCGATTCGTTGAACCACCCCGGCCGACGACGACGACGCGAACGCAACCTGCGGCCGCGCCGAAGCCGCCGGAGACGGCCCCGCCCAAACCCGCCGAGCTCGAGGTCGCTCAGGTTGCTCCGGACCTCGTCATCAAACCTCCTCAGGATCTCGGGCGTTCGCCTACTGACTCAACGCCCACGGTGCCACCCGCCAGCTTGGCAGCCGTGACGCCTGTCAACGACGGCCTGTCCACCAATCGCAGTGCCACCAACCGTTCGAAACGCGGCTTCTTAACTCGGCTCAACCCGTTTTCGAGTGGTTCCAAGAGCGCGGATAATCCGGACGCAGGCAGTCAAGCGCCGGCGGCCTCTTTGCCGGAACCGGTAATCTTGGAGAGTGGACGGCCGGTGACCCGCTACAATTATCTCTCGCCGTCCGCGCCCACCTCAGGTAACCGGACTGAGGCGGACAAAGATTTCAAACGCGGTCTGCGCGCCCAGAGAAGTGGCAATCGGCCTCAGGCGATTGCCGACTACCAGGCGGCGGTTCGCAACGATCCGGCCTTCTACGATGCCTACTACAACCTTGGGCTTGCTGCTTTTGAACAGGGCGACACCTCGCTCTCCTTGTGGGCCTACGAAATCGCGCTGGCTCTGCGTCCAGACTCGGAGGATGCCCGCTACAATTTCGCGTTGGCCCTCAAAGCGGGCGGCTACTGGCTCGACGCCGTCGAGGAGCTCAAGAGGATCGTGGCGGCCACACCCGCCAGCGCCCGCGCTCATCTCTCCTTGGCGAACCTGTATTCACAACAGCTGCACCAGAACCAACTGGCCCGCGAACATTACGAACGCGTGCTGGAACTCAACCCGCGCCACGCCGAAGCTCCCAAGATCCGGTATTGGCTCGCGGCCAACCCGTAGGCAAGGAAACCTTGGAGCTTAGCTCTAGCTAGCAGCCGAACGTCAGGAGGCTCTCTTTCAATGCGGAACTCCGGTTGGGTACTGCTCTTGCGCTGGACGCTGAGCGCGTGCGCCTAATGCTGCGTATCTTTCCGCGGAAAGAGCGGCGCGGGTTCGTTGATGGTGTGGCCTGGAGATAATCCGCCCCAGGCCGCCTTGTCGAATTGATCAGGAGCATCCTTCAACCCGAGCTGGGCATAGATGCGTTCTCCGGTCGCCGGCAGGAATGGCCAAAGTAACACCGCCAGCAACCGGCAAGTTTCGGCGAGATTATAGAGCACCGCATCCAACCGGGATGCCTGCGCCGGATCCTTGGCCAGTTTAAAGGGGGCTGTTTGATCCACATACTGATTGGCCTTGGTGACGAGGCTCCAGATGCTTTTCAACGCGGCTTGCAGCTCGTAGGCGCGCAAGTGTTCTCTGGCCTGGGTCACCGCCTGCCGGGCGTCATTTGCCAACTCGTCCGAACGCAAAGGGATCACCCCCTGCCGATACCGTTTCAGCATGGAGAGTGAGCGATTGACCAGATTTCCCAATCCATTGGCGAGTTCGGCTTGATAACGCGCAGCAAACCCGGCGTCGGTCCAGTTGCCGTCGGGGCCGATATCCAATTCGCGCACGACATAGTAACGGAACGCATCCAGGCCCCATTCCCGGATGACCTGGAGCGGTTCGACGATGTTCCCAGTCGACTTGCTGATCTTGGCGCCGTCTTTCTGCCAGAATCCATGAACCAAAAGGGTGCGCGGCAAAGGCAGGCCCATCGCCTTGAGCATAATTGGCCAGAACACGGCATGGAACTTCACGATATCCTTGCCGACCAAATGCACGTCGGCGGGCCACAACTCCAGGCGGTCGCTCCCAGGCTGCCGGGCTGCTTTGGTGCCAGGCAAAGCAGCCAGCACGCCGGCGTCACCGCCCGCAGCCGGGATCGTGACGTAATTCACCAAGGCATCGAACCAAACCCAGGTTACAAACCCCGGATCGAAGGGCAGGGGAATGCCCCAGCTTAAGCGGGCGGCCGGGCGGGAGACGCACAGGTCTTCCAGCTCATTGTTCTTCAGAAATCCCAGGACCTCATTGCGCCGATAGTCGGGCCGGATGAAGTCCGGGTGCGCCTCCAGGTAATCGATCAGCCAGCCTTGCTGCTCTTTGAGCCGGAAGTAATAATTTTCTTCCGCCAATTCGACGACTTCGCCATAAGCCGGATCGAAGGTGCCGTCGGGACGCCGGTCCTTTTCGGTAAGGAACGTCTCTTCTTTCACCGAATAAAAGCCACGGTATTCCGCCTTGTAGAAGTGGTTTTGAGTATGGAGCTGGGCCAGGATGGCCTGCACCACAGCCTTGTGCCGAGGTTCCGTGGTGCGGATAAAATCGTTGTTGCTCAGTCCGAGGACTTCCGCAAACCGGCGCCACTGGACGGCCAGAGCGTCGCAGTAGGATTGCGGAGATGTGCCTTCGCGCTGAGCGGCCTGTTGGACCTTGCTGCCATGCTCGTCCAGGCCCGTCAAAAAAAACACATCCTCCCTCAAACTCCTCCAGGCGCGCGTAATGACATCGGCGACGACCTTTTCGTAAGCGTGGCCAAGGTGCGGTTGGCCGTTCACGTAGTCGATCGCGGTCGTGATGTAAAACGGTTTGCTCATGCGCTCTGACATGTTGCGACACCACCGCCCAAACGTAAAAGCAAAACATCTCGGATTGCCGCCGGCCCCGCCGGCCCTCAGCGCAGGAACAGCGCCAAGGCGCCCAGTCCAATCCCCAATGCCCAAAGCACAGCCACCGCCTGCGCGGCGCTCAAACCGCGGCCGACCAGCCGGTGTGAAAGGTGATGCCTGTCCGCCACATACACCGGCTGCCCAGTCCAGACGCGCCGCAGCACGACCCAGATCAGATCAAGCAGAGGACCCCCCAAGATCATGACGGGCGCAACCATCCGTCCCAGCGTTGGATTCTCGCCCGGGCCTGGTTGCGCCAGCAAACTCAGTGCGGCCAGCAGGAACCCTAGTCCATGACTTCCGGCATCGCCGAGGAACGCCTTGGCTTTGGGATAATTCCACGGCAAAAATCCCAAAGCGGCTCCGGCTCCCAGCCAGGACAGCTTGGCCGCCCAATCCTGGCCTGTTGCCTGAAGGCGTGCCCCTAAATACAACGCGGCGATCGCAGCCAGCCCCGCGCAGAGACCATTCATGTTGTCCACGAAGTTCACCGCGTTCACCACGGTTAGAATCCACAGCAAACTGACCGCGGCCGCCAACCAAGGTGGATTGAAAAACGAAATCCGCACTCCCGCACCGACCAACACCAGCGCGACCAGCAACTGGCCGATGAATTTACGGCCGGCCGCTAATTCCCACCGGTCGTCCACCCAACCCAGCCAAGTCATCGCGACGAATCCGCCGAGCACAACCGGCATGAGCCGGCCGGAAGCCGAATCGTCATGCGCTCCGAACGCGGCTGAGCGCGCCCACCACCAGCCGACTACCAATGGCAATAGTATCCCCGTCAGCACCGCCCAACCGCCCGCCAGCGGCACTGGCTCGAGTTGGGCTTTGCGCGCGCTCGGAGCATCCACTAGTCCAGTGCGGAGGCATGCCCGACGCCATAGCGGCAGCGTGATGGCGCTCACCAAACTGGCGCTGACCAACGCAATCAACTGAGAACTGAGCACTGTGAACTGTGCACATCGGAGGAGCCCGCTGAATGCACACGCCTCTGAACCCCAAATGGCGCGGCATTTCAATCCCAAAACCATTGGGATTATTGGCAATCGGCAATATCGGCAATCGGCAATATCGGCAATCGGCAATTGACTGAGCCTCCTGACGTCGCCTGCTGCCAGAGGATGAAGGTCACGGGAATTCAATGACGACTCCCTCGCCCACGGGAACAATCGGAGGCACGCCCGGGCTCCAGCCTCCGGCATCGATGTCGAATATCCAGGAATTGAAACCGACGCCGTTGAACCGGAAAAACGTGGTGCCGCTCTCGGGGTCGCGTAGCGCGATGGTCTCGAAAGTGCCGGGTTCGGGGATCTGCCGGCTCAAAAAGTTCGTGCCATGCAGCGGCACCTGCTGCAGCACCATCCGGCGTGTGCCCTGGAAAGTGATCGTAAAGGGCGAAGCGGATGAGTTATCCACGTAGCCTGCCTCGCCCGGCGTGAGCGTCAGAGAGGTCGGATCCGTCCAGCTTCCATCGTTCGCATTATACTGGGCGAGGTCGAAGTTGCCGGTGTTCGGATTGAACTTGGACACAGTCATGTCAGCAAGGGGGAAGTACGTTTGGATCCGGCTATCCTCGCGCTCCAATTGATTGGCGATCAAATGAAGGCCGGGTCCCAACGTGAGCATATAGGATTCCGTCGGCACTTCAGGCCCCGCGGAGGCCAGGACGATGCGAAAGCCGACCTCGGGCCGCGCAACGCCTGGCGGCAACGGTTGGCGCATCGAAGACTGACACGACACGCTGGCGTCCAGGTAGGAACCGCCGCGAATGGCCCGTGTGGCTGAACCCGCGGGGCCCTGAGGATCGATCAGGACGCCGACGGGCCAGGCGTCGCCCAACCAATCCTGACACCACTCACTGACGTTGCCGTGCATGTCGAACAAGCCGAATAAGTTCGGCGCAAACCGGCCCACGGAGATGGGCTGAGCCTGCAGGGGAAGCGGTGGCGCCAGCACGGCGAACACCGGGTTGGTTGGGCAGGCGCCCGCGCCATCCTTACTACAGTCAAAATTAGCCTGCGCCGGCCGTAGGATGTCTCCGTTATAAAACCGGTTGGTCGTGCCGGCGCGACAGGCATATTCCCACTCCGCTTCGGTGGGCAGCCGGTAGGCGAGCGTCGTCGGGATGCGTCCCGCCGTTCGTTCCCTCAAAGTCAACTGGCGACAATAATTTGTGGCATCGTCCCAGGAAATGTTCTCGACCGGCCGATCCAAGTTGGTTCCCCAAATGCCGCCGTGGTGGAAGACCAGGTTCGTCGTGCGCGTCGCCATCAGGTCGGCAAACTCGCCTTGGGTCACTTCGTGTTTCCCGATGAAAAAGCCCTGGGTGATCTTCACGACGGTGAGCGGACAATCGCAAGCGCCCGCAAAAGGAAGAGCCGGTGCCGCCGCCGGCGCGAATTGACCCGGTGGAATCCACACCATGTCCGCGGCGGGTTGGATGCCTTTTTCGATCCAAAAGAGCCGGCTGCTGTGATGAATCGGTTGCCGTGACGCCAGCATATTGGTGAAGGCAACCGGCGCGAGGCCGCGATCCCATCCTTGGGCACCGATCGCTAGCACCGTTTGCAATTCCTCGAAGAGCATCAGGTCATACCCGATGAACCCCGGAGGAGCAGACGCGGTACTGTCGGCCTCCAAAGTCGGCCGCAAGTTCAATGACGTGCCTGCAAACCCATCCAAATCAACCGACATGGCGGCTTCCAGATAGACGCGGATTTGCGCGGCCGGATTGGTCTCGCCATTCGGCATCGGGACACCAAACCGCAACAAACGGTTGGCATAGTTGGTCCAGTGCCCGGCCCGGAGTTGAGACGAGATCGACACGAGGTTCGTGACGGCCAGGCCGGTGAGGAGGGTGCCGGGATTCTGCCAACTGCTCTCCAAGACCAAAGCGAACGTCAATGAAACCGCAGCTTCCGCTAGCACCGGCCCGGCAAAGTTGGCCGGGAGCGTCTGGCGCGCCGACCCCAGGCTGATGCGATTCGTGTAATTGCCGGGAACACGGTCTGTGGTCTGCAGGACGACGTCCAGCACCAGCGTGCCTCCCAGATCCAGGTCCATGGCCTCTAAACCTTGGGAACCAAAATTGCCGCGCACCGCCATGTACGGCTGAAAACTCGCGAAACCCGCCACGGCTTCAGCGGTCAACTCGGCGCTCGCCAGGACAGTTTTTCCGGTGAATTGAACCGAACAACACTCGGCGACCGCGGCGGCGGGCTGGAACGGGGCCCGGAGCGGAGCTGGCGGCGGCTGGACACTAGTGCCCCGCAGATTGCTGCTGAATTGGACGCTGCCTTGACTTAAGCAATCCGCCACGCTGGTGTTCGTCGTCACCAATTCGACCCGATGGTTGGGGAGGTCTTCTGTCACGATCACCACGGTGCGGCGATAAGGTAAGAGGGCGTTGCTGCTGACCAGGATCTGGCCTGGCGTCAACCCGGATGAATTCCCCGTGAAATCATACGTGAACAGGTCTCCGTTGGTGGACACGAGCACCAGACCAGGAGGGAGGTTGGAGACCACCACGACTTTGGGATCCAGCACCGGGGCTCGCTCGAGTTGAAACGACCACGTGACGTTCGTGGTGTTGTTGCCCGACATATCGCTCAAGGACACCGCCGCTGTGACATCTTGTCCATAATCACCCAAAAGATCGTTGGCGGCCGGGGTGAAGGTCAGCTGGTTGCCGGTAAAGATCAGGCGCGGATCCCGCAAGTTTAACGGGGGCCCATTTGTGATCGAAATCGTGATGGTATTGGTGTCGATGACCCCATCGTCATGCACCGAAACGATAATTGGGGACCGGCGGCTCACGCCGATAGCCCGATGCGCCGGGGAAAAACTCCAAGCTTGAGGGGCGGTGGCATCTCGTTGTGAGATCTGGAAAAATCCCTTGGGTTGGTCGATGGCCTGAGTGACATTCAGGAAATTGAACGGCGCTTGCAGAGGACTGCCCGCCAGCGGCGTCCAGGGCCCGTCCCAGTTAGGGCCGCCGAGGATGTCATATTGCGAGCCCGGCTCGGTTGGCCAGACCAAGAGCACGCCATTGGTCTGGCGGATCGCTTGGGGCTCCACCGCCAGCTGGGCTGCGCAGGGCCTGGGCGCAAGCAGCGACACGAACCATACCACGGACAGGACCACGGACAGGATCCCTCCTGAAAGATTGATGGGGACAACACGCATGCCTTCTCGAATTCCTAAGCATACGATCCACGAAACTAACCGCGGATTACAGAAAAAAAGAACACGAACGTAGACAGCCACGCCGCCGGGGCACATCACGCACTGCCCTTGCAGCAGCGCCACTTCGATACCTATTGAATCCGCCGGCGCGCGAAAACCCTCTCCCCTCAACGGCCTCAACGGGGAGAGGGCCAGGGCCTGCCCGCCGTAGCCGGCAGGGCGAAGGCGGGTGAGGGGTGAGAATGGGAGAAATGTTTGCTCCGGGCCAGTGTCTAAATTGACCCGCGCCGCAGTCCCGAAGGGTGAAGGCAGGCAAGCTGAAAGCCAAAAGATAGAGGTGCGCCACATCGAGATGACGCACGGGAGAATTTACTCCAGCATGAACCATTGCACCTCGACGCGGCGGTTTTTGTCACTGTCGGTGCCCAACGGTTCCTCCCAGCCGCGTCCGACGATATCGATGCGGGCGGGATCAAGTTGAAAACGTTCGAGCAACACGCGCTTGATTTCAGTGGATCGATTCTTACTGAGCTCGATCGCCCTCAACGCCATCGTGCGCACGTAGGTTTCCCCGCCGGTCTTGCGAAACTCCTCGACGCGGGCGTTGTCAACGTGGCCGCGCAACAGCACAACGGAGCCCGGGCTGACCTGGAGCAGTTTCTTGATGACCTCGAGGTTATTCAGGTTGTCCTGGTTCTTTAGATCGAGCGTGGCAGAATTGGGTTCGAAGAGAAACCGGATATCCTTGCTCAGGACGGGATCGCCTTCCACGGCTGCCGCCGTGGTAGAGCGGATCGGTTTGATCGCCACTTTTTGTTCAGCAAAGGCGCCGGACGCTTCGACCGCTTTGAGGTGCCGCAGCTCCAGGAAACGATCGGCATCGACCGGGTCACGAATGACTTGCGGTCCGTAGGCGTAAACGGCCGATTGATAAATCCCCCCAAAACTGCCCGCGGCGTCGATGGATCCGGAAAAAAATGCGAGGTTCTCCGGCAGGTTCGCCAGATGCACCTTGGCTAGTTCCGCTTTGGTTTGGTCGCGTTCCCATTTGAAGGCTTTGGCCACGACGTCGAGATGGCCAGCCTGGTTATCGCGGATCATGCGGTTGCCTTCGAGCAGGCCCGCCACCAACCCGGCGACCATGTTGGTGTGCTGTTGGGCGAATCCCTTGTTGACGATCAAAATATCCGCCACCACCAGCAGGTTCAGACTGGTGGTCAGCACGTGCGCTTTGCCTGCGCTTTGCTCAACCACTTCGGTGGTTTTGGGCGCCCACGTCACACATCCCGCCAGCCGCTGCCGTCCTTGTTTGAGTTCGCGCAAGAAGAAATCCCCCGCGGCAAACGCATCCTTGCAAAAGACGAGGTTCAAACTGTCCGGGGCCGGCGCTTCATTCAGATCGCGCAACGCATGAATGGACAGGCCTGCTTCCTGAGCCAGGTACCGGATGAAAAATTCCGCTTCGGTAAACTGCGAGGTCGCGAGGATTTGGCCTTTGAGCACGTTGATGCGTTTGATCTCCTTCCGCACCACCACCCCATCGGCCCCACGTGAGTATCCGATTTGGGCCGGGACCAGCACCTGGAATTGTTTCCCATAAACGGCCAGCACATCGACAGTCGTGGCGGAGGCGGCCATTTTGCCGCTGTTGAGGGCCGGCCAACTTTCCTCCTCGCTGAGTTTGATATTGAGCTTGAACCCGTGGCGTTGGAAGAAGAACGAATTGGTGTTGGGCGCCAGCCCGCCGTTGGCGACCAGCAACCCCGCATAACCCGCATACTCGCTTAACTCAATATCAACCGTGTCGTCCTTGGGCTGGTAGGCCGCGGGAGCCGCCAGCGCCGGAACTTCCGAGAGTGTTTCCACCAATTCCACCGGAGCCGCCTCGGCTGGAGCCGAGGGATTGGACGCCCCGGTCCCCGCTCCAGGGCCGCGGGCGAACTTATCGCGCCATTGCCAAACCCCGAACGCAACTACTCCCAGAATGATGAGAGTAAGAATCAGCTTGCCACGTGCGGTCATGCCTCATTCCAGAGTGAACCATTGGGCTTCCACGCGGCGATTCTGTTCGTGATCGGGTCCCAGAGGCTCCTCCCAGCCGCGCCCGACACTGTCGAGTCGTTTGGGGTCGATCCCGTGCTTCTCAATCAGCAACCGTTTGATCTCATTGGCGCGTTGCCGGCTGAAATCAGCCGCCTTCAAAGCCATCTGGCGCACGAACGCATCGCCTCCTTTCTTACGGAAATCTTCGACCATCGAGTTATCGACGTGACCGCGCAGCAGCACGGTCGAACCCGGGCTGACCTGAAGCAACCGTTTAATGGCTTCCAGGTTTTTCAGGTTGTTTTGGTTGGTCAGGTCCAAATTGGCCGAGTTCGGCGAAAAGAGGAACCGGATATCCTTGCTCAGCAGCGGATCGCCTTCGACCGGAGCGCCGCTGCCGCTGCGGATGGGGGCGATGGACACTTTCTGATCCTTGTAAAGGCCGGATTGTTCGATGGCTTTGAGATGCTGCAAGTCCAGAAAACGATCGCCATCCACGGGGTCCTTCAATAGCTGCGGGCCATAGGAAAAGACCGCCGATTGATAAATGCCTCCGAAACTCCCCGCCGCGTCGATCGCCCCCGAGAAAAAGGCGAGGTTTTCGGGCAGATTCGACAGATGCACCTTCGCCAATTCGGCGCGCGCCTTGGCGTTGTCCCATTTGAATGCGCGCATGATGATGGGGTAACAGGAATTAGCGTCGTCGCGCACCAGGCGGTTGCCCTCAAGTAAGCCGCCGACCAATCCGGCCACCATCGCCGGGTTTTGCTGGGCGAAGCCTTTATTGACGATGAGGATATCCGCGATGATCAGAAGGTTGCGGCTGGTGGCCAAAACATGCGCTTTGCCGCCGCTTTCGCCGGCCACTTCGGTGGTCTTGGGCGCCCAGGTGACGCAGCCCGTCAGGACGTTGCGGCCGGCCTGCACCTCGCGCAAGAAGAGATCGCCGGCCGCAAAGGCGTCCTTGCAAAAGATCAAATTAACTTTCGCTGGATCAGGCGCAGTCTTCAAATCCGGCAGCGCGTTTACTTCCAGCCCCGCCTCTTGAGCCAGGTAACGAATGAAGAACTCGGCTTCCGTGAACTGGGAGGTGGCAAGAATCTTTCCCTTGAGTTGGTTGATCCGTTTGATGTCGGTGCGTACGACCACGCCGTCGGCTCCGCGGGAAAAGCCGATCTGGGCCGGCACCTGCACTTGAAACTGCCGCCCGTAGATGGCCAGCACGTCCGCCGTGGTGGCCGAGGCGGCCATTTTGCCACTGTTCAGCGCGGACCAACTTTCTTCCTCGCTGAGTTTGATGGACACCTTGAATCCATATTTCTTGGCGAAGATGGAATTGTCGTTGGCAGCCAGGCCGGCGTTGGCCACGATTAACCCGGCGTACCCGGCGTATTCGCTGAGTTCGATCTCCACCGTGTTGTCCTTGGGCTGATAGGTGCCGGCGGCGGCCAGACGGGGGATCTCGGTTTGTGTTTCCGTCAATTCGGACGCCTGGGCGGTGCTGCCGGGATCACTCGGGCTGCGGCTTTCCGCCTGGCGCGTGTTGCCGGAGGCCGCGCTGAGGGCCGTTCCGGAACGAGCCGCCAGCTTCGGATACCACTTCCAAACCCCCAGCCCGGCGACGCCCAGGATGAGGAGAGTCAGGATGATTTTGCCTCGGGCGGTCATTTCTCGGCGATCTTTTGACGTTCAGGATTGGGGTTGGGAGCCGTTTGAGGGGCGGCGGCCTCCGGCTGGACCATGCCCATTTTCTTTTTGTACTCCTGAAACAACATGGCCCCGCGAGCTTTGCGCACGTCTTGCTGGCGCTGGATGTTGGAGCCCATTTCCTTGGCCAGGTCGAGCGTGGCGCGCATCTGGCCTTCACCGGCAGCAGCGGTTTGGCGGAGTTGCTGCATGGATTGACCCAATTCGCCGCCCATCATGCCTTGCAGTTCGGTGACCGAGCTTTTCATCATGCCGGCGAGATTCTCCAGGGAACGGCCAATGGCGGCCTTGGCTTTAACGGCTTCGAACTCGCGCTGGAACTTTTGAATTTCGCGCAGGCTTTGGGCGATGACTTCGGTGTTCTGTTTGTAAAGGGCTTCCAGACTGTCGAGTTGCGCTTTGTTTTCGTTGATGTCGGACTCGACGGTGGCCAATTCTTCGGCGTAATGAGCGCCGTTGGCTTCGTCGTTGGCGGCGGCGGCGGCCTGGAGCAAGCCCTGGAGCTCTTCGCGCTGGCGATCCTGTCGCTTCACTTGGTCCTTAAGTAACGCGATCTGACCCGCCAATTGGCCATTGGCATAATGAGCTTTGTCCGCCTTGCCTTTGGCATCGCGGATGCCGCGTTCGATCACTGCCTGATTGATGGCATCCGTCTCGGTGGCTTGCTCAGCCATCAGCCCCAGCCAGATGAACACCCGTTTGATTGCTCTGAACATAGTGGTCCCTTGTTACGGTTTCTTCGGCTCCTCTTTTTCCAGCAGGATTTTTTGCTCGAGAATAAACTCAAGCTGCTGGTTGAGTTGCTTTTCGTCGGCGGCCCCGACCACCGTCACGCCCAGTTTCTTCAGCGGGCTGAAGACCTTGGCATCGATGTCGAACGCCACGAAATGGAGAAAAACACTGCTGCCACGGCTTTCGGCGGCTTTTTGGATGCGTGGTACAATGACGACCGGATCCGGGCCGATCGTGTTCTGACCGTCCGTGATCACCAGAATGTGTTTTTGGTCAAGCTTCGAGGCCAACACCGGCCGGCTGGCTGCCTCGATGGCCGCCCCCAAGGGCGTCCCGCTGTCGGGCCCGCGATAGCTTTTGACCCAATCCAGCATCCGCGCGCTGTGAAACGGACCAAAAGGCACTGCTTCCCGAACCCCCTGGCCTTGGAACACAAACAGCCCAGCCTGCACTGGGTGCAGCAAGGGTGAATTGGTGCTGAAATGGTCGATGCGCTGGATGATGTTCTCCAGCGCCCTGTTTCCGATCAGATACTTTGCCGCCTTCTTGCCGTCTGCCGTGGGCACCGCCTCGCGCATGCTCCCGGAGGTGTCGTAGACGATGGCCAAAGCCAGGCCTTCTGCCGCCTCAGTTGGCGGGGCGAGCACCGGCCACAAAAAGGCACACCACAAAAGGCTAAAGACCAGTTGCTGAGTCCTTCCCCTCCGCCACCCAGTCATACTTGGCCGGCTCCCGCAAAAGGTTCTTCCGGGCGATCGCCGCCCCATCTCCCCCAAAATCCAGGCCAAATTCTCAGGCCCGTCCTGGAGTCCGGTGTCGCTGCTATGGTCCTGCGCGTTCTGGCGGCAAAAGTCCATTAGGCGCTCTTGTCTGGTCGGCATCGTGACCTACGGCAGTTTGGAGTGTCAACTGAACGTTCCTGCTTATCGCAGAGCTTCCCCGAGGGCGCACCTACAAAATGCGGCAGGAATTGGACCGGGCATATTTAGGCACTGCCCTCCGAACAATGCAGTTTGGTGCGCGGTGTTTTACGCCGCTTCATCGGCCCGTCGGCTCCAGGACCAAGGAATTACCCAACAGCCCGCCCCGAGCCCCGTCGAGGGAGCCCGCCCCGAGCCCGTCGAGGGGCTGCCTCCGATCCCCATCTCGAAGCGGCCTAAAAGGCCGCGATCCCGGGGGCAGTAGCCAAATGCGCCCAATTGGACTCCGTCAGTCATTTATGCATTTCCAGGCGACTCGTGACATGGTTCAATGGTTGCCTTCATTCCATATGAAACAGCTCACACGTCGTTCCTTCCTCAGATGCGGTGCCGTCACTGCTGCTGCCGTCAGTTGGTCAGCTAAATCCTGGTCCCAGGTTCCCAACTCCAACGAAGATGTGCGCGTGGCCACCGTCGGTTTCGGTGGACGCGGCGGGGATCACATCGAGGGCTTCTCCAAGGTCAAAGGCTGCCGGATCGCCGGCCTGTGCGATGTCGATGACGCCATCCTCAGCCGCCAGAAGCAGAAATGGAATGATCAAGGCGTGACTGTCCAAGCGCACAAGGACATCCGGAAACTTCTTGAAAGCAAAGAAATCGACGCGATCTCCATCGCCACCCCCAACCACTGGCACGCTCTGGCTGCCATCTGGGCCGTCCAAGCCGGCAAGGATGTTTATGTGGAGAAGCCCGTTTCCCACAACGTCTGGGAAGGACGCAAAATCGTCGAGGCGGCGCGCAAGTATAAGAAGATGGTCCAGGCCGGCACGCAAAGCCGATCCAGCGCGGCCATCAACGAATCCATCCGGTGGGTCAACGCCGGCAACCTCGGCAACCTCCTCGTCGCCCGCGGCCTGTGCTACAAACCGCGCCCCAGCATCGGCAAGGTGGACGGCCCGCAGCCCGTGCCCGCCGGCCTCGATTATGATCTCTGGTCCGGCCCCGCGCCCATGAGCCCGATCCGCCGCAAGCGTTTCCACTACGACTGGCATTGGTTCTGGGACTATGGCTGTGGCGACCTGGGCAACCAGGGCATCCACCAGATGGACATCGCACGCTGGTTCCTCGGCGTGGACGAACTCTCTCCACGTGTCCTGAGCATCGGTGGACGTCTCGGCTACGACGACGACGGTGAGACGCCCAACACTCAGATTGTCTATCACGACTACGCCCGGGCCCCGCTGATCTTTGAAGTGCGCGGTCTGCCGCGGAGCAAAGAACTGATCAAGAACGGCGGCTGGGGCGCCGTCGACATGGATAAATTCCCCAAGGATATCGGTGGCAGTGTCGGTGTCATCATTCACTGCGAAGGCGGCACGGTCGTGGTGCCGAACTATTCCAGCGCCATTGCCTATGATAAGGACAACAAGAAAATGACGGAATGGAAGGGCGCCGAAGATCACTACGCGAACTTCATCAAGGCCGTCCGCAGCCGCAAGCACACCGACCTTCACGCGGACATCCTCGAAGGCCACCTTTCCAGCGCACTCTGCCACACGGGGAATATCAGCTATCGGCTCGGCAAGAAACAGCTGCAGAGCGCGACGCTCGAAGCGATCAAAGCCAACAAGGCGCTCACCGAAGCCACCCAGCGCATGTTCTATCATCTCGGCGATAATGAAATAAATCGTTATGCCCACCAATCGACTCTCGGCGTCGCGCTCACGATGGATCCCAAGTCCGAACGCTTTATCGGCAATGACACCGCCAACGAAATGCTCACTCGCCCCTACCGCAAGCCCTACCTCGTGCCTGAAGACGTGTAAGGGTTGCTTTTCCGATCTGGATCGTTGCCTCGAACTGATGACTTTATGTATGGGAAGGCCTTGAGAGCGCTTCTAACCGGGATTCTGGCCGCGGCGGCGCCCTGCGTTTCATCAGCCCAAAGCTTCACCTCGGAGGTGGAGCCAGCGGGGCCTTGCAGCCGCAAGACGCCCTTCGCGATCACCGAGATCATGTACCGTCCGATGCCCGATACGAACGGAAACGTTCTCGAGTTCATCGAAATCTATAACTCCAACCCGTTCTTCGAAGATATCAGCGGCTACCGAATCTCCGGTGACATTGATTATACCTTCCCCCCCAACACCGTCCTGCAAGGCGGCGAGTTTCGCGTCATCGCCCGGAACCCGGCCCACGTCCAGAACGCCTACGCAATCTCTGGGGTCTTGGGCCCCTACGCCAAGGCGCTTCCGCAATCCGGGACTATCCGCCTGCGGAACAAAGAGGGAGCTGTCTTGCTGGAAATCGAGTATTCGAATCAACCGCCCTGGCCGGCGGCGGCGGATGGGGCTGGCCATTCCCTGGTCCTGACGCGTCCCAGTTACGGCGAGAATCGGCCCCAAGCCTGGGGCATCAGCGACCGAGTGGGCGGTTCGCCCGGCGCGTATGATGCCATCAACGTCGGCCGTAGCCCGCAGTCTTCCATCCGCATCAATGAATTCCTGGCCAACTCGGAGCCGCCCAACGTTGACTTCATCGAACTCTACAACGATTCCAACCTGGAGGTGGATCTGACGGGTTGCTCACTTTCCGATGATCCGCACACCAACAAATTCGTCCTTCCCAACATCCGGATTATGCCGCGCGGATTTCTGACCTATTATCAGAACCAGCTGGGGTTCGGCTTGAGCTCGGGCGGCGAAACCATTTTTTTGCGAAACGTCGATCGCACCCGCGTGCTGGATGCGGTCCGTTTTGGGCCGCAGGCGGCGGATCTATCATCCGGCCGGCACCCCGATGGAGCGGAGGAGATTTATCCTCTGGCCCAGCGCACGCCTGGCGCCGCCAACAGCGACATCCTGATTCACGACATCGTCATCAACGAGATCATGTACAACCCGATTTCAACCCTGAGCGACGATGAGTATGTGGAGCTTTACAACCATGGCCCGCATGCGGTGGATCTGGGCGGCTGGAAGTTCATCGCGGGCATCGAGTACGAATTTCCCACCAACACGGCGCTGGCGGCTGGCGGTTATCTCGTGATTGCCAAAAATGTTGCCCGCCTCCTGACTAATTACCCGAACCTGAACGCGGCCAACACGCGGGGAAACTTCCAGGGCAAGCTGCGCGACAAAGGGGACCGGGTGGCGCTGGCCAGGCCGGACAGCAGCGTCACGACCAACTCCCTCGGCCAGGTCCGAACGAACACGGTTTATGTGGTCATTGATGAGGTCGCCTATGGTGTTGGCGGAAACTGGGGCGCTTGGGCCAACGGCGGCGGGAGCAGCCTCGAACTGATCGATCCGCGCAGCAACCATCGGCTGGCTCATAATTGGGCGGACAGCGATGAGACCGCCAAGGCGCCCTGGACGCTGGTGGAGTTTAACGGGCTTTTTGATCACGGCTACGAGACGCCCTACAACCTGCAGGTCATGTTGCTGGGAGAGGGGGAATGCCTGCTCGACAACGTCGAGATCTTCGCCCCCGGCGGCGCGAATCTCTGCACCAACGGCACCTTTGAAACTGGCCTGTCCACCTGGACGGCCCGGGGCACTCACCTGCGATCCACCATCGAAGGGAACGGATTCCAATCAGGCCATTCCCTCCATGTTCGCGCCAGCGCCCGCGGGGATACCGGCCTCAATCGACTGCGCGTCCCGCTCGCCGCGGTCGCCCCGACCAACGCTCCAGGCACCATCCGGGCCCGGGTCCGTTGGCTGTGTGGATGGCCCGAGATCATCCTTCGGACCCACGGCAACTGGGGCGAATGCTTCGGCCGCATGGTTCTGCCGGGGAATCTCGGCACGCCCGGCGCCCGCAACAGCCGCGCTCTCTCCAACGCGCCCCCGGCCGTTTACGAAGTGCACCATGAGCCGGTTCTCCCGGCCGGCGATCAGAGTGTCGTGGTCACGTGCCGAGTTTCCGATCCGGATGGCATCGCCTCCCTGTCGTTGCTCTACCGGATTGACCCATCGCCTTCCCAGAACACCGTCCCCATGCGCGACGATGGGACGGCAGGCGATGCCATCGCGGGAGACGGGATTTTCAGCGCGACCATCGCTGGGCAGCCGGCTGGCGCGTTGGCGGCGTTTCAGATCGTGGCCGCGGATACGCTCGGGGCCAGTCGAGTTTTTCCGCTGCAGGACGCCTCCTACCGCCAGCCTTTTGAGTGCCTGGTGCGCTTTGGCGATCCAATTCCCGCCGGGTCCTTCGGCACGTATCGTCTGTGGATGACGCAGGGCAATCTCAGCGACTGGCAGCAGCGCCCCTCGATGAGCAACGAGCGAATCTTCGGCACGTTCGTCTACGGAACCTTCCGGGCGGTCTACAACATGAGTGTGAAATGGGCCGGCAGCCCGTTCCATCAGTTCAGCGTCGGGCCTTCACCTGACACGACCGAGGCCAATTACTCCATTGAGATGCCGCTCGATGACCAAGTGCTGGGCACGGAGAATTTTAACAAGCTCCATGCCCCGGGCAATGGTCCGTTCGAGGACGCCTCCTGTCAGCGGGAACAGATCTGTTACTGGACGGCCCGACAACTCGGTTTGCCGTGGGGATACCGCCGGTTCGTCAACGTTTTTTTCAATGGCAACCGCCGCGGCGGAACGACGGCTCTGATGGAGGATGCCCAAAGCCCCGGCTCCGACATGGTGAACCAGTTCTTTCCCGACGACACCGGAGGCAATCTTTACAAGATGCAGCTTTGGTTTGAGACCGGGGATGTCAGCGCCGGGCCGATCCCGTTCACGCCGGTGGCGGGGTGTGAACTCAACCGGTACAACACGGTCTCCAACGGGGTCACCATCCCGAAGATCGCCCGGTTGCGCAATACGTTCCTGACCCGTTCGGCCAATGGCACGGCCAACGATTACGGACCGGTCCTGGCCCTGATCGACGCCGCCAACACAACGCCGGGCCCGGCCCTCACCTCGCGGCTTTCCGAAGTGGCCGACGTCGAGGAATGGTTCCGCATCTTTGCGGTCGAGCATGCCTCCGGCAACTGGGACTCGTTCGGGGCCCAAAGTTCGCAAAACATGTACGGTTACATGCCCCAGCACGGGAAGTATACGCTCCTGATCTGGGACTGGAACACGGTGCTGGGAGGAAACAGCGGGGCGTGGGCGCCCGGCCAGAATCTATTCCTGGTCAACGAGGACGACACCGCCATCCCAGCCATGTTCCGGCATGCCCCGTTCCGTCGAATGTATCTCCGCGCGCTGAAAGAAGTGTGTACCGGGCCCTGGGCGGGAAACCCGATCAATGATGTGCTGGATGCCAAATTCAGCGCCTTGCGCGCCAATGGGATCGCGGTGGCCGAACCGGGCGCCGATGGCATCAAGGCCTATATGGCCGCCGCTCGCACCAGCATCCTCCAAACGGTCGCCAACGAAGACGCTGGGGCATTCAAGATCACCGTTACCAACCAGATCACGTCCAGTAACAATCTTGTGGTCATCACTGGTGAAGCCCCGGTCGAAGCCCGCACGATTACCATCAACGGTCGCGAATACCCGATCACCTGGATTGATCCCAAGACTTTCCGCATCCAGTTCGTGGCCGAATCGGCCAGCAACAGCCTCGTCATTCAAGGACAGGATTTCTACGGCCGGCCCTTGGCCGGGTTCACAACTAACCTCACGGTCATCCTGACCAGGACCGTCCCCGATCCGGAATCGGTTCTGGTGATCAATGAGATCATGTACCATCCTTCCGTGCCCGCTGCTTCCTATGTCGAGATCCACAACGCCTCGGACTTTTCCTTCAACGTCTCGGGCTGGCGTGTTAACGGCCTCGACTACACGTTCCCGGCGGGCAGCATCATTAGTAATCGGCAATATTTGGTTTTGGCCGCCGACCGGCCGGCCTTCACGGCTGCCTACGGCGGGGCGCCGCTGTTCGACCTGTTCGATGGCGTGCTGGATCCCGATGGCGAAACGCTCAGCCTGGAGCGCCCGATGCTGGCGTATGCCACCAACAGTGCTGTTGTCACCAGTAATCTCGTGTTTCGGACGGTGGACAAGGTGCGCTACGCCCCAGGGCCTCCCTGGCCGCCATTGGCCGATGGCGGTGGGGCGTCGCTGCAATTGATTGATCCGACGCTGGACAACAGCCGCCCGAGTGCGTGGACCGATCACGAGGAATGGCGCCGGGTGGCGTTCACTGGAGTCATCAGTGGCGGGACCACGCCGGGAACTAACTTCGTCGTCTCTCTGTCGGCCCCGGGCGAGGTCTTCATCGATGACCTCGTTTTAGTCACAGGAACGCGGGCGGAGGTCGGCCCAAACCTTCTGGCCAACGGCGATTTTGAGTCGCCACTCAGCGGGTCCTGGTCGGCGGTGGGCAATCATGCAAGCTCCCTCCTCAGCACCCAGTTCAGTCACGGTGGCAGCGCCAGCTTGCGGGTCATCGCTTCGGGCCCCGGCGCCCTGACCAATTCGGTCGTCCAATCGATCCCAGCCTTTCCCTCCAGCACCATTTGCACACTGAGCTTTTGGTTCCGTCCAAACTCCAACGTCGCCAACATCGTTTTGCGCACGACACCCGGGTCCAGTTTCAGCAGCTCGACCAGCCTGCGCCCTATTGTCTTTACGCCAGGGGCCGCCAATGCGGCAGCAGGACTCTCGGTGCCGTACGATCTGGTTTGGCTCAATGAAATTCAACCGGACAATCGGACGGGAATCGTGGACAGCCGCGGCGAGCATGACCCCTGGATTGAGCTCTACAACAGCGGCACGAACGCGGTGGACCTCAGTGGCTATTTTCTCGCCGACAACTATACCAACGGGCCGACCGGCTGGCAGTTTCCAGCCGGCGCAGCCCTGACCGCCGGGGGGTTTGCGATTGTCTGGCTCGACGGTCAGCCCGGCCAGTCGACCGCCGCGGAGTGGCACGCCAATTTCCGGCCGAACCCCCAGGCGGGGGTGGTGACTCTCGTTCGGCTGATTCAGAATCGTCCGCAGATCACTGATTATCTCGCCTACTCAAACGGCCTGCCTGATCTCTCGTATGGCGCCTTTCCCGACGGTCAACCATTCACCCGGCAGCGTTTCTTCCAGGTCACCCCCAGCGCGCCGAACAACGCCCGCGATGTCACGCTCTTCATCAATGAATGGATGGCGTCCAATACCAGTTCCCAGGCCGACCCCGCCGATGGGAAGTTTGACGACTGGTTTGAGATCTACAATCCCGACGCCAGCCCGGTAGATCTGGGCGGCTATTTCCTGACTGACAATCTCGGTTCGCCGCGTCAGTTCCAGGTTCCTGCCAATGGGCAGTACATCGTTCCGGCCGATGGATTCCTGCTGGTCTGGGCGGACAATGAAACCAACCAGAACACGGCCGCCCACCAGGATCTCCATGCGGGCTTCCAACTGCGGGCCGCCGGGGAGGCCATCGCCTTGTTCGCGCCGGATGGCCGCACGGCCATCGATTCCGTCGTCTTCGGTCCTCAAACCAACGGGATCAGCCAGGGCCGTTTTGCCGACGGTGCCGCGGCCATCTACTACATGATCACTCCGACGCCCCGCGGTCGAAATGTAATTGGCCTGCCGCCGCCTCACGTGAGCATCGCCCGGGATGGCGATGGGATTGCCATGACGTTCCAAACCCTGGTCGGTCGGTTCTATCGAGTCGATTTCAAGAACTCTCTGGCCGAGGAAGTTTGGACGCCCTTGGCATCCCCCGTTCAGGCGAACAGCGACCAGTTGACCGTTCTCGATGATCTTCGAGCCGGCCCGCAGCGCTTCTATCGAATCGTTCAGGTGCAGTGACGATGATTGACAAGGTTTCCGTGATCAGCGAATCGGAAGGGACGCTTCGCCCAGCCATTAGAGCATGAACACTTGTCATCGTCGTGCCGCCCTGCCATGGCCGGGGGCGCTGTGGGCTCTGGGCCTTCTGGCCGCTCCACTGGGGTGCACGCCCAAATCCGGCGACACGAGTGCGACGGCAACGCCAACTCACGTGGAACTGGTCCCCTTGACCAACATGGTGGCCATCAAATCCGGCACCTTCATGCGCATCAAGTTCCCCGTCACCATTACTCGCGACTTTTGGATCGGGAAATATGAAGTGACCCAGGGAGAATTCGCGGCCGTCGCCGGAAAGAATCCAAGCCATTTCACCGGAGATTCCAACCGGCCGGTCGAAAAGGTCACGTTCTTTGACGCCAGCAACTATTGCGCAAGCATCAGTCAGCGTGAACGAAAGGCCGGCCGCCTCGCGGATGGATATGAATATCGGCTCCCCTCCGAAGCAGAATGGGAATACGCCTGTCGCGCCGGCAGCACCAACCTGTTTGCCTTTGGCGACGATGCTGGCGCCGCTGAGCAATACGCGTGGACGGCGGAAAACTGCGACGCGACCACGCATCCGGTCGGCCAGAAGCTTCCGAATGCCTGGGGGCTCTACGATATGCATGGCAATGTTTGGGAGTGGTGCTCCGATTGGTTTGAGCCCTATCCGGCGGCACCGCTCAACGACCCTGTCGGGCCCGCGACCAGTAAGTACAAAGTGTTCAAGGGCGGCGGCTGGAACCAGGACGCCCAGTACGCCCGGGCCTCCAGCCGGTTTATGATGTCGCCGTCCAACGGCATTCATTTCGTTGGATTCCGCTTGGTCCTCGGTCCCGCACTGCCGTTGCCCCGGCCTGCCCCCCCCGCGCCTGCGCCTCTCCCAGCGCCATCCAACCCAGTGTTACCATCCCCATGAGTCTCCATCTTTTGCTTCGGACCTGTCTGCTCAGCTCGCTCGGCACACTGCCTCTTTTCAGCGCGGACAACACGATCGGCAAAGAGGTCATCAATCCCTATGGACAGACCGAGAGCACCCTGCGGTCCCTGGCGGAGAACCGCCAACGGCAGATCACGGCAGCCGCGGCCTGGAAAACCTTTCACGACTTCCAGTTTGTCGATCGTTGCGCCCAGAGCGGTATTCGTTTCGAACATCATCCCGTCGATGACGGCGCCCGGGACTACAAGGCCGTTCATTACGATCACGGCAATGGACTGGCCGTGGCCGACGTGGACGGAGATGGCCGCCTCGATGTGTATTTCGTCAACCAACTGGGGGCCAGCCAGCTCTGGCGCAATCTGGGTCATGGCCAGTTCGAGGATTTCACCGCCACCGCGGGAGTGGGCCTGGCGGACAAGATTGGTGTGACCGCTTCCTTCGCCGACATCGACAACGACGGCTGGCCGGACCTGTTCGTGACCACCGTGCGGATGGGCAACGTTTTGTTCAAAAACCTTGGGGGCGGGAGGTTCAAGGACATCACGGCGGAGGCCGGGCTGACGGTGACGCGCGCGGCTCATTCCTCCGGCGCGACATTCTTTGATTTCAACCGGGACGGCTTGCTGGATTTGTTTGTGGCCAACGTGGGCGTCTATACAAGGAACGAGAAAGGGCGCGGAGGCTTTTACCTGGGGCGATCCGACGCGTTTCAGGGCTGGCAGTTCCCGGCCCGCAGCGAGCAGAGCGTGTTGTATCAGAATTTGGGCGGCGGAAAATTCGAGGATGTCTCCGCGAAAATGGGCCTCCAACATCGCGGCTGGAGCGGCGATGCCACCTTCTGCGATCTGAATCAGGACGGTTACCCCGATCTCTACGTGCTGAGCATGTCAGGGGATGACCAGTTCTATGAAAACGACCGGGGCCAGCGGTTCGTCGAAAAGACTTCAACGTATTTTCCCAAAACACCCTGGGGCTCCATGGGCATAAAGTTCTTCGATTATAACCTCGACGGGTTGATGGATCTTTACGTCACCGACATGCACTCGGACATGACCACGCTGCAGATCAAGGCGGGCGACAAAGATTTCAGTCCCCGCTTCGAGAAGCAGAAAAGCGACGTCTGGTGCTCGGCCGAATGGTCCCCGGCTGCTTGGCAGGCTGCGAGCAATAACATCCTCGGGAACGCTTTCTATCAGAACCAGGGCGGAGGCCGGTTTGTCGAGGTGTCGGCCAAACTTGGCGTCGAGACCTATTGGCCCTGGGGCGTGACCGTGGCGGACCTTAATGCCGATGGTTACGAAGATCTGTTTGTCACCGCCGGCATGGGGTACCCCTTGCGTTATGCCATCAACTCCGTGCTGCTCAACGAGGGCGGCCAGCGGTTTGTGGACAGCGAGTTCGTCCTGGGCGTGGAGCCGCGCCAGGGCAACCGGATCGAGAAAGAATTCTTCACTCTCGATTGCTCCGGCGAGGATAAGCGGCATCCGCTTTGCCGCGGAAAAACCGGCGTTTTGAGCGTGATCGGCACCACCAGCTCGCGCTCCTCAGCAGCCTTTGACCTGGACGACGATGGCGATCTCGATCTCATAACCAACGATTGGAACGATCGGCCACAGGTGTTGATCAGCAACCTGTCGGAGAAGGCGCCCATCCACTTCCTCAAAATCAAACTCGTCGGCACCATCTCCAATCGCGATGGCCTCGGCTCGACCGTTCGAGTTCAGTGCGGGCCCAAAACCTACACCCGCTACCACGATGGCAAGTCGGGTTACCTCTCGCAAAGCTCTATGCCCTTGTATTTCGGATTAGCCGCGGCGACGTCAGTCGACCGCGTGGAAGTGGTCTGGCCGTCCGGCCGAAAGCAGGTGATCACCGAGCGAATTCCGCTCAATGGCCAGCTCACCATCACGGAGGATCGTTGATGCGCACGGCTTGCTTTTCTGCCCTCAAACGCGCCTTTTACCGACTCACGGGCCGGTAGCCGGCGTTCCGGTATTCCGGCGCCTGGGGCACAAAATCCTGGTTGAAACGAGGGGGCGGCGGGCTCAGGAAATTGTTCGTTGCCGAGATTTCGCCCCGCGCGGCCTGGGCGGTTCCTTTGATGAAACATCCCCAAACCCTTGCCCCATCGTTCACTGCCAGTTCGTAACGAGGATGGCCCCTCAGGCCCGCCTCCAGCTGGTTGTCAGCCAGGATGCAATTGAGGTAGGCACTCTCCTCTCCCAGGTCGTCGACTCCATTGCGATTACCAGTGAACGTGCAATTCCGCACCACCGCCGCGGACTTCCAAAAAATGGTCAAGACGCCATTGTTGACGAACGGTTTTTCTCCCGACTCCCTGGCTACGGGGTCCTCGCCCAGGTTGGAAATGTTGCCCACAAACAAGCAGTTGATGATCTGGGCGGAGCTGCCGGCCAGCAGGTCGATCGCAGACCCGGTTCCCTGCGCGCGGTTGTTCCGGAACACGCAGTTTTTGATCAGCACCGAGCCCTGCTTGAACCCTTGATGCTGGACGGAAATACCTGCCCCACAGGGGCTGCTGAAGTTGTCCACCACCTCGATGTTTTGAATGGTCGGATACGACCGGCCGAAGACCTTGATCGCCCCGCCATCAGAATAGAAAAAGTGGTTCTTCGGAATTCTGGCCGGCTCGAATTGGGATGTCCCGTTCTTCGTAACGAAGTTGTTTGCTCCAGTAATGCGAAACCCGCTCAGCACAGTGTTGGAGGAGAGGGCGTCGCCAAAATAGACCACGTGATTGACCACCGCCGGATAGCCCGGGTCGGACGGCTTGGCCAGCTGCGAGTTGGAAGCGGTGAGTGTCACCGGACCGACCGCCTCGAGCCGGATGCCATTGTGCGCCTTGTTGAACCAGATCATCGCTTGGCGTTTGCTGTCTGGCCGATATTCGCCGGCGTGAACCTTGACGACTTTGAGCGCCTTGTTAGTGGCCGCCAACTGGAGGGCGTCTTGAATCGCGTCGCCGGGGTAAACGTGGTAGCCGTCCGCGGCCAACGTGAGAGCAGCTCCCGCACTTAACGGAACAACCGCCAAACCAAGCGCTGCCAGAACTTGCCAGACCAGTCGCTTCATTCGTTCAGGATTGTCTGCCTTGGGCGCGGAATCACACAAGCCCAATCCACGAGATAACCGGGCTCGTCTCTGGCGCGAGACGGCTGAAACAGATTATCGCTGGCCTCACCACAAACTCCTTGACTTAAGCAGAGGCAATCTATAGAACGTCAGTTGTCCTTCATCAAAAAGCGTCCCTGTAGTCCTAGAGCGTATGCGTACAATTCGTACCACTTTACTGTCCTTGTTCCTCACCGCGCCGTTGGCAGTGTCATTGGTCGTGCCTGCGCACGCCAACGATATTGAACCAGGAAAGGAACATTACACCGTCGTTCGCGCCACCACGCCGATTGTCCTGGATGGCAATCTCTCGGAATGGGGCGCGGTTCCCGTTCTTGCCGACCCGAAGTTCGCAGTGCCGAAAGGCTCCGGTTCCGCCGGCACTTACGTGTTGTTCGAAGAGTATAACGGCGGCACTTGGACGGGCCCCGATGATCAGACCTCGGCGGTCCAGGTCGTCTATGACGCTGACAACGTCTACTTCGGGTTCGTCGTGACGGATGATTATCATGAGAACTCCGCCAACAGCGCGTGGAATGGCGACTCGGTGCAATTGATGATCGCCAGCGCTGACCGGACCCAACAGGTGGCGCTTTACAATTACGCCCTGGGCGGCACCGAAAACGCCCTTGGCAGCACCATCGTCATGCATGAAGCGGGCCCTGGCGGGACGGAAGCGGTCGTGACCCGAAACACCACCACCAAGCGGACCACCTACGAAATCAAGCTGCCGAAGGCCTCGCTCGGGCTGACGGAATTGACGGCCGGCACGCAGTTTGGGTTGGGTATGGCGATCAACGACGGGGATGAACTCACGCCTGGCCAGAAGGGGTGGGGCGGCTTGGGCGCGCACTCCATCGTGTTTGGCAAAACGCCGTCGGAGACCGCCCTCATGACTCTGGCAGCCCCACCGGCGCCGAGCAATGATATCGAACCCGGCAAGGAAACCTACACGGTTACTTACGCCCCCAGACCGGTGGTCCTGGATGGCAACCTCTCCGAGTGGGCCGGTGTGCCCGTGCTGGCCGATCCAAAGTTCTCGGTGCCGAAGGGATCCGGCCCGACCGGGACGGGAACTTACGTTTTGTTCGAGGAATATAACGGCGGGACCTGGACTGGACCCGACGATCAGACATCGGCGGTGCAGGTGATCTACGACGCGGAGAACGTCTACTTTGGATTCGTTGTCACAGATGATTACCATGAGAACTCGGCCAACAGCGCGTGGAATGGCGACTCAGTGCAATTGATGATCGCCAGCGCCGATCGGACGCAGCAAGTGGCGCTTTATAATTACGCCCTGGGCGGCACGGAAAACAATCTTGGCAGCACCATCGTCATGCACGAGGCGGGCCCCGGCGGGACCGAAGCGGTCGTGACCCGTAACACCGTCACCAAGCGGACCACCTACGAAATCAAACTTCCCATGGCCTCTCTTGGCCTGACGAGCCTGGAGGCGGGCACGCGTTTTGGCTTGGGCATGGCCATCAACGACGGCGATGAACTGACGCCTGGCCAGAAGGGTTGGGGCGGGTTGGGCGCGCACTCCATTGTCTTCGGCAAGACCCCGAAGGAAACGGCCCTGATGACCCTGGCGGCAGCTCCGCCACCGCCTTCCAACGACATCGAGCCAGGCAAAGAGTATTACACGGCCGTGCGCAGACCCAATCCGATCACGCTGGATGGCAACCTCTCAGAGTGGACCGGCGTTCCCGTGCTTGCAGATCCCAAGTTCGCGATTCCGAAGGGCTCCGGCACCAGTGGGACCTACGTGTTGTTCGAAGAGTATAACGGCGGCACCTGGACCGGACCCGACGACCAAACGTCGGCCGTGCAGGTTGTCTATGACGCGGACAACGTCTACTTCGGGTTCGTGGTGACAGATGATTACCATGAGAACTCGGCCAACAGCGCCTGGAATGGCGATTCGGTGCAATTAATGATCGCCAGCGCCGATCGGCAGCAGCAGATCGCGCTTTATAATTACGCCCTGGGCGGCACCGAAAACAACCTCGGCAGCACCATCGTCATGCACGAAGCGGGCCCCGGCGGCACCGAAGCGGTCGTGACCCGTAACACCGTCACCAAGCGGACCACCTACGAAATCAAGTTGCCGGCCGCCTCGCTCGGGTTGACCGCTCCATTGACCGGCGGCACGCAGTTTGGCTTGGGCATGGCGATCAACGACGGGGATGAACTGACGCCTGGCCAAAAGGGTTGGGGCGGCTTGGGTGCGCACGCCATTGTCTTCGGCAAGACGCCGCAGCAAACGGCGTTGTTGACCCTGGCGAAGTACAATGACATTGAGCCTGGCAAGGAGACCTATACTGCCACGGCTGCTCCCAGTGGCATTGCCGTCGATGGGAGCCTCTCCGAATGGGTGGGAGTCCCGGTGCTCGCCGATCCGAAATTCTCTGTCCCGAAGGGTTCGGGGGCCAACAACACCGGAACCTACGTCTTGTTTGAGGAATACAACGGCGGCACCTGGACCGGGCCGGACGATCAGACCTCCGCCGTGCAGGTGGTCTATGACGCAGAGAACGTCTACTTCGGGTTCGTGGTCACGGACGATTATCATGAGAATTCGGCCAACAGCGCGTGGAATGGCGATTCGGTCCAGTTGATGATCGCCGACGCGACCCGGACAACGCAGGTCGCTCTTTACAACTATGCGTTGGGCGGCATTGAAGGCGCGCTGGGGGACACGATCGTCATGCATGAAGCGGGCCCGGGCGGAACCACGGCCAAGGTCGTTCGCGACAGCTTGAACAAAAAGACCATCTACGAAATCAAGTTGCCGGCCGCCGCCCTCGGGTTGACGCCGCCATTGACGGTCGGGACGCAATTCGGTCTGGGCATGGCCATCAACGACGGCGATCAATTGACCCCGGGCCAGAAAGGTTGGGGCGGATTGGGCGCGCACTCCATCGTGTTCGGCAAAACACCCTCAGAGACCGCTCTGATCACGTTGGGCACAGCCGGCAGTGGAGGCGTTCACCTGTTCCTGTCCGCCATCAATCCTGCCGTCGACAAGTTTTCCTTCCGGGCCAATGACGTAGGGACATCGATTGTCGATCCCAACTCGGCTAAGCTGACGATCGACGGCAAGTTGGTCGCGCTTGTGGCGAGTCCCAAGGTGCTGGATGCAACCGATTTCACCTATCGGCCATCGCCTTTCTTTGCGATCGGCAGTCATACTTACTCTATCGTAGTCAGGGATACCCAGGGCAATCCAGTTGGAGACTCCGGCAGTTTCATCACGCCCGCCTACAGCGCGCTGAGTCCAACCGACAAAGCCTCTTCTGTGAACGTAAACCGACCGGGCTTCTTCTGGCGCGTCTTCCAGAACAATCTGGGAGTGGTCGCGACCATGGACCTCCCGCTCGCCGAGGATATCGTGTCGGGCAACGGCAAGAATGTGTTCGGAGAACCCATCCTGGCCTCCGATAACCTGGCCGATCCTACCGCCAACGCCATTACCGTCGGCGACGGTGTCGCGGACGGAGTGATGTTCAAGTTCGAGATCGATAGCGTGATCAACTTCAGTCAGACCGCCGGTGAGTTGAATGGGACGTTCACTCCGGACGATCAGATGCCTGGCATTCCAAGCGTGCTCGGAAACGCTGACTCGATCGCCGCGGAATTGGTCACCTACATTGATTTGCCGGCTGGGCCGATCACCATGGGTGTGACCAGCGACGACGGGTTCCGCGTGAGAGCTGGCAAGATTGGTGATTTGGCCACCGCCGTCGTGTTGGGCCAGTCCGACCTCGCCTCCACGACGCTCTTCAAGTTCTACGTCGAAACCCCGGGTGTCTACGCGTTCTGCACGGTGTA
>DATLUX010000525.1:0-6413 GCA_035577805.1 Verrucomicrobiia bacterium
TCATTATCGTTTTCGAGGGCCGCGATGCCGCCGGCAAGGGAGGTACCATCCGGGCGCTCACTGAGCGGGTCAGCCCACGTGTCTTCCGCGTCGTCGCCCTTCCGGCTCCGTCGAACCGCGAGAAGTCGCAAATGTACGTGCAGCGCTACATCGCCCATTCGCCGGCGGCAGGCGAAATCGTGATCTTCGACCGCAGCTGGTACAACCGCGCGGGCGTGGAATACGTGATGGGCTTTTGCACCAAGGAAGATCACGCCCGCTTTCTGGAAATTTGTCCTAAGATCGAGAGATACATCGTGGATGAAGGCATTCAACTGATCAAAATCTGGCTGGAGGTCAGTGACCAAGAGCAGAAGCGCCGCTTCGAGGCGCGCATCAATGATCCCCTCCGCCAATGGAAACTCAGCCCGATGGACCTTGCCTCGCGCAGCAAGTGGTTCGAGTACTCTCGCGCGCGGGACTTGATGTTCAAAGCGACTGATACCAAGTGGGCCCGGTGGCACATCGTTCGGTCCGAAGACAAGAAGCGCGCTCGGCTTAACTGCATCGCCCACCTTCTGAACCTTATCCCTTACAAGAAAGTGCCGCGCCAGAAGGCCAAGCTGCCCGAGCGCTCGATCAAAGGCGCGTACGATGACCGTGCGTCGCTCAAGGGAAGAAAGTTCATCACCGAAAGATATTGAGTCAGAGCGAACGATGAAGTGATCGACGAAGTCTTCCTGCGATAGGCTCTTGACAGGGCGAGTCATCCGCGGTCCGAAGGGCGCGCTTTGCTCGCAGGCTCCCGCGCCAGTCCGCTTCAACCACAGCCGATACACCCGACGCGGCGCCTTCATAAGAACTGGCGCCCGTGCAAAGGAAACCGCGCATTACCGAACGTGGCATTGAAACATGCGCCTGTGAACACCGTACGATTTTTCGAGGCATTCGATTTTATGAAGCGGGCGGAAAATTGTCTCTGGACTTGCAAAAGTTTATCGCTGCGTGCGTTACGTCTCTACCCACGACATGGCACAGGCTGTGCGATTGAGCCTTGTGATGTTGGAAAAGAGCAAAAACTTGAACACGCAAAACGGGGCGCTGCCCGTGCTCACAGCCCAGAATTTCAAAGCGGAAGTGCTGGCTTCAGAACTGCCGGTCCTGGTCGAGTTTTGGACGGCATGGAGCCGCCCATGTCAGGTGTTGGATTCCGTCCTTCGGGAACTGGCCGGCCATTGGGGAGGAACGGTCAAACTAGTCAAAGTCAACGCGGACGACAGTCTCGACCTAAGTCTTTGCTACGACATTCAGTCTGTCCCGACCTTACTCTGTTTCGTCGCAGGCAGGCCGTCCTTCCGCATCGTCGGCACTGCGACCAGGGAGGCCCTCGAGGCCAAAATCAAATCTCTTTCTCAGTAAACTTTAGGCCGCAGCCATCTCAATTTCTTCCCCAAACCCTGTTTACGAACAGCAAACCATGGATGACGGCAAACACAGCAATGGAGGAGCTCCGACGCGAGGAGCGGTTGAATGGTTGGCGCACGCACAGCGAGAACGGCGCATTACGGAATGACAATGAACGATGGGCTCTCAACGATGAACCTAAGCGATACCAGGAACGAAAACTTTATCAGAGGCAACCCTTCCTTGCGCGTCCTCGGCGCGGAGGCCATGGAGCCCAAATTCGACACGCTTTTTCAAAGAGACCATGCAGTCACTTCATCTCAACCAGAAGTCAGGATCATGGACTCCCCGAACGATGATGGAGCACGCCCAACGCAATCCGACGCCGGCAGCTCAGATAAATGCTTTGTTTGTGCCTACTCAACGGTTGAACACTGCTTCTGCAAAATTCACCGCACCGAAGGAGGGCCCATGCTGATCTGTTGTGCCGATTGCGTTGATCAATACCTCGACGCATCGCGAGGTCCCTTGGAGCTCGAAGAGCAGGAACGCCGCGCTTTCGTGAATCGCCTGGAGATGTTCATCGGAGTGGACAAACCCTGGCCACCCTGGCCAGCAAAAAGTCCGACCATCCCCTGAGGAAGGAGCAACTCATGAGCCTACAGTTGGCATACCTGGTGCGCGATGAAAACCATCCGTCCCGCGACGAAGTCCAAACCGGTTGCCGCAAACCTCTCGCATAAACAATGGAGAAAAGCGATATGGAATCACTCACCAACGTTACGTTCGATGAAATCCGCGTAGGCGACACCGCCAATGTGTCGCGCAAATTGAGCGCGTTCGAAGTTGAGGCCCTCGCCCTGGTTGGCGGCGATGTGGACGCCTTTCACGTAGCCGACGGCCAGTGGTCTCCCGCCGCGCCGATGCAAGCTGAGTCCGTAGGGGTGGAGGCGCTGCTGTCCGGGTTGCTCAATCGCAAGCTCCCGGGGCCCGGCACCTCCATTGCCGCCCAAAACCTACGCTTCGAAGGCAGCGTCGAAGCTGGAGATGAAGTCGTGGCCACGGCGACCGCGCGTGAAAAACGCCCTGAGGGCCGACTCGTGGTGTTCGATTGCGAGGTACGCTCCAACGGACACAAGCTCGTCACAGGCACGGTGACCGTGCGCGCGCCGGAGCGCCGTCTGCGTTACTTGGACGTGGCTACGCCCGACGTGATGCTCCGCCGCACAGACAATTTCGCAAGACTACTCAAACGCTGCGCAGGGTCGCAGCCCGTCGTGTGCGCCGTCGTCCACCCGTGCGATCGCGATTCACTGCTCGGCGCCATCGAAGCAGCTCAGCGGGGATTGATCGATGCCCCGGTGCTCGTCGGACCCGAAGAAAAAATCCGCGTCGTTGCTGAGACCGAAGGCATCGACCTTTCAGGCTGCCGGATTGTTTCCACGCCGCACAGTCACGCATCCGCTGAAAAGGCTGTGGCCATGGCGCGTGCGGGTGAAGTCGAGTCGTTGATGAAAGGCAGCCTCCACACAGATGAACTGATGGGCGCCGTGGTGCCCTCGGCGACCGGCCTCCGCACCAGCCGGCGCATTAGTCATGTCTTCATCATGGATGTACCGACGCATCCGCACCCCATCGCAATTACCGATGCCGCGATCAACATCGCGCCCACGCTCGAAGACAAGGTGCACATCGCCCAGAACGTCATTGACCTCGCCCATGCTCTGGGCGTCGCCGAGCCAAAAGTGGCGATCCTTTCCGCCGTTGAAACAATCAATCCCAAAATCCCTTCGACCCTCGACGCCGCGGCACTCTGCAAGATGGCCGAGCGCAGCCAGATTACGGGGGGAATCCTCGACGGCCCGCTGGCCTTCGATAATGCCATCAGCATTGAGGCGGCCCGCGCCAAGAAAATCAACTCGCCTGTAGCGGGCAACGCGGGAAGGCGGCCAGCGGCCAAGAACGGCTCACTCTCGAAGGGCGTTGTAAACGGGTCGTAAACGAATCAATCAAACTCCGAAATCCCGCCCTGCGCGCAGGCGACCAAAGTGGCTCCCAGTAGTCGATCGTGGTCGCCAGTTACGCGAGCTCGCCTCAAGTTGCCGGAGGAAATGGATAACCGACCACCAGTCGTTTAATAACAATAGGGCGGCTGAACTATGAATGATACCCCTCAGCAATTGCCACCCAAACAAACCCTGCTTTTGATTTTATTCCCGTTGCTGGGCACCTTCGCGTGCCAGAGGCTGTATCTCCACCTCGTGCGCGTTCAGCACATCTATCCCGGCGGCCACTTGGTGCATCACTTGTTCGTGGGAATCTTGATCGCAATCCCCGCAGCATTTCTTTTGGCCTTTGGGACACGCCTCCGACTTTTGGCGATCTCGGCGCGCGTGGCTTTAGGAATTGGCAGCGCAATGATTTTGGATGAGATCGTGTATCTGGCCATTACGAAGGCGACGGACCAAGACTACGTTTCCCGCGTTTCGCTCTACGGAGCCATCGCGTTTATCTCTCTCGCGGTCGTTTTCTTATGGATCCTTTACAACTCACAGCGCGGATGAACAGGATCGGAACATGAGAACGCCGCCTAACTATCGCGTGAATGGATGTGTTGCAGGCCGGCGTCGGAATCGAACCGACGAACAAGACCTACAAACTGCAAATCAGGGACAGGAATGGAGGCCGGGACCGCTCAGCGGACTGCCCGATATCCTGGGATTTCCGCCGGCGTCGTAGGTCATGAGATTCCATTGGACCCGGTTGGTGACACACCCCACGTCTGGCAATTCGCAATAAAGTGGCATGAGCGATTGA
The DNA here is from genome assembly GCA_035577805.1 of Verrucomicrobiia bacterium. GTDB lineage: Bacteria > Verrucomicrobiota > Verrucomicrobiia > Limisphaerales > JADJPG01 > DATLUX01. The sequence goes on from DATLUX010000525.1 coordinate 4,201, forward strand.
AAAATGGCGTCCGTCACGATTTGCTGCGCCGCCGTGTAATCCATTGGGTCGCCGTCCGCGATCGTCCGGATCACGTAATCTGTTCCCACTCTGGTCTGGCCCACCGGCGGAGGCGGGACGGGCGCGGAAGTGCATGCGCTGCGGAGGACCGCAGTGATAAAACCCCTCGAGACCACGCACGGATGCACATCGCAACCGCTCGCCGCGCATGCCGATAACCTGGGCGTTCCGTTCGGGTCATACGTCGCGACATGCCATTGAGGCTGGCCACTCACCTGCCCGTGTCCCGTCCCCCGCGGCAGGGCGCAATACCGTTGCATCAACGATTCGAACACCGCGTCCGTCGCGAGCGCCTTCGCATTATCGAGGTCCGCCGGATCGCCATCCGCAATCGTCATGATTACCGCATCCGTTCCTATCTCCACCTGGCTTACCGGCGGGGGCGATGGCAGCGAAGCCGATGAACCGCGAATCACCGCGACGATAAACCCATTCGTCACTCGGCAGTAGTGAAACCCGGGCCCGCTCAACGGACTGCCCGATATCCACGGATTTCCTCCAGCGTCATACGTCATCAGGTTCCATTGCACCCGGTTGGTCACGCATCCCTCATTCGGCAATCCGCAGTATATCGGCATCAGCGATTCGAAAACGGCGTCCGTTACGAGCTGCTGCGCCCCCAAGTAATCCAATGGATCGGCGTCTGCGACTGTTTTGATCACGTAATTGGATCCCACCGCTATTTCGCCTACCGGCGGAGGGGGTGGCGCCGAAGCGCAATCGCTCCGCAGCACCGCAGCGATGTAGCCTCTCGACACGACGCACGGATGCACATCGCAACCGCTCGCGGCGCACCCCGACAACTTGGGCGTTCCGTCCGCGGCGTGCGTCGCTACATGCCATTGGGGCTGGCCGCTGACCTCGCCGGGTCCCGTGCCGCGGGGCAAGGCGCAATATTGCCGCATCAACGATTCAAAGACTTCATCGGTCGCGAGCTCTTGCGCGTGTTCGAGGTCTGTCGGATCGGTGTCCGCAATCGTCAGGATCACAGCATCGGTTCCAATCGCCACTTGGCCCACTGGCGGCAGCGGTGGCAGCGTAGCGGATGAGCCGCGCACTACCGCGACAATGTATCCATTCGTCACCGCACAGTAGTGGTAAGCGGCCCCGCTCAGCGGACTGCCCGATATCCTGGGATTCCCGCCAAGATCGTAAGTCAGAAGATTCCATTGCACCCGGTTCGTAACGCATTGCTCGTCCGGCAATCCGCAATAGATTGGCATGAGCGATTCGAAAACCGAGTCCGACACGAGTTGTTGCGCTGCCTGGTAATCCAATGGATCACCGTCCGCGACCGTTTTGATGACGTAATTGGATCCCACCGCAATCTCGCCCACCGGCGGCGGCGGCGGCGCCGAGGCGCAGTCGCTGCGCAGCACGGCCGTGATGTAGCCAATCGTCGGCGGTCCTCCTCCCACGCCCGGCGAAGCAAGCGCCTCCACTTTGCGCAGGCGGAAGTAACGCTGCCCTTCTCCCAGCGACAGCGTGACTGCGCACTGGCCGTCCGCAATTGTGAACATTGGCACGGCGCCTTCCCAGTCCGCGGCATCGAGACTTCTAGCCGATTCCAGCACGAAGTTGTTTGTCGAGAGCGGCCACGAAAGCGTGGCCTCGCTCTGGCTGCGCGCCACATTAAGGCGAACACCTTGTGACAACAAATCGGCGGATGAACATACGATGCAGAGCGTCAAGAGACTGGCCGTCCGCACCACCCCTGGCAAGGAGACGGGTTTCATAATCGAAGTCATTATATCCAATGCGACTGAAAGTAAAGGGGGTTCGCCAAGAGCTTTGCTTGCCGCGACTGCGGTTTAGTCTGGAACTTCAGCGACAAAGACAAATTGAACAGATTTCTCGAACGGCATTGTGAAGGACCTGACAACGTTCCATTCGCTTAACAATCCGGATGCACCGAATGCCTCGATGACACCGCTATTCCAAGGCGGGCATCACTGGCGCGGCATCGGTGATCCGGGTCGTTGGGGGCAATAGTCATGGACTTAATCTTATCCAAGCGGTGGGAGAAAGCCGCATTCGCGGTCAAGCCACGGAACGCGTTCGGCCGCAGATTTGGAGATCCGTCCTCTCCATGAACCGGCCCTATCTCGTAGCAGCCGACGTCAGGAGGCTCACTCTATCCGAAGGCGGCCGCC
>DATLUX010000526.1:0-27680 GCA_035577805.1 Verrucomicrobiia bacterium
CGGCAGTGCCTTCATCCAGCGTTCCCAATATGGAATGACAGTCTTGACCTGCGTTTGTTGGAGCATGATCTCCGAGATCCAGATCGCATAAGGATCCAGCGTCCGCCGCCAGGGCAGGTCCCGCGCATTTTGGACAAACCACCCGATCAGAGCCGGCGGCCAATCCCTGATGTTCTGGTTGAATCTCAATGACGGTGCCGAATCGGCTTGGCCAAAGCGGCCCGGCGCTGCGCGAGCGGGGGTTCGTCGGGGGCGCGAGGCCGCGCAGGAAGTCGCCGGCATGGCCTTCTACTTCTTGCGCCGCGCGGCGCGAGTGGTGGCCGTGTTCCAGGCGCGATCGAGCAGGCCGCGCAATTTGATGGTATCGGCCCAGGTGTCGGGGAATTGCTGCAGGCTGTAGCCGCTGGAAGGCGGGCCCAGTTCCGGGACGACGAAGATTTCGCGTCCGATTTGGTTGCCCAGCAGCCAGGTCTCAAGACATCTTTCCACGTACGGCAGCCAGGCCTCGCATTCCGGGGTCAAGCGGCCGCGGCCATTGGTGACCGGGAGCTGGCAATGATGCCCGTTGAAGGGGCGGAAGTGGAATTGGCAGGCGCGCCGAATCAAGTCGGGCCGGCTCAGGAGTCGTTCCCAAAACGGCGGGGCCAGATGTTTGACCACCGCGAAATGCGAATGGTCCCAGGTGAGGGGCAGGAGTTCGGCTTCGATGCGCTGGTAGCTGTCGGCCAGGGTATAGGTTTTCTCGGGCGTTTCTGTGCAGGTGTCCCGGTGGACTTCCACCGACACCTCGATGTTGAGTCCGCGCGCTTCATGCATCAGGCGCAAGGCCAGACAGACGGCGTCGCTGGGGCCGGTGTCATGATCGCCCAGCTGCACATTGATGTGCCGTGCTCCGGCCTCTTTGTTCTGCAACAGCAAACCGCGAAATTCGTCCATGCGCGCGGAGGAGAAATAGCCGATGATTTGCAGGCCATGTTTCTCGGCCAGTTTGCGATGTTTGGGCGTGGCCAGGTCGGTGAACCCGTCGAAGCCCGCGCTTTTGACGGCGGCGATCTTGCGTTCCAACGGCCACGGCTTCCTGGCAGAGGGAGTGTCGCGCAGAGACCACAGGTTGGCGATGTGGCGGAGGACCGGTTTGCCGGCAGTCGTGTTTGCCATAGAAATGGTGTTCGGAGTTGTAAAGGCTCGCCCCGCCTCGTGCCAGGAAAAGTTCTAGGCGGTCTGGGCGGAAAAGGAGTTTATTTTCTGCGGAGCCGGCGGCAGGCTGGCGGCATGGCGGAGGGCCGCGGGCCTTGCGCCTCGTTGATTCGCCATGGACTTAGAGCCGCCTGATTCGCATCACCTGCGTGCTGCCTGGGGATGGCTGGAGTTGGGTAACGCTGCGGAAGCGGGGGAAGAGATTGCGCGCATCCGCCCGGCGTTTTTGAATCATGCCGACGTCCTGCAAGCGCGTTGGGCGATTTGCGTGGCGGGATTGCGCTGGGAACCGGCTTTGGAGATCGCCGAGACGCTCGTGCGCATCGAGCCCAAACGGCCAGCCGGCTGGTTGTATCGTGCTTATGCGCTGCGTCGCGTCAAAAGCGGCGGCTTGCAACTGGCGTGGGCCGCCCTCCGGCCGGCGTTCGATCAGTTCCCGACTGAACCGCTCATCTCTTATAATTTATCCTGTTACGCGGCGCAATTCGGCCGCCTGGACGAGGCCTGGGACTGGTTGCATCGAGCGATGGAAGCAGCCGGAGACATCCAAAAAATCAAACAGCTCGCGATGGCTGATTTGGACCTGCAAGCCCTCTGGCCCAGAGTCCGCGAGTTGTGAATGTCGGACGCGCATTGGGACCTTGAACCCTTCGTTCCGAAGACGCCCCCAAATCGAGGACGAAGGACGAGCACAAGGACGAGGCCTGCCCGCCGTAGCCCGCAGGCGAAGGCGGGACGATTCCCGCATTTCCGCTTTCCGCTTTCCGCTTTCCGCTTTCCGCTTTTCCCCCAAAGTGAACCTACTTGCCCCAGGCTCGAGCGCCTGTCAGGCTTTGCGCTCGTGAAGTCCTGCATTTCCCTCTCACGATCTCTGCGCGTTTGCTTGGGGTCGTTGGTGCTGGCCGGTTCGATCGGGGCCGGTTCGTATCCGACCATCCTGCAAGCCGGCACTCCGAGGAATGCGCGTCAACAAGCCGCGGCGTTCCGGCAGCAGCTTCAGGATGGTATTCTGCCTTATTGGTATGACTCGACCCTCGACCGCACCAACGGCGGTTATGTTCTGGGCGATGACGGTCGCGGCGGCGGACAGGCCAAGGACAAACAATTGGTCACGCAAGCCCGCTTGGTCTGGACCTTTTCCCACGTCCACCAGCGTGGGTTCCCCGGCCGGGATTATCTGAAAGCGGCTGAACAGGGTTACCGGTTTTTGCAGGACCATTTTTGGGACAAAGAACAGGGCGGCTATTATTGGAAGACTGACCTGACCGGCCGGCCGACCAACGAACGGAAGATTGTCTACGGCCAAGCTTTTGTGATCTACGCGCTGGTTGAATATGCGCGGGCCAGCGGCCGGACTGAGCCGCTGCAACAAGCGCTGGGCCTCTACGAGACACTTCAGCGTCGCGCCTACGATGGCGTCAACGGCGGATGGGCCGAACATTTTACGCGCGATTGGAAGTGGATCACTCAACCCGATCCGGACTGCGAGGTGGAAGTGCCCGGCCTCAAAAGCGCCAACACCCATCTGCATCTGATGGAAGCGCTGGCCGAACTCTGCCAGGCTACCGGCGACGCCCGCGTCCGCAAGTCTCTGGAAGAAGCGTTGCGCCTCAATGCCACTTACTTTTACCCACTGCAGCCAGGCCGCTCGGCGTTTCATCGCCAACCGGACTGGAAAGAGGTAACCGACCCGAAAAGCGCCGGACTCAGCTACGGGCACAACGTTGAGTTCGCCTGGCTTATGATCCGGGCCGAGCAGGTCCTGGGCAATCGGCCGTCCTGGAACCATTTCGAGGCGGAGCTGGCCCACGCTTTGCATTATGGCTTCGATTACGAACATGGCGGCCTCTACAACCGCGGCATCGATGACAAACCTGCCACCCAGCGTGATAAAGTCTGGTGGGTCCAAGCCGAGCTCATCGCCGCGCTGGTCGAAGGCTTCCGGCATCGGCCCACCCCGGACTATTCGCGCGCCTTGAGTATGACTCTCGAATTCGTGCGCAAATACCAGGCGGACCCCAAGGATGGCGTCTGGTACGACACGGTGCAGGCCGACGGCCAGCCCAAGAACCTGGCCAAAGCCCACAACTGGAAAGCCAACTACCACGATGTGCGCGCCCTGGTCAAATTGGTCGAAACCTTCGACCCCCTCCGCGATGGGACCCGCAGATAACGCACAGGAAATGCGAACGGTTCCTGGTTTCAGCGGGTGGGTGGAGTTCACGCCGGCCTTTAGGTCGCGGCCCGAGCTGACTCATGTTTTGTTCGATTTCGATGGCACCCTTTCCTTGATTCGCGAAGGTTGGCCGGAGGTGATGGTTCCGATGTTTGTGGAAATGCTTCCGTCCAAAGCGGGCGAGAGCAACGAAGAGCGCCGCCGGCTCTGTTACGAGGATATCATGCGGCTCAACGGCAAGCAGACGATCTACCAGATGATCCAGTTGGCCGAACGCATCCGGGAACGCGGCGGCGCACCCCGGGAACCGCTCTGGTATAAGCACGAGTATCTGCGTCGGCTGGACGAACGGATCCGTTCACGGACTGAAGGCATCCGACAGGGGAAACTTCAGCGCGATGATTTCCTGGTCTATCAGTCCCGGCGGCTGCTGGACCTTTTGCAGGCTCGGGGGCTTCGCCTGTATCTGGCCAGCGGCACCGACGAACAATTCGTGAAGCAGGAAGCTGAATTGCTCGATCTGACGCGCTACTTCGGCCGGCACATCTATGGCGCCCAGGACGATTACAAGAACTTCTCCAAGAAGATGGTGATCGACCGGATCCTGCGGGAAAACCAAATCAGCGGCGCCCAATTGCTGGCGTTCGGCGACGGCTACGTCGAGATCCAAAACACCAAGGAGGTAGGCGGCCTGGCTGTGGCGGTAGCCAGCGACGAGGCCCAGAACGGCTCCGGCCGCGTGGACGAATGGAAACGCCAACGATTGCTGGGCGTGGGCGCCGATGCGGTCATCGCCGACTACCGCGATGCCGACCCACTGCTGGCGAGGATTCTGGCTAGTTGCTAGTTGCTAGTTGCTAGTTGCTAGTTGCTGGTTGCTGGTTGCTAGTTGCTGGTTGCTGGTTGCTGGTTGCTGGTTGCTACGCGCGGGGGGCGCAGCAGGGCCAATCCCAGGATCGTGACGGCCAGGGCTGCCAAGGTCAGGCTCCAGGGCGGAGCCGAAACTTCATCCAGGCCCAGCTTTTGAGGCAAACCCGGCGCACGCACCAGCGTGACCATCAGCCCGTTGTTGAGCGCATGAACCAGCATCGAGCAATAAATCGAACGAGTCCGCCAAAGCACAAACCCCAGCACTAACCCCAAGGCGAACGTGGGCAGCAGCCGATAAATAGACGAGTGGGCAACCCCAAAAAGAAGGGCCGAAAGCACAATGGCCCACACCGGTCCCAGCCGGCGCAAGCCCGAAAAGATGAATCCGCGAAAGAGAGTTTCTTCGCAAAGGGCGGGCGTAATGGCCAGGACTAGCCAGGCCACCCAGAGCGGAGCCGGCTGATCCCCGAGCATCAATAGCTTCTCCAGCGCCCGCACGACCGATTCCTCCGGCGGCAAGACGCGGATGGCCAACCCAGCAACCCCGACCCCGGCGGACACGCCGACCAGCGCGGCGCCGAGCACGCCGCGTGGATGCGGGCGATTCAGATGGAAGATCGATCGGGGCGGTAACTGTAGAAAGATGGTGATGAGGATGACGGGCAGAAGCATCAGGCCGTATTGGCTGAATAACATGGCCGGGATGATCCCCAGCTTGGTTAAGAGCAGACTGCCGTAGAACAACGCTACCAACACCGCCGCAAAAGTAACCAGCGCGTTGGTGATGGTTGGAGACATCTCCCGACGGCGGCTCGGGCGCAGCATTTCCCGCAGTCCTCCGCGTTCGCCCAGGAGCACCTGTTCCTGACTAAACACGCGAGCTGCCAGCACCAGCGCCAACAGCGCATAAGTCGCTGCCCCAAGCAACGCCAGGAAGACGAACTCAGGCTTGGCCCCGCCCGCAAACAGCGCCTTCACCAATAATCCAATGTTCACCAGCGGCACGAATGAAGTCCACGCGTTCAGTTCCACCCCCGGCACCAGCGTTGCCCCCATCGGGATCACCAGCACACTGAGGGTCGCCCCCAAAAAATTGCCTGCATCCTTGGCATCGCGCGCCAGCACTGCCACGGCCAGAAACAATGCCGAAATCGTGCACGTGACCGGCAGCAAGCAGGGCAAGACCAGCAGCAATGTCCAGGGCGAGAGCGTCAGCCCGCTGGCCGCCACCGCGCTGCCTATGGTCAGGCCCAGACTGGTGGAGTTGGCCGTTGCTGCGATCAGGCTGATGCACCAGACCGTGAGAAACTTGCCGGCCACAATCTCCAGGCTATGCACCGGCGAACATAAAAGCGTCTGCATGGTCGCCCGATCTTTCTCTCCCGCCGTGAGGTCAATGGCCGCGTAGAGCGCCCCGGTGGCCGAGAGCATGATCAAGATAAACGGCAATCCCATGCCAAGGATGCGTCCGGTCTTGCGTTGGAGTTGGGCCACGTCCTCGGCCCTGGAGCTGAGGGCGATCGAAAATCCCTGCGTGAGCTGGTGCGCGCGCTCCCGTCCTTCCACCAGATCCTTGCGAAACGTGGCCAATTGATCGGCCAGGCGTTGCTCCGCTTTGGCGGAAGACGGCTGCACCGAATCGAGGTAAATCGTGGCTCGGGCCAGACCGTCGTTGCTGATGGCTTGGGCGAAGCCAGGCCAGAGCACCAACACGGCGTCGGCGTTGGGTCCGGCGAACAAGTTGCGGGCAGCGTTGACCAGCGGTTCGTCCGCGCCGGCGTTGGTGGAACCAGGGACGGGCTGCGCCTGCGCCGCCGGCGCGCGGGACTGAGCAGGCGGCTGGAATTTGCCGGCGGCCAAGTCTTGTTGCAACGCGGTCGACAAGCCGACATTAAAACTAAGCTCGAGGTGGTTGGTGCGATGAAGCCAGTCCACGAGCGACGCGGGCGGATCGCCCCACACCACGATTTTGCTGACGCGCTTGTCTTCGGTGGCGGCCTGGGAGCGCTGCAACTTGGTGATCCCCGTGACCATGAGCGGGTAAATCAACATGGGCAGCCCCACTACCACCATCAAGGTCATGCGATCGCGCAAGGCCTCCGTGATCTCCTTCCGAAAGATGGTCCAGATAATGGCGAAGCGCATGCGGGTCAGTCGGCAGCACGGCTGGTGGACGCCGCGTTCTCGCGCAGTTTGTAGAGGAAAGCGTCGGTCAGGTTCCGGCAGCCGGTGTGGTCCAGGATCTCCTGCAAGGTTCCGCCGTCAGTGATCCGGCCTTGATGCAGCAGATAGATGCGGTCGCACAGGTACTCGACTTCGCTCATGATATGGGTGGAGAACAGAATAGCTCGCCCGGCCGCGCGCTCGCGCCGGATTGCTTCGGTGATGAACTGGCCGCTGACCACGTCGAGGGCGGCGGTGGGCTCATCGAGGATCAGCACGTCGGGTTGATGCAGGAAGGCCCGTGCAATATTGGCTCTTTGTTTTTGTCCGGACGATAGAGTTCGGCAAGGTCGCTCCGCGAATGGTTCGATCTCCAGGTCCCGAATTAGCTGCTGGATTCGCTCATCGATCTGAGCCGCCGCCAGTCCATAAAGGCGGCCAAAATAACGCAGAACTTCCCGCGGCGTCAGGCGCTGATACAACTGGGTGTCACCCGAAAGAAAACCGATGCGCCGCTTAGCCTGAAGCAGGTTGTCCTGGAGGTCGACCCCATGGATCGACACCCGCCCGGCGCTCGGCGTCAGGATCCCAACCAGCATGCGCAGCGTGGTGGTTTTGCCCGCCCCGTTCGGACCCAGTAACCCCACCACTTCCCCTGCCTTCACCTCCAGGCTCACGCCGTCCACCGCCGTCAATGCGCCAAACCGCTTGACCAGACCGATCGCAGACAGGGAAACCTGCGGAGGTGCGGCCTGTCCCTGGACACCGGTGCTGGCGAAATCGACCATGCGCGGCGGGGACTATGGCCGAGGCTCAGGCCAGGGTCACGAACAAGTTTTTTTGCGCAGCGCCGGATGGTGTTCGCGAATCGATTCTGGCAACCTCATGGCCAGATAATATGGTTGGCTGGCCCAAGCCGCGCCGCAGGCAATGAACTGCTTCATTACCCCGTTTACCTGCCATGGCTGCGGGCGCGTGGCGGTGTTGGGGCTTTTGCTCGTGTCCTGGTTGGGTTGCCGGCCGGCCGATCCCGAACCTGCGGCGCGGCCTTTGCCCTCGGCTGGCTCCAGCAAAGCGTCAGGAGGGCCCCAGCAACCAACGAACAGGCTGGGCCAACAATTGGCGGCCCGCGACGCGGAGGTCTGGCGCGATGAGGTGACGGCGCGCGCTTGCGAAGGGGTCTTTGTCCAATTGGCTGACCAACTGCGCCGGGCGCCGGAGCCGATCACGGTATTGGAACAATTGAGCTTCGAGCGGATCGTCGCTCCGCGGCCGGAAGGGAAAGCTGTCCGGTTGCCTTTCGATGTTCACGAGCAACACTTCAGCGTAACCAACCGGGTGACTTTGGTTCCGGAGCAATGGAAGAAGGCGTTGGAACAGTTCAAGCACGCCGGCTGGAACCTCCGGCAATTCGCATGGCAGCACGAGCAATTCAACCCGGTCAGGGAAGCGCGGCCCGCCTCGTCCAGGTTCCGGGTTGAACTGCATGGAGAACAACCAGCGCAAACGAACCGGTTCATTCTACGCGGATCTTTCGTGGTCGAATGGGCTGACCTGGTCTCGAACCAGCCGCCCCAGATCCGCCAGCTTGTGCTCACTAACCTTGTTCTTCTCGAAAGGACCGGCCTGCCTGGCTTCGCCCAGCACGCCCTGGTCGCTCCCGAGCCGGAACGCCCGGATGCCCAGGTCAACCTCCATCCCCTCATCGTCGTGGATCTCAATGGCGATCGACACCAGGATATTGTCCTCCCCGGCGTGAATAAGGTCCTGCTCAACGATGGCCGAGCCGGCCTGCAGCCGGTGGATTTTATCCGGCCCGAAGACTTTTATGCGCTGCAGGAGGCCGGCGTTATCGCCGATTTCAATGGCGACGGTTTCCTGGATTTTTTGGGGGTCAGCGAGCGAGGGCCTGCGGCCAGGAAACTGGTACTGCATGCCGGCAATGGGGCCTTGCCTTTCTCCGGACCGCCGATCGCCGTGTGGGCCGGACAAAGTCGCGAGTGGCCTCGTTATCAGATCAGCGCTGCCAGCGTCATCACGGCCGGCGACATTGACGGCGACGGCGATCTGGATGTTTTTGTCGCCCAATATCGGCCTCCTTATGTGCGCGGCAATTTGCCCACGCCCTATTACGACGCCAACGACGGCTATCCCTCCTACCTGCTGCTCAATGATGGCCAGGGACATTTCGAGCTTGCTCCTCCTCAACCGGCCCTCGACGCCAAACGGCTGCGACGCACCCTCAGCGCGTCCCTGGTCGACCTGGATAACGACGGCGATTTGGACTTGGTCACGATCAACGACTTCAGTGGAGTCGATCTTTATTATAATGACGGTCATGGCCGGTTCACGGACGAGTCTGGCCGGTTGAGCAACCGGCAGTTGTTCGGGATGGGCCATGCCATGGCCGATTTCGATGGAGATGGGGCGCTTGATCTGCTGGCGATTGGGATGGATATCACGGCCGTGCGGCGGCTCGAGGCCCTGCATCTGGCCGCGCCGGAATGGCCCGATCGCACCCGCCAACGCTCGGCCATGGCTTGGGGCAATCGGATTTACCTGGCGCAAGCAGGTCGTTGGACCGAACCGCCCTGGGCGCAATCAATCGCCCAAACCGGCTGGAGCTGGGGCACAAGCGTCTTCGATTTCGATAATGACGGTCGGCCCGATATCTACATCGCCAATGGACATATCAGTGGCGAGTCTGCCGCCGACTACGACAGCTTTTACTGGACGCGCGACATTTATCTGGGCGGCGCGCAGGAAGACCGAACATTGCAAGATTACTTCGAAGAAGTCTTGGGGGGATTAAATACCGGCCGCACGTCGTGGCACGGTTATGAACACAACGTTTTGTTTGTTGACCTTGGCGGCAACCGCTATTTGGACGTGGCCTGGCTGATGGGGGTGGCCCACGAGTCCGATGGGCGGGCGGTGGTTACCGCGGACTTGAACGAGGACGGCCGGCCGGACTTGCTCGTCACCGAAGCCATTTGGCCTGGGCGCCCCGACCTCATGCGGCACCGGCTCTTGGTGCATTTAAATCAACTCCCCTCCGCAGGCCATTGGATCGGCGTCCGCCTCTGGCCTTCGTCCAGCCAAGGCCGGCTCACACCGATCGGCGCGAAAGTCTCGGTGCGCTTGCCGGACCGCACCCTGGTCAAGCAGATCATCACTGGAGACTCCTTCCAAGCACAACATCCGTTCGTGGCCCATTTCGGTCTTGGCCTCACCACGAACGTGTCCGAGTTAAAAGTCATCTGGCCCGGCGGCCGGACTCGGATCATCTCGAACCCGGCGCTGGATCGGTATCACGAAGTCGAATAGTCGTGTCCCGAAATGGAGCTTTGTCTTCCTGGACGGAAAGACACGATCATGACGTTCGCCGAGACCCGGTTCAGATCGTTGGACACTTTCGCAAAGACGCGAGAGGTGCTGGAGCCGAGTTGGGCTCCAACCCAACGGAGAACCGGCGGGTTGGTGTCCAGATTTCTCACCTGCGCGAAGGACAAAGTGGCACGGAACTGGACTCGCGGCTGCTTAAGGTTCGGCGAAAGGGCGCATTATGAAAGTTACCTACCTACCCATGAACCGACCCTCAGGTAGCAGCCGACGTCAGGAGGCTCACTCTACCCCAACGCGTTCTCCGGGAAAAAGATCAGAGCCTCGTTACCTCGGCTGCTACGTGACGCTTGGCGGCGTGGCGGCCGCGCTGGCGCTTTCGACCTCCGCCCTGGCGCAGACGTTCACCGTGACCAACATTACCGTCCCCGGCGCCCTCTCGCTGGCGGTATCTTCGATGAACGCCTCTGGTCACGTGGCCGGCTATGGTTACAACGCCGCCGGTGAGCAGCACGCGTTCGTCTGGCGTGACGGCGACGGCCAGGACCTGGGCACGCTGGGTGGGAGCACCTCGGTGGGCAATTGCCTCAACAATTTCGGACAAGTCGCCGGTTATTCATCGAGTGTCGGGGACACGGAGTACCATGCGTTCTCCGGGATCGGCCTGACGCTTTTCGATTTGGGCACTTTGGGTGGCACGGTCAGCACCGCCAATTGGATCAGCGATGCTGGCCATCTCACCGGTTATTCCTTTGTCTCGCCGTCCAGTATTGATTCGCGCGCGTTCCTAATCCGCAACGCAGGCGCGCTCCAGGATTTGGGGACCCTGGGTGGAACATTCAGCTCGGGCACTGTAGTCAATAACAGTGGCCAAGTGGCCGGAGATTCCTCCATCACGGGAGACGGCGAGACTCACGCATTCTTTCATGACGGGTCGATGCGGGACCTGGGCACTCTGGGCGGAATCTACAGTTCTGCCCATGCCCTCAACGATGCCGGCCACGTGGCGGGCGAATCCACCCTTGCAGGTGAAGCGGAAACGCACGCCTTCTGGTTCGATGGCACGACGGTGCATGATCTGGGCACGCTCGGCGGCACGTACAGCACCGGCTACGAGATCAACGACGCCAGCCAGATCGTCGGCGACAGCTTCCTGGTCGGCGATACTCGCTATCATGGCTTCTTTTATGACAACGGCACGATGACGGACCTGGGCAGCCTGGGGGGCAATTACAGCAGCGCTTGGGCGATCAATAACTCCGCGCAGGTTGTTGGCGTTTCCTCCAACAGCCAGGCCGAACTCCACGCTTTCGTCTGGCAAAACGGCTCGATGCTCGACCTCAACTCCCTGCTCCCAGCCAACTCCGGATGGGAACTTAGCGCCGCTCACTTCATCAACGATAACGGCCAGATCGTCGGCGTGGGCCGTTTCCACGGTCAGGATGCCTGGTTTCTCCTCACCCCGCGGCCCAATCAGTCGCCCGTCGCCAATGCCGGTCCCGACCAGAATGTCTCCACTGCCGGTTCCGCTGCCCTGGTCAATCTGGACGGCAGTGCCTCCAGCGATCCCGACGGCGACGCACTCCAATATCTCTGGTCAGAAAATGGCGTGACCCTCGGCACCACGGTGACCCTCAGCGTTTCGCTTGGCGTTGGTTCCCATACTCTGACCTTGCGCGTGACCGATCCCCATGACGCTGCCGCCGAAGACACCGTCGTGGTCGTGGTCGTGACCAGCGGCAGCGACATGGTGCCGCCGGTGGTGAGCTGCCCCGAAAACCAAGCGGCGTCTGCGGGCGAAAACGGCCTGGCCGCTGTGCCGGACCTTCTCTCCGGTCTGGTCGCCTCGGATAACCTGACCGAAGCGTCCGCCCTCGTGAAAACCCAATCGCCGGTTGCCGGGACGCTGGTCGAATGTGGCAGCCATCATGTGCTCATCGGTGTGACGGATGCGGCCGGCAACACCACCACTTGCGATGTCGTCTTCACGGTGTCTGACACCACCGCGCCGGTGTTGCAATGCCCCGAAGAGATCACCCGCGCAGTCCGGGCTGGTTGCTTTGCCACTGTGCCTGATCTTTCCAAGCGGCTTCATGCCTACGACAATTGCACGCCAACCAACGAACTTCGTTTTGCGCAAGAACCCGCTGCTGGCACTCTGGTGCGCCCGGGCAGCTCCGAGATCCATGTGAGCGTCACGGATGCCGCTGGCAACACCGCCCGTTGCGCGGTCCCGTTCCACGCCGTCGACGCCAGTGCACCCCGCTTCCGTTCTCTGAGGGCGGACCCGCTCGCTTTGCAGGCGACGGCTAATCATTCGATGGTCCCGGTGACCCTCACCGCCGTGGCCATCGACAACTGCACGGAGAGCTTGCGTTACCAGATCGTCGCAGTGACCAGCAGCGAGTTGGTCACCGGCGAAGGCGACCGGACCAGCCCGGATTGGCAGATCACCGGCGACCTCACCTTGAAACTTCGCGCCGAAGTGACCGGCAGTTGCCGCATTTACACCGTCCGGGTGGCCTGCTCGGATGCGGCCGGCAACACCAGCTACCGCAACGTGCATGTCCGGGTCGCACCCCTGAAAAAGAAGTAGCAGTTTTTGTTCGTTGAGTGATGTGGAAATAAAGTAAAGGCGGCCTGCGGGCCGCCTTTGCCTTTGGGGCTGATGTTCATCTTCGACGATCGCGAACACGTTTAGCGCGCTGACTGCTGGAGCGGCGGTTGCAGTTAATACGAGTACGTATTACGGGCTTGTCCTCCCCGGGGCGACCTGTGGTAGATCCGCCGCATGCAATCACTTGTCGGCGGACCCAAAAGGTTCACCACCATCGAATGGCTGGTTCTGATCGTGGCCAGCATCGGGTTTCTCTTCGATACCTACGAGCTGTTGCTGTTGCCTTTGATCGCCGCCCCGGCCATCGCCGAGATCCTGCAAGTCCCGGCCAACAACCCGGCCGTGACCGATTGGGTTGGCCGCCTGCTCTGGTTGGCCGCCCTCAGCGGGGGCGTGTTCGGGTTACTGGGCGGCTGGCTGACCGATCGGTTGGGGCGCAAGACCGTGCTGGCCTTGAGCATCGCGCTTTATTCGCTTTCTCCCGCCGCCGCCGCCATGAGCACCAGCCTGGCCGGGTTTGTGTTTTTCCGCTGCGCCACGTTCGTCGGCGTTTGCGTTGAGTTTGTGGCCGCCATCACCTGGCTGGCGGAGTTGTTCCCCGATCCCGCGCGCAAGCAGAAGGTGTTGGGATGGACCCAGGCCTTCGCGTCGTTGGGCGGGCTGTTTGTGACCGGAGTGAACGGCTGGATTTTGAAGCACGCCAGCGCTCTCCCCGCCTTGCCGTTGCCCGAGCCGTTCAACGGCCACGCGGATTGGCGTTACACGTTGCTGACAGGTTTAATCCCGGCCATTCCCATCGCGTTGCTTCTGCCCTTCGTACCGGAATCCAAGGTTTGGCGGGAGCGGCGCCTGGCCGGCACCCTGCGGCGTCCAAGTTTCAGCGAGTTGTTTACGCCTGCCTTACGGCGAACGACGCTGGTCACGGCCGGGTTATCCGCCTGTGCGTATGGCGTGGCTTTTGGAGCATTGCAATTGACTCCGACGCGCATTGTGCCTGGCCTGCCCATCCTGGCCGAGCAACAACAAATCCTGCGGCCGCTGCAGCAGGAAGCCGCGCAGCTGAATCGCCAGCTCAACGAAACCATGCCTCGTTTTCAACAGGCCTGTGCAGACGTGCCTGGCCTGCGCGAGTTATCCGGCAAACGGGCGAAGACCCGCGTGGGCCTGCGAGCCAACCGGACGGCGCTCGACAGTGGATCGTTGTCCGCAGAACGCCAGGCCGAGTTGCAAAACACCCTGAACAGGTTGACCAACGCGTGGACAGGGTTGGAAGCGCAGCTGAGCCAGTTGACATCCGCCAAACCGGAGGCCCGCCAAGCCGTGCTGGACCGCGAAAAAATCCTGGGCCAACTCGGCGCCAACCGGGAGAAGCAGTCCAAGCCGGACACGATCGTGAAGACGCGCGGCAAAGATGTGCAGTGGTGGCAGGAATTGGGCGGATTGTTTGGCCGGATTGCTCTGGCTGCGCTGCTGGTGCTGGCTTTGCCGAAAGGGACTTTGCTGCGTTTGTTTCAAGTTCCGGGAGTGATCGTGTTGCCATTGACTTATCTGTGGTTGTTCCGAAATCAACCGGCCGTCTTTCACTTCGGGGTGTTTGTGGCTGGGTTCTTGACCGTGGGCCAGTTTAGTTACTTTGGAGAGTATCTTCCGAGAGTGTTCCCGCTGCACCTGCGCGGGACTGGAGGCAGTTTTGCCACTAATGTGGGAGGCCGGATGCTGGGCACTTCGGCCGCCTTGCTGACGACGAATTGGGTGGCGCCAAAGTTGGGGGGCAGTGGCCCGTTGGAAGTGGCGACAGCAGCCGCGATCGTCGGCACGAGCATGTTTGTGCTGGGCTTGGTGCTGAGCTTTCTTCTGCCGGAACCCAAGCCCGAGCTGCCAAGTGACTAACCGGTCTTCGCGGATTCGCCTTTGAAATTCTTCTGGCGCAGGCCGTTCAAGTAATGCTGTGATTTGTGCATGAATGGAAAAGCAGTCCGCGAACGGCGAAGCGCCTCTTTGAGGTCAAGGGTTTGCCAAAACGGACGATTCCGTTGGGGTTGGCCGGGCTGGCCCAGGCTGAGAGGCGTTAATGCTTGAACGTTCCGACAGAATCATGGTGACCCTGCTGGTGTGGTTCGGCCTGGGTGCCGGCGGCTTTGCCCAAAACTCACCCGCAGCCAACGACCAGAAGGCCGCACCCCGCGGCACGCCCTTGTTCGAAACCACTCGGGCAGCCGCCCAACAAGGTCAGGCGAAAGCTCAGTTCGATTTGGGGATGATGTTTGCCGCCGGCAAAGAAGTGACCCAAGACATGGTCCGAGCCGCCGAATGGCTGCGCAAATCGGCCGATCAGGGCACCGCCGCCGCGCAATATAACCTGGCTGTGTTTTACACGCAGGGCGCCGGCGTGCCCCAGGACTATGCGGAAGCGGCGCGCTGGTTTCAAAAAGCCGCTGAGCAAGGCGATCATGCCGCGCAGTATAACCTGGCGGTCCTCCTGGCGGGCGGCGCGACCGGCACTTCTGACCCAGCGGCAGCTCTCAAATGGTTTCGCGCCGCCGCCGAAAAGGGCGACGTAGCTGCCCAGCTGAGCCTGGCCAAGATGCTCGCCGCCGGCGAAGGTGGGCCGGCCGATCTGTCCGAAGCTTATGTATGGTTCAGCGCAGCCAACCGGCAGGGCCACCCGGATGCAGACAACTTGAGGGACGACTTGCTGGCCAAGATGACTACGGCCCAGTTGTTGGAAGGGCGCCGTCGAAATGCGCAGCGCGGCGATCCGGAAGATCAATACAACGTTGGCGCCGCTTTCGCCCAAGGCGAAGGTATCAATCGCGACCTGGCGCAAGCCGTTCACTGGTTTCGGCAGGCGGCAACCAATGGGCATGCGGAAGCGCAGTTGCGTCTGGGGCTGGCCTACGCAACGGGCGCCGGCGTGCCTCAGGATGCGACCGAGGCGCTCAAGTGGCTCCGGCTGTCGGCCGAGCAGGGGCACATCATCGCCCAATACCATGTCGGTTTGGCCTGCGCGGAAGGCCGGGGCACCAAACAGAATCTGGCCGAAGCATTGAAATGGTACGTCAAATCCGGCAGCCAGGGCGTCATCCCTGCCCAAGTGGCCGCCGGCACCATGTACGCGCGCGGGTTGGGCACCCCGACCAACAGCAGCGAAGCACTCCGGTTTCTTCGGTCAGCTGCCGACCGCGAGGATCCCGAGGCGCAACTGCAGCTCGGACTGCTTCTCGAAAATGCTCCCAAACCTGATCTGCCGGCCGCGGTGAAATACTTCCGCGCTGCGGCCGAACGCACCAATGCCGAGGCTCAGTTTCGGCTCGCGCGCGCTTATACCGAAGGACGCGGTTTGGCCAAGGACCCAGCTGAAGGGCTGCGTTGGTGCTGGAAAGCCGCAGAATTGGGACACGTGGAATCGCAGGCTCGGCTTGGGTTGGCTTACTCGACGGGGACGGGGACCAAGAAGAACTATCCGGAAGCCATCCGCTGGTTGACTCCCGCGGCAGAAAAGGGGCATCCGGAAGCCCAACACAACCTTGCTGTGCTCTACGAGTCCGGCTTGGGCGTGCCAGCCGATCCGGCTCAAGCGGCCCGCTGGTATCGGAAGGCGGCGGACAAGGGCCAGACGGCCAGCCAGGTGAAACTCGGAACGCTCTATGCGCAGGGCAAGGGAGTGGCGCAGGATTATCCGCAGGCGGCCCAGTGGTTCCGGACGGCCGCGCAGGCTGGCGATTTGCTTGGGCAATTCAACTTTGGTGTCCTGCTCGAGCAGGGCAAAGGCGTGCCTCGTTCTGCCGCGGACGCCGAGAAGTGGTATCGCAAGGCTGCCGAGCGCGGCTATGACCAGGCGCAGGCGCAATTGGGTTTGTTACTCCTCCAACAAAAGACTCCGGACGCCGCCCAGGCTGCCAGCTGGTTCGGCAAAGCCGCCGCGCAGGGCCATCATCAGGCTCAATTCAATTTGGGCGTGCTTTACGATCAGGGCCGCGGCGTGAACCAAAACTACGCCGAGGCGGCCACGTGGTATCGGCGCGCCGCCGAATCCGGCCACGCCGTGGCGCAATTCAACCTCGGCAATCTCTATGAAACAGGGCAGGGCCTGACCAACGATGTGGCTGAGGCCGCCCGATGGTATCGCAAAGCCGCCGATCAAAAGGAGCCCAAGGCCGAATACGCGCTGGCCTTATGTTATGCCGACGGAGATGGTGTCCCCCAGGATCTGGTGGAGGCTTATAAATGGCTGACCTTGGCCGCCACTCATGGACACACCCAAGCGGTCGAGTTCAAGCCGATCCTGGCCAAGAAGCTCACCCCCGATCAGCAGATCAAAGGTCAGCAGCTCGCGGACGCCGCGCTGGGCCGCGTCCCCAAAACCGCAAACTAAACGCGCTTGCTGGGCGCACGCAGCTTTCGTTAGGCTCCCCTGATACATGCCTCTTCCGGCCGATTATCACATGCACACGCCGCTCTGTCGGCATGCCGTGGGTGAGCCTACCGAGCTGGCGGCTCATGCCCGGCGCGTTGGCCTGACGGAGATCGGTTTCTCCGAGCACAATCCGATGGTGCGCGACGACTGGGACGATTGGCATATGCTCCAGGGCAGCTTCGACACGTACCTCGAGAAGGTCGACCAGGCCCGACGCGATCACCCAAGCTTGTCCATCAAGATCGCCCTGGAGATGGACTTTATCCCCGGGCAGGAAGCTTGGATCCAGCAACTGGCTTCGCGGCATCCCTGGGATTATCTCATCGGCGCCGTCCATTATGTGTCCGATTCCTGGGACTTGGATAATCCAAAACGCATCTCGGAATGGAAAACGCGCGATCCCTTTCTGGTTTGGAAAACTTACTTCGAGCGCTTGACCTTGGCGGCCGAGTCCGGCTTTTTCCAGATCATCGCTCACGCGGATCTGTGCAAAAAATTCTGCTTTTACCCCAAGGAAGACTGCGCTCCGTTGTTCAGACGTTTTCTGGAGGCGGTCAAACGCAACGGGCTGGCCATGGAACTGAACACCGCCGGTTTGCGAAAAGATTGCCGCGAAATCTATCCCAGTCCGCAAATTGTCCGGATGGCGGCCGAAATGGAAGTGCCGATCACCTTTGCCTCCGACGCCCATGCCCCCAGCGAAGTCGGGGCCGACTTCGAGCAGGCGGTTGCTCTGGCGCGCAGCGCCGGTTACACCCATTATTGTCGCTTCACGCAGCGGCAGCGCGAGATGGTCAAACTCTGACATGCCTCGGGGGAAAAGCGGCAAGGCGGAAACACGGAAAGCGGAAAGCGGAAGGCGGAAACGCGGGATCGTGCTGCCTTCGCCCGCGGGCTGCGGCGGGCAGGCCTCGTGCTCGTGCTGGTCCTTCGTCCTCGATTGGGGGGCTCTTCCGATCTAAGGGTTCATGGCCCCAATGCGCATCCAAAGGCTGGAGGTGTTCGCTACCTATGAACCGCACTGAAGAAACGTTCAATTCAATGTTCAATGTTGGAAGTTGAACTCTGACCTCACGAACTCATAGCCTGGAACTTTTAACCGCCCCATGAGCATTTCCACTTTTTCTTTCCCAACCACGACTTTCTGCGGCGCGGGAGCGCTTCGGGAGTTGCCCGGTCGCTTAAAGCAATTGTCCGTGGCGCGACCATTGGTCGTGACCGACCCCGGGTTAATCGCCACGGAGGCGTTTAAACAACTCGAGGCCGTCCTGGGAGCCGACGGCCAGCGGCGCACTTGGTGTTTGTTTCAAGGGGTGCATCCGAATCCGGTGGAGAGCGACGTTACCCTGACGGCGGAAGCCTATCGGGCCGGCGGCTGCGATGCCGTCATCGCCTTCGGAGGCGGCAGCGCGTTGGATGTCGGCAAGGCCGCGCGGTTGCTCTTGAAGCGGCCGGCGCTGAAACTGGCCGAATTCAATTATCAGGACGACTGGACTGGTCTGGATCCGTTGATCGCCATCCCAACGACTGCGGGCACGGGCAGTGAAGTGGGTCGCAGCTCGGTGATCACGATTGAGGCGACGCAGCGCAAGGCGGTGCTGTTCCACCCTGAGTTACTGGCGCGATTGGTGATCCTTGATCCCGAGCTGACGCGCGGGTTGCCTCCGAAGCTGACTGCCGCCACGGGGTTGGATGCTTTTACCCACTGCCTTGAGTCTTTTACCTCGCCGGTGTTTCATCCGCTTTGCGATGGGATCGCGCTGGAGGGTTTGCATCTGATCGTCGGAGCCCTGCCGCGGGCATGCCGCGATGGGCATGACCTGCAAGCGCGCACCCAGATGCTGGTGGCGGCGGCCATGGGCGCGGTGGCTTTCCAAAAGGATCTTGGGGCAACGCATTCTTTGGCGCATCCGCTCTCGACGGTTTGCGGGTTGCATCACGGCACGGCCAACGCCTTGTGTCTGCCGGCCGTGATGAAGTTCAATGCCCAGGCCCGGCCCGGCCTCTACCGGCGGGTTGGTCTGGCTTGTGGCCTGGACGTCGTGAAGGCGACGCCTGTGGAGGCGGATCAGCGCACGATCGAATTGGTTGAACAATTGCGCGCCGAGGTGGGGCTCAACCAGCGTCTACGCGATTACGGCGTGAAGGCCGCCCAACTGGATACGCTGGCCGATCAGGCCATCCAGGACGGATGTCATCACACCAATCCCGTGCCCGTAACGCGCCAGGATCTGTTGACCCTCTATCGCACCGTGCTCTGAACCATGAATCTGCCCACCCTCAAAACCAAAATCGCCGCCGGCGAGATCGACACCATCATCACCGTTTTCCCCGACGTCTTTGGGCGCCTGGTGGGAAAACGGTTTACGGGAAAATTCTTTCTTGACCACGTCGCTGGGCATGGCACGCACGGGTGCAATTATCTGCTGACCGTCAACCTGGAGATGGATCCGATGGACGGCTTTCAGCTGGCCAACTGGGACAAAGGGTTCGGTGATTTTCATATGGCGCCGGATCTGGCGACGCTGCGGGTGTTGCCCTGGCAACCTGGAACGGCTTTGGTTTTGTGCGATCTCCGCCACGAAACCGGTGCGCCAGTGGCGGAGGCGCCCCGCTCGGTGCTGCGCCGGCAGTTGGAAGCGGTGGCGGCGCGCAAGTGGGTCTGCTACTGCGCCAGCGAGCTGGAATTCTTCCTGTTCAATCAGGCCTACCACGATTTGTTTGTGACCGACTACCGGAACCTGGTCCCTTCGAGTGATTACCGGATCGATTATCACACCATGCAGCCGACGCGCGATGAACCAATCCTGCGCGCGGTGCGCAACGGCATGAGCGCCGCGGGAGTGCCGGTGGAGAGCAGCAAGGGCGAGTGGGGCCGCGGCCAACACGAGGTCAACTTCGTTTATGATCAACCCGTGCCCATGGCCGATATGCATGTCGTGTTTAAGCAAGGGATGAAAGAAATCGCCGCCCAGTATGGCAAAGCGGTTACGTTCATGCCCAAGTTGGCCGCCAGCGAGGTCGGCAGCAGTTGCCATATCCACATCAGTTTGTGGCGCGGCGGCCGCAACGCCTTTTGGGATGCAAAAGCCAAGGCTGGCTCCGCGTTGTTCCGCCAATTCCTCGGCGGGCTGATGAAATATTCCCCGGAACTGTGTTATTTCTTCGCCCCCACGATCAACTCCTACAAACGTTACCAGGCGGCCAGTTGGGCGCCGACCAAGATGGCTTGGTCGCATGACAATCGCACCGTCGGCTTTCGCGTGGTGGGTCAGGGCGATTCCTTCCGCATTGAAAATCGCATGCCGGGAGCAGATGCCAACCCGTACCTGGCCTTCGCCGCGATGCTGGCCGCCGGCCTGGCCGGAGTCGAGGAACAATTGGACTGCGGGAAGGATTACTGCGGTAACGCGTACGTCGACCCCAAGCTCCGCGCCTTGCCGCGCACGTTGCGGGAGGCGGCCGTTCTCCTGGATCAAAGCAAATTGGCCCGCGGCGCTTTTGGTGATCCCGTCGTCAATTTCTACGTTCACACCGCCCGACTCGAAGTGCAGGCGTTCGACGATGCTGTCACCGATTGGGAACGCGCGCGGTATTTCGAGAGAATTTGAGCGGCCTGGTTGCTAGTTGCTGGTTCCTCGTTGCTAGTTCCTAGTTCCCAGTTTCTGGGGCTCCTGTAGCTAGAGCTTGTCCCAGGACACACTCCACAGTCTCTTGTCGGAAACTCTCGTCGAAATTCGTCTCGGACTTCGTTGCTCGCTCCGTCCAACAA
Organism: Verrucomicrobiia bacterium; assembly: GCA_035577805.1. GTDB lineage: Bacteria > Verrucomicrobiota > Verrucomicrobiia > Limisphaerales > JADJPG01 > DATLUX01. The sequence continues at coordinate 20,555 of DATLUX010000526.1, forward strand.
GGAACAAGGAACAAGGAACCAGGAACGAGGAACCAGGAACGAGGAACCAGCAACCAGCAACCAGCAACCAGGAACCAGGAACCAGGAACCAGGAACCAGGAACCAGCAACCAGCAACCAGCAACCAGCAACCAGCAACTCCAGTAGCAACGGGGGGGACTCGACTCGCCGTGGCGTTCGCCTTACCGTTGCGCTTGTGACGGTTCTCGAAGTGATCCAGCGCAGCAGCGAGTTTCTGGCCCGCAAAGGGGTTGATTCGCCTCGTCTCCAAATCGAATTGCTGCTGGCCCACGTGCTGCAGATGCCGCGGATGCGTCTTTATTTGAGTTTCGATCGCCCCTTGGCGGATCGCGAGTTGGAAACGTTGCGCGCGCTGGTGAAACGGCGAGCCGGCCGGGAACCACTGCAGCATCTGGTGGGCTCAACCAACTTTTGTGGCTTCGAGATAACCGTCACGCGCGATGTGCTCATCCCGCGTCCGGAGACGGAACTGTTGGCGGAGCGAGCGGTGGAGTTCCTATCGGGAGCCGAGTCTGGCAGCGGCGCGGAAGGGGGAGCGGCGGGCGCGGTGGGACGGCGGGTGCTGGACTTTGGGACGGGCAGCGGATGCCTGGCGCTCGTCATCGCGGCGCGTTGCCCGGCCGTGAGCGTGTGCGCCTTCGATCGCTCCGCGGAAGCTTTGGCGGTGGCCCGGCAAAACGCCATCCGCTGCGCGGTGGAGGATCGGATCCAATTCCAGCGCGGGGATCATTTGAAATCGTTGTTGGCCGCCGGTGAAAGCCGGTTCGATTTAATCGTCAGCAACCCGCCTTACATCCCGTCCGGAGAGATTGGCGCATTGCAGCCGGAAGTGCGCGACTTTGATCCGCGGGAAGCTTTGGATGGGGGAGCGGACGGGCTGGATTTTTACCGGATGCTGGCGGAGGGGGCGGGGGCCTGGTTGCGCCCATTGGCGCCGCTGATGGTGGAATTGGGTGCCGGCCAGGCAGGACGCGTGACGGAGTTGTTCCAGCAGTCCGGTTGGCGCATCGACCGGGTGGAAAAGGACTATGGCGGCCATGAACGGATCTTAATTGCACGGCGCTTGGATTAGTGGGATTCTCAAGGGCTTGCGGGGCAAGCGGTGGATGAAGTCGGACGCTCCTGGCTAAACGCACAGAAGATCGGAATTGAAGACGCTTCATGGATAGTTTGTCGATTAAAGGCGGCGTGCCGCTGCACGGGGAGGTCACAATCAGTGGGGCGAAGAACGCCGTGCTGCCCATTATGGCGGCAACGCTTTTGACGCGGGAAAAGTGTGTGATCCGTCGCGTGCCCCAACTGAGTGATGTGGGGTTTATGGCGCAGATCCTTCAGTCGCTGGGGGCGGTCGTGAAGCTGGAGGGGGACACGGTGAGCGTGAGGGCAACCAGGCTCAAGCCGATCGGCGATTACGATTTGATTCGGAAGATGCGCGGCTCGATCTGCATTCTTGGTCCGCTGCTGGCTCGGCAGCGTCACGCCCGGGTGTCGTTGCCGGGCGGATGCGTGATTGGAACCCGGCCGATTGATTTGCATCTGAAAGGCATGAAGGACCTCGGTGCCACCATTAGCATCGCAGGCGGTTATGTCGACGCTCAGGCCAAACGGTTGATCGGCGCGGATGTTTTCCTGGGCGGCCGGGCTGGCCCGACTGTGCTGGGCACGGCCAACGTCATGATGGCCGCCGTGTTGGCCGACGGCGTGACCACGATCGAAAGCGCCGCCTGCGAACCGGAAGTGGTGGACTTGGCCTACTTTCTCAGCAAAATGGGCGCGAAGATCCTTGGCGCGGGCAGCCCGACCATTACGGTGACCGGTGTGAAGGAATTAGCCGGCGTTGAGCACGAAGTGATCCCCGATCGGATTGAAGCGGCCACCTTTGCCATCGCGGCTGCCGCCACCAATGGGGAAGTGACCATTCATGGGGCGCGTCCGGATCATATGCATGCGGTGCTGGACAAATTGAAGGATTCAGGCGTCAAAGTGGATCGGAAGGGGCTGACCTTGACGGTTCGGCGAAACGGGCGGCTCAAGCCCATCGACGTCACGACCTTGCCTTACGCCGGATTTCCCACCGATGTGCAGGCGCAGATGATGGTGTTGATGGCCTTGACGCCCGGGTTGGGCATCATCACGGAACGAATCTTCGAATCGCGCTTTATGCACGTGTCGGAGCTGGCGCGGTTAGGGGCGGACATTTCGATCGAGGGCCCGAGCGCGATTGTCAAAGGAGGGCGGCCCTTAAGCGGGGCGCCGGTGATGGCCAGTGATTTGCGGGCTTCGGCCGCGCTGGTCCTCGCGGGGTTGGCGGCCCGCGGGACAACGCAGGTAAACCGGATCTATCATCTGGATCGCGGTTATGAAAAACTTGATGAAAAACTGTGCGGGTTGGGCGCCCGCATCCAACGTGTAGACCAGGAATGAAAGTTTTGATCGGGATCCTCATCTGCCTCATTGTGGGGCTGGGTGTTTATAAAATTTACGAGCACTGGACCCAGATCCAGGAACAGAATTCGCTCGAACAAAAAGTGGAGAAAGGCCCCAACATCGATCCCCGCACGCTGCCCGGCTTGCCTTGGCAACTGGACCTCAAACTCACCGAGGCCCAGCAAGCCGGGCCGGAAGCCTTCAAGCGCTTTGTCGAACAGCTCCGCAAATATCCTGATGTCAAGGACCCGCGCCTGGCCTGGATCGAACTGGACTACGCGGTGCTCATCTCCAGCTCAGACCCTCTGAAGGCCAAACAGATCTTCTACGACGTCAAGAAACGTACTCCCACCGATTCGCCCATCTATCCCCGCATCCGGCAGCTCTCCAAGACCTACGACTAAGGACCAACCATCCGGCGGCGCAATTCCTTGGCCCTTTCGTCCGCCGGGTTCAGCTGCAAGGCGCGCTCCAATAAGGACGCTGCTTCTGTTTTATCTCCCGATTGCATCAGCAGATCGGCCAGCGTGATGTGCGGGTCGATAAAGTTGGGGCTGAATCGGATGGCTTGCCGGAAAGCTGGGATTGCTTGCTGGCCGCGCCCGGAGCGGGCCAGGGCGAATCCCAGGTTGAAATAGGCTTCAGCAAAATCCGGCTTCAGCTCAACACATCGCTGGAGCGGCCCGATCGCGTCGGCGTAACGTTCCAAACAAAGCAACACCATGCCCAACTGGGCATGACCATTGACCGAACCCGGAGCTAGCGCCAGATGCCGGCGCAATGGCATCTCGGCTCCCGCGCAATCATTGCGCTCGAACTGAAGTCGCCCTCGCAACAGCCACGCCTCCGGAGCATCCGGGTAATGTTGCAATAACTGGTTGAGAATCACGTCGACTTCCCCGTGTTGTCCTTGGGCCAGCATTTGTTGGGCACGGTCGACCCAGGCTTTGCGCCCAATGCGGAAAGGAACCGTCCCCTCGATCCAAGGGTCGGCCAGCGGCGTGTCCGGCGGCAGCGCCGCGGCGCGGCGCGCGGCTTGGGCCGCGTTTTCCGCGTTGCCCAGTTGCCGCTCGAGTGTCGCCAGCAATAAATGAGCCCGACGGGCAGTAGTCGGTTGATTGAGCGCGGCGGACAGGCGTGCACGGCCGCGCGCCGGCTCTCCTTGAGCCCGGTCCAGTTCGGCCAACCCCACCAGCGCGGATGCCTGGTTCGGAAATCGATGCAGCAACTGCTCAAACTCTGTCCGCGCCTCTTCCAGCCGGCCGGCCTCAGCCAGAGCCTCGGCAAAACGAAGCGACAGGATCTCGATCGGGCTGCCGGCCCGTTTCACCGCTTGACTCAGGAGCTCCAGGGCGGCGGATTGATCTCCTTCGCGCACCAACGAAGCGTGCAGGTACAACCAGCGCGGTTCACGCGGCGCCAGCCGGGATGCCCAGCGAAAGCAGGTGTCGGCCTCGGAAGCCAGCTCGTGAACTTGCAGCGTGACCGCCAGATTTCCCCAGGCTTCTCCCGAGCTGCGGTCCGCGCTCACTCGAGCAACCGCTTGAGTGATCTGGGCCGCCACAATGGGGTCAAAGCCCTCGACCGAAATCTTCGGCGGCAGCGGGCGTGGATCCCATTGCAATACCACCACCGCGATCAGCAATCCCACCAGACCGCACCCGGCCAGCCAGAGTGGAGCTGCCGCAGGACCGGACTGCCCCGGAGATACCGGCGCTGCCTTCTTCTGACGCGAGCGCCTCATTACTGGGTTTCCTTTCGGCCGCTTCCTTTGCGAAGCAGAACGTGGCTGTCGACGTGAATGTCAGTAAACAACTCCAACTCGCCTTCAGGCCAGCGCACCTGGATGGAGATGGGGCCGGGATTGGGTCCGAGGCCAAAGTGAACCCGCGGGTCGTTGCTGCAGAGATAACTTGAACCCGGTTGAACCAGGCCCCACCAACGACGTTGCGTCCCTGGCGCGCCTTGAATGATCAATTCCGCTCCGTAAGCGTCCCGCCCGCCATGCGCCGGATCGATCGCCCGCACCGTCAGCCAATGGCCTGCGGACGGCGCCACGTTGCGAAAGATGCGTACCGGACCGCCCACGCTGGTCATCACTAAATCCAGCGCGCCATCGTTATCCAAATCGCCCACGGCCAATCCGCGCCCGACCCTGGCTTCCCGACAAAAGGCCGGATTGGCTTCGGAAACATCATAAAAACTTCCCTGACCGCGGTTGGCAAATAATTGAGCGCGCTGCGCGTAAGGCGCCCAAAAAGATTGGGTGCCGGCGGCGACGGGAGGAAGGCCGGGGCCGGCATGGCGTTTGACCAACCCATTCACGAACGCCAAATCCAGCGCGCCGTCCTGATCAAAATCCGCCAGGACTGCGCCGAAGCCGGTGCCCCGCCAGCTTGGGTTGGCCAGCCCCGCCGTGCCCGTGCGGTCCATGAACAGGCCGCGAGGTTGTTGGGCCCAGAGAGCGTGCTGTTCTTCACTCAAGTGCGTCACGAATAAATCGAACAGCCCATCGCCGTCCAAGTCCCCGATCGCGATGCCCATGTTCCCTGCCGTTTGGCCCAGCGCGTTCAGCGCCAGCCCCCGTTGGGACGCCTCTTCCGTGAACGTGCCATCCCGCTGATTCACGAATAACCGGTTGGGCTTGCCGTCGTCGGCCAAAAAAATGTCCGGCCAGCGGTCGCCATCGAAGTCGGCACAGACCACACCCAGAGCCGGGCCGGGGAAGGCCGCCAACTTGGAGGGGATAGTGACGTCTTCGAACCGGGCCGCTGGAGAATCTGGATTGTGCGTTGCGGAGATGTGGCCGCCCAAGTTGTGAAACAACCTCACGCTCAGGCCAGGAAAACCGTGCGGCCCACAGAATTCCGGAGCTCCTTTGGCGTCGCTGCATTTCTGGCTGGGATCGTAATCGAGGTAATTGGCAATCACGAGGTCGAGCCATCCATCCCGATCATAATCGAGGAACGCAGCGGAGGTGGCCCAACGCGGGTTGTCGATCCCCGCGGCACCGGTCACCTCGCGGAAACGGCCTGTGCCAGCCTGATTCAGAAACAGCCGCACCGCGCCGTATTCGGTCAGGACGAGATCCGTCCAGCCGTCGTTGTTGACGTCTCCGGCGGCGGCGCCCATGCCCGGGCCGGCCACATCCAAGCCCGACCCCTCGCTCACGTTACGAAAGCGGCCGGCGGCTTCTTGATGGAACAGTTGATTGCGCGACGAACTCTCCCGGCCTGCGTTTTGAATCAAATACAGATCCAAACGCCCGTCGTTGTCGAAATCGAACAGAGCGGCTCCCGAGCCCATCTGTTCCGGGACCAGATAATTGCCCGTGACGCCGGTCTGGTGAATGAATTGGACGCCCAGGCGATCGGTCACGTCTTCGAACCAGGATGGAGACGAAACGTGCGGGCCTGGCGTTGACGCGGTTGGAGCGGACGTATTGGGCGCCCGTTGGCAGGCGGCCACAGACAGCAGGAGCAGGCCCAGCGTGATGCAGAGGACGAGGTTGAGCGTTCCGGCGTGATGCCCCCTCGGGGCCGGCTTTGGTCGAGAACACGGCCGGTGGATCTCCCACAACAGGTTGCGCCAAAGATGGGGCAAAGCTGTCACTGCACTAGCAGCCCGCTGCGGGCGAGGCCGGCTTCACTTCACGAACCCTTGTTGCTTGAGCCAGAAGACCAAGTCGCGCGCCCAGGGATGCACGTTTTGAAACGGTGGCTTGTCCTGCAGCCCGATGCCATGCGGGCCCTTCTGGTAGATATGTAAATCAAACGGCACGCCGTAGCGTTGCAGAGCCGCCGCGAATTCCAACGAGTTCTCCACCTTGACGGCGGTATCCTCCACCGTGTGCCAGACAAAACAAGGCGGGGTGTTGGAACGGACTTGAAGTTCGTTCGAGAGCAAGGTGACTAATTCCGGCGACGGATTTGGGCCCAGCAAATTCTTTTTCGATCCTTCGTGCGTGTTTGCGCCCATGGTGATGACAGGGTAACAGAGGATGCCCAAGTCCGGACGACAGCTCTGGCGCTCCACCGGATCAGACGCGTCGGGGACACCCGCATCAAAGTGCGTGACGGCAGTCGAGGCTAAATGGCCACCGGCCGATGATCCCATGATGCCGATTCGTTTCGGGTCGATTTGCCATTCGGCGGCGCGGGCGCGAACCAGGCGGATGGCGCGTTGGGCATCTTCGAGCATGCGCGGGTGCCGATAGCCGTGTGAGCCTAAGCGATACTTCAAAACGAATGCGGTCACTCCATGTTGATTGAGAAAGAGAGCGTAATCAGGGCCCTCGTGACTGGCCAATCCGCCGTAGCCGCCGCCCGGACAAACCACCATCGCCGCTCCGCTGGCTTGGTCCCGCGCCGCCAGGTACGGGGTGAGGGTGGGAATGTCGTCCGAGGCCTGGCCAAGCGCGCCGGGCGCTCCTTGAGGCCACAGCAGGATGGATTGTTGGCTGAAGAGTCCGGAGGCGAACGTGAACGTGAACGTGATGCCGGCCACCAAGACGAAAGTTTGTTTCATGGTTGCGGGCGAGATTAAGCGAGAAGCCAGACGGGGTTAAGTGAAAACCGGCTTCCTGGGGAGCTACCCATGAACCTTTCCTGTCTCGTAGCAGCCGACGTAAGGAGGCTCACTCTATCGTGGCGCGTTCGTCGGGAAAGAGATCAGAGCCT
>DATLUX010000527.1:0-34343 GCA_035577805.1 Verrucomicrobiia bacterium
ACCCGCCTATTGGCCGATCCCCGTCCGTCCCGCTCTGGGCGCAGCGCTGCTCCGGTCTGGCGACGCGGCCCGCGCCGAGACCGTCTTTCGCGAAGACGTGACTCGCTGGCCACGCAACGGCTGGGGTCTGTTCGGTCTCGAACAGGCCCTGCGCGCCCAAGGCAAAACCCAGCAGGCCGAAGACGTCCGGCGGCAGTTCAATGAAGCATGGAAACGCGCCGACGTGACCCTCGATCTGGCGTGGTACTGAGTTCAGTGCGCGGGCGTATTCAGGGCACTGCCCCCGCACAAAGCCAGCTCGGAGCGCGGTCCCGCATGTGCGGGACCGCTTCAGCGTCCGCCGGCTTGGGGGCCATGGACTGTCCAACGCTTCCTCCGATCCCTATCTTCAAGCGGCCTAAAGGCCGCGATCCCGCTTTCCGCTTTCCGCTTTCCGCTTTTCCTGCGCCGTTCCCCGAATTCCCGATTGACTAGCGCCTGAAACGGGCCTATCACCGGAGCATGGTCATTGGTCAACCGCTGATCGAACCCCCCGGAGGCTCCTTATGAACTCATCATCCACTCGCCGTGAATTCCTGGCCGATGTCGGCCGCGGCATGTTAATTGCCAGCGTTGGATCGTCCCTCGCTGCTGATCTGGGCCTGGCGCCCGCCGCCTTCGCCGCGGAGGGGCCGGACGCCGCCGCCGCACTGAATTTCGGCGACCTGGAGTCATTGGTGTGTTTGATGCAGGAAACCCCCGCCGACAAGCTCCTGCCCAAACTCACGGCCGAACTTAAACGCGGCACCGAACTGCGCCGTCTGGTCGCCGCGGGAGCTCTGGCCAATGCGCGCACTTTTGGCGGAGAAGATTACGTAGGCTTCCACACCTTGATGGCGTTGTCGCCGGCCTTCCGCATGGCTGGTGAATTAAGCGGCCCGCTCCAGCCGTTGCCGGTCTTCAAAGTGCTTTACCGAAACACCAACCGCCTGCAGGAAAAAGGCGGACGCAAGGACGAAGTGCTGCATCCAGTCAAGGCGGGTTCACCTTTGGAAACCAAGCTGGGCAGCGAACAGCTTCGAGACGCCATCCATCGCCAAGACGTCAATGCGGCCGAACAAACTTTTGCGACCCTTGCGCAGTTATCTCCCGAAGACGCGTTTAACCATCTTCTTCATGCCGTGCAGGATTACACCGAAGTGCATCGCGTGGTGTTGCCGTATCGCGCCTGGGATCTGCTCGATGTCACCGGCCGAGAACACGCCCATACCTTGCTGCGCCAGTCGGTGCGTTACTGCGTGCGCAACGAAGCCTCCCATCCGGCCAACTGGGAAGAACCGCGCACCCTTTTGCCCAAGCAACTGGAACAACACCATCTCCTCGATCACACGCTTGGCACGCGGGAAGCCGACGACGCCTGGGTCGATCAATTCGTCCAACTGCTCTTCAAATCCACTCCAGCCCAAGCCGCCGAAGCCGCCGCGGCCGCTTTGGCCGAAGGCTTTGCTCCCGCTCACATCGGTGAAGCGATTGCGTTAACCGCGAATCAACTCGTGCTCCGCGATCACGGCCGCCGCCCCAGCGAAGAATCAGCCGGCAAACCGCCGGGCAGCGTGCACGGAGACAGCATCGGCGTCCATGCCAGCGATTCCGCCAATGCCTGGCGCAACATGGCGCGGGTCAGCAACGCGCGAAACACCCATGCCTGCCTTATCCTGGGCGCGTATCAGGTCGCGCTCGATCGCACCAACCGTGGCGGCGATTTCCAAAACTGGCAGCCCATCCCCGTCAAGTGGCATCTCGATCAGATCAAAACCGCCACCGCGGAAGGTCTCCTGAAGGAAGCCGATGAAGCCATTCGTCAGAATCTCCAGGGCCACGCCGCTGCCCTCGTCCATCGTTACGGCGAACTCGGCTACGCGCCCAGGCCCGTCTTCGATCTCCTGCTCCGTTATGCCATCAGCGAAGATGGCGCCCTCCATGCCGAAAAATATTATCGGACCGTCACTGAAGAATTTAACAGCACGCGTCCGGCTTTCCGATGGCGTCAGTTGGTGGCCCTGGCGCGGGTGACCGCCAGCGAATACGGCCGGCCCGCCCCCGGCATGGCGCAAGCCCGGGAACTATTGGGCTAGACGCGCCGCGGACTCCCTCTCCCCTCAACGGGGAGAGGGCCGGGGTGAGGGGTGAGAAAGGCAGAGGACGGTCGCTTCTCACGAAGTGTTTCAGTTCCATAACGTGGTCCAAGGGTGCGACGCTAAACACGTCCCAAGACACGCTCAGCAGTCTCGTCGGAAATCACTCTTGTTGTAAACTCTTGTCGTAATTCCGCCCACATATAGCGGCCCAGTCGACGAGAGTGATTTTTGGGGATAAGCCCTATCCAGTCATCAAGAGGAGGTTAATCAACTCGTTACTCCCCAATATCCCAAATCCTCAATCAACGGATAAAGAACGCTTCCGGGGTCCAGCGTCCGCGTTTGCGGGTGCTCAAGTACCAGCTGGAACGATCGTTCATCGGCACCCAACGGCGTTCTTCCTTGCGATAATGCCAATCCTTGTCGACCTGATAAAACACCTGGCGGCCGGCGATCTCGAGCAGGTTGCAAAAGTTAGCGCCCAGTTTAGTGCTCCTTCCCAACTCTTGTCGAAAACTGTTGTCGCAAAACTCTTGTCGAGGAATCTGAGCGCATTGGATTCAAACAGGATTCACGTCTGTGCGTTCCAGAACTGTGCAGGGCATGGCTACGCAACCCGAAGGGTTGCCAGTAAGTAGCCGGGGGTTGAGGAGTCCCGCAGAGCGGGAACGAGGATACCCCCGGGAAAAAGCGAAACGATGATCGTGCCCATTACCAGGAGGTTCGCGTCGGGGGCAGTGTCCAAATGCACCCACAGACGCGCAAAAGTTGTCCCGTTTCCTGACTTGGCGGGGATTTCTAGGTAGCTTGTGGAAGCTTATACGTCTAACGCACTCGCATGGACGACCGGCAATTACTTGAAGATTACCTGACCAGCAAGTCAGAAGCCGCCTTCCGCACGCTGGTGGAGCGGCACGTCGGACTCGTCCATGGGGCTGCGCAACGGCACGTGAACAATTCAGCGCTCGCCGAAGAAATCACGCAGGCAGTTTTTATTCTGCTGGCTCGAAAAGCCCCTACGTTGCCGCTCGCAGTCACCATCGTTGGCTGGCTCTTCCGCACCACGCGTTTCGTGGCGTCTCGGGCCTTGCGCGCGGAGATTCGACGGCAACGACGTGAACAGGAGGCCCTGGCTATGCAAGAATTGTCCGTTCCCGATGATATCTGGCGGCGTCTCGCCCCCGTCATCGATGAGGCGCTGGACGGATTGGACGCGAGGGAACGCGACGCGGTGCTGCTGCGATATTTCGAAGATCGCAACCATCGCGAAGTGGGCGCCGCCTTGGGCATCACGGAGGAGGCGGCAAAAAAACGCGTCCAAAGAGGCTTGGAGAAACTCCGCACTCGCCTGACCGCGCGGGGTCTCACGCTTTCCGCAGTAGCGTTAGGCTCGGCACTGGCGGCGCATGCGGCGCCCAAGGTCGCCACGGAATTCGCCTCGATGGTTGCGTCAGGAGTCTTCACGGCGCGAAGCGCGTCCACGACCGTCGCGGCATTCGTGCAAGATACTTGGTCGGCGTGGGAGACCACGCGCTGGAAAGCGACGACGTGGTGGGCCGGAGCCGGGGCGGTTGTCACCGGGATAACGGTGACGCTCTTTCTGCACGGCCATTTCACCAACACATCTCCGATCCGATCGAACGTGGGAGGGATCGCAGCGACTTCGAACACATCTTTGACCGCTCGGACCGCAACTCAACGCGCCGGCCCAAGACGTGGCCGCGCCGTGCCGGCCGAACGCGCCTTGCGCTTTCGCGTGGTGGCCGCGGACACCGGCGAACCTGCCACTCAGGCGGGCCTCGCCGTCAACGTAGTCGCCGGAGGCGAGTGGCAGAAGCGTTTTGATCTGATAACGGATGCTCAAGGCTGGTGCGATGTACCGTATCCGGCGGATGCCGGCCGACTGGACGTAGGGGTGTGGTCGGCAGGTTGGGCAGCGCGGTTCGCCACCTGGTATGTGGGACAGGCGGACCTCATCCCGGCCGAATATGTATTGAAAGCCAGCCGCGTCACCAATGCCTTGGGCGGCTGGGTGCGCGACGAACAAGGACAGCCCGTCGCCAACGCGGAGATCTGGGCGGAATTCCACGGAACGGGAGACCATTCGGAGGTGTTGCCGCCTCGCGAACGAATCGGTTTTGTGGACGCGGGCGTTTGCGCGCGATCCGATCGCAACGGGTTCTGGACTTGCGCTATGATGCCAGCCAGCCATCGAGGATACCAATTAGAGGCGCGCCACCCGGATTATCCGAAGGCCACGATCGCTTCGATTGACTCCGCCTCCAGTGAGGAACTCGTAGAAACGACGACAAACAATGCGTTCCGCCAACTCGTGGCGCACCAGAAGATTACCGTTCTGCGTCAAGGCCTGACCCTGCGTGGACGACTTTTGGATGTGGCCGGAAATCCTATCCGCACGGGCAAGGTTACCGTAGGCGAGCAGCAGCCGGTTTATGGGGCGGATGCGGAAGGACGGTTTCAGTTTTCGCATCTCACCGCAGGCACCTTTGCCTTCACCGCCATGGCCGACGGGTTTTCACCCGAACGTCGCTCGGTCGATGTGAGCGCAGGCATGGACCCAATTGAAGTCCGCATGGAACCCGGCGGAGTGCTGCGGCTGCTGACGTTGGATCAGAACGACCAACCGGTGGCTGGCACGCGGATCGTTCTCGAGGGTTGGAGCGCCGGGCGCTGGCTGCTCGAGTGGGAAACAAGGACCGGTCCCGACGGGCGCTTGGAATGGCGCTCGGCACCAGCGCACGGGAACCTGGAACTCTGCGCCGTGCGGGACGGTTATTGTTACACCAGGGAGATCAATGTGCCTGCGAATGGCGAGCAACACATTGTTCGCATGCGCCCGCAATTGTTGCTCAGCGGCCACGTGACCGACGCCGCGACGGGCGAGCCGATTGCATCATTCAATGTGCTGCCCGGTTACGGGACGGGGCGTCATGACTGGCATCGCAGCGAACTCCGGCGCGGAGCTAATGGGATCTTCGAACTGCCGTTCCGAGAGAACCGGCTGCCGTGGCGCGCGCGGCTGGAAGCAGAAGGCTATGAGCCATGGATCTCTGAACCGTTGCCCGCCGAACCCGCCCCACCGCTCGAGATCGCCTTGCAACGCGCAGATCCAAAGTCAGCCATCCGCGGCATTGTGGTCCGGCCCGACGGCCAACCCGCCGCCGGCGCTCAAGTCGTCTTGCTGACTCTCGAACATAATGTGCGTCTGGTGAACACGCACTTTGAAAGGGACGACGGCCAATTCCTCTGCGTCCAGGCCGGAGCCGATGGGCAATTCTCGTTCGCGCCGGATCCCAAAGCGCATTCGGCAGCGGCAGTGAGCGCGGACGGTTACGCGCGCCTGCGCGTGCGCGACACGAAAGAACCCGTGCGCATCACTCTCGAGCCGTGGGGCCGCCTCGAAGGATCGATCGGGCCGCAGATACAAACGAAACCCGTGAGGACCGTGGCTTTCGACGATACGCTGTTCGGGCATTACGAAGGGCGCGTAATTCTCGATTTCTCCGAATCCCAAGCCAGTCCGGACGCCGAAGGTCGCTTTACTTTCAGGCGCGTGCCACCGGGCGACTTTGATCTCGTCCTCACGCACGGCGATAACCAAACCGTCACTCATCGGACCGCCGTCACCATCGTTCCTGGCCGCATGACGCAGGTCCAAATCCAACCCGTGGGCCGAACGGTAACCGGACGAATCGTGGCCGCGTCAGGTGAAGCTCTTGATTTTGCCAATCACTTGGTCCGTGGCTATTTCCAGCCCGTGCTGCCGGCCCCTCCCAAACCAGGGGGCCTGGACGGCGAGGCCGCCGACTTCTGGATGGTCGATTTCTTCCAAAGCCCGGAAGGCCGCCAATATGTGCGCCGCAAGGTTTCCTGGCCGCTCCAGGTCAACGCCGATGGCAGCTTTCGGGTTGAGGAGGTCTTGCCGGGACCATACTTGTTGAAAGTGTTTGGCGGCGGCCGCACGCGCGAAGTCAATCAGATCATCGACCTGCCCGAAGCGTCTGGTCCGGATGATCCGATGGTTGACTTGGGCGACATCAAGGCACAGCCGGGCAGCTGATAAGCTCTGTGGTCTTCCAAAAGTTCTCGACAAAAGTTTCCCAGAAGAGTTTCAAGGTTCCGGATGTCCCCAAAAGATGGCCTTGCCTACCTCGTCGGCCAACGGGCCGCGATTCTGCGCCTGGCGGAAGACGGCGGGACGCTGCCAATCGGAGTATTTCTGGTGCTCCTGACCGCCATTCCGCGGAACTACGACCAACAATTTATCCTCGAACGCCCATGGGCGTGGCTGCTTGGACCGCTGCTCTTTTCCCTGGTGTCCGGCACGTGGTTGTACGCCGTGAGTTATGGACTGCTAACCCGCCGGCGGATGATCCACTCCGATGAGGATCGGCCGGATTTCTGGCATGGCTGGATGAGTTTTATGGGATTGTTCTGGTTGACCGCGCCGATCGCGTGGCTCTACGCGATCCCGGTGGAACGGTTCCTGACCAGTTTGGAGGCGGCCAAGGCCAACTTGACCTTGCTGGGTTTGGTTTCCATATGGCGTGTGCTGTTGTTGTCTCGCGTGCTGCAGGTGCTTTGCCGCGCGCCTTTCCTCGTGGCCTTGGTTTGGGTGCTGTTTCCGGCGGCGGTGGAAGTGATTGTGGTCTACATCTTCAGTGGGAACTTCGGGCGTGCCATCATGTCCGCCATGGGAGGCCTCCGCAATTCGCCCGAGGAAGAATTGCTCTGGAAAGCGATGAGCCACGCCTTCAGCGCGGCGTTGTGGGTCGGATTACTCACGCTCGTCCTGAGCGCCATTCTTCATCCACGTGAAGAAGGTGCGCCTCTCCCGACGGTGCGCCGGCCGGCGTTGCAGCGAGCGCCGTGGGCCGCGTTGGGGATCGTGGCGTTCATTTGGGTGGCGATCGCAATCGGGCCTCAGGTGGAACTAAGCCGAAACCTAAAGGTGGAGCGGCGCGTGAGCGCAGGACGAATGCGCGACGCGCTGGATTTTCTTGCCAGCCATCATCCGGCGGATTTTGCACCCGCCCGGCCGTTGCCGCCTCGTGCTTACGAGCTGGAGGTCTTCGAACAGCTCCCGTTTCTGATCGGGTCAGTACGCGAGACAGATCCGCCCTGGGTCCGGCGGCATCTCATCCAACGCTTGAACGAGATGAACTCGCATTTTACGCGCCCAAGATGGGCACCAAAGACCGAGGAGCGCGAAGAAACGATCAAAACAATCCGATTTGCTCTGAACCGTTTCGGCGTAGACCCCGTGGATCTGGTCGAGTTGGTGGATGGCCTGCAGCGTTTTGAAGAAGGCCGGGCCTGGTGGGGAACCAACGATCTGTTCCGGGAAGCGTTGGCCCAGGAAGCTCGGGCTCCCACGATCCGGTTCGCCCTACGAGCAGCTCCTGAAGAGAAACAACGCACGTCCTGGACCAACCTGGCCACACGCCTGCGGGACCTGGGCGTGACCAACGCGCCTGGGAAAGGAAAGACCACCAACCAGGGCGGACCGACCCAATGATTGGATCAAAATAACACAACAGCCACGACGGTACTCGACTTGGTGATAGCGACGAAAAAAAACTTAAGCAAACAACTCGCGGATGGCTTTGCCCACGCCGTCGCGGGTCACGTAGAATGGCCGTTTCTCGACTTCGTAGGCGAGCTTCGGCGAGATGCCCATGGCAGTGAACAAGGTGGCGTGCAGATCTTCGATCACCACTCGATCCTTTATTGTCTTGCACGGGCGCTCATCGGCCGTCAGTCCGTGCAGATGCCCTTTTTTCATCCCGCCGCCGAAGAGCAGGACGCACCCGGCGTCGGTGAAATGCCGGTGCATGCCGTAGTTCTTAATTTCATCGATGGTATCGGGGACCGGCACTTGATCCTTCACGCGTTTGTCGGGTTTGCCTTCGACCAGCGCATCGCGGCTAAACTCGCTGGCCAACACGATCAACGTGCGATTAAGCAGTCCGCGTTCCTCGAGATCGAGCACCAGTTGCGCGATCGGCGCGTCGGTCGCTTTCTTCATGTTCACGAGTTTCTCGTGGCCATGCTCGTGGGTGTCCCAGTTGAGGAACGGGATGTATTCGGTGGTTACCTCGATGAACCGCGCGCCGACCTCAGCCAACCGGCGCGCCAGCAGACAACCCAAACCGAAGCGGCCGATCGTGCTTTTTTCATAGGAACCATCGCGGGTCTGGCCGGCCTGCGAGACTTTGCTCAAATCGGTGATCCCTCCCGTGTATTTGGCCAGGTTCTCCTTCGGTTCGAGCGACAGATCGAAGGCCTTGGCCGCGGGCGAACTGAGCAGCCGATGCGCGTTATCGATCGAACGCAACAACGATTCCCGTTGATAATCGCTGCCGTGCTGCATCAGCGGGCTCTCCGCCAGCAATCGGCGGTAAAACTTGTCCCGATTCTCGAAGCGCGCCGGCGTCATCCCGCCGGGCGGCCGGACGCTATCGGCCGCTTGATCGGGAAAGGGGATATTGAACGGGCCATATTCGCTGCCGAGGAATCCAGCGGTGGTGAACGCTTTCAGTTCTTCCCCTTCCCCGTTATCGAACCGTTGGCCGATGTTGATGAACGCGGGCACCGCCGGATTGAGCGGACCCAAGGTCCGGGCGATGACCGCGCCCAGATGCGGGCAGGCCACCGTCTGCGGGGGCATGTAACCGGTATGCCAATGGAACTGATGCCGCGAATGCAGGATGAACCCAAGATCACCCGCCGTGTACGAGCGAATGAGCGTGCCGCGATCCATGACCCGCGCGAGGCGTTCCAGGCCCTCGGAGAACTTGATGGAATCAACGGCCGTGTCGATGGAGGGGAACGTGCTCAGCACCTGGTCTGGGCGAATCCCTTTTTCGAACGGCGTGTAACGCTTCGGATCGAAGGTTTCGGTGTGCGCCATGCCGCCGCCCATCCACAACACGATCACGGTATCCGCGGTGGGCTTGATCTTCTCCGCGGGGGCGTCGGCGGCCCCCAACGCGCGCGGTGC
Organism: Verrucomicrobiia bacterium; assembly: GCA_035577805.1. GTDB lineage: Bacteria > Verrucomicrobiota > Verrucomicrobiia > Limisphaerales > JADJPG01 > DATLUX01. The sequence goes on from DATLUX010000527.1 coordinate 9,142, forward strand.
CCCGGCGGCCAGAGCGGACAACGTGGCGGCGCTGGCAGTTTTAAGAAAATCGCGGCGCGTGACGGAGTTCATAATCGTAAGAGCATGGCTGGATTTTGCGGTCCGTTCAATAGATCAATTGAAACTCCGGGAGCATGGCCATCGCCCAAAGCAGGTCTTCAACTTGTTCCTTTCCGGCGGCGGGGCCGAGGAGTTCGTCGGCCAACCGGGTTTCCGAAGGGCTGGGTTTGCGGCCAAGGGCTTTCTCGTAGAGGCGGTTGATCAATTCCTGGTTGGAGGCAGGCTTTTCGGCGAGCACCTTCGCGGCGCCTTGGTTTAGCACTTTGGCCAGAGTGTCGCCGTTGGTCAACTCGAGTGCCTGCAAGGTGGTGGCCGCGCTGGCCCGCGTGCTGATCACCTGCTCGCGATTGGGACGGCCCAACGCCACCATCAATGGGTCGGCCGCCACCAGACTGGACCGGACTTCCTCGTGCGCGCGGCTCATGGCTAAACTGGCCGCCAACCGCTCCCCGGCGTCCCAGGGCGTCATCGTGGCGGGCCCTAATTCAAAGGCGTTGGAGGCATCCGTCAGCTCGGTGTCTGATTTTTCCCAACCTTCCTTGGCTTGCTTGGAGAAGGTCCAGGAACGGTCCGTGCCAACCTGGAGCAGCTGACCGCGCACCCGCAGCCGGCTCACGAAAATGAACCCGGCCGGATTGGCATCCTCCTGGCCCAGCCGCTGATTGGGCGCGGGCGGTTTATCGTCGCGGGTATGATTGATGGCGGTCACCGCGATCCAATTGGTGCCGGCCTTCAGCTGCGAGCGAATGTTGACCAGATTGGGTTCATTGAAATCTTTTCCGGAGCCGACTTTCGTTCCATTAACGTAGAGGGTGTAACTGTTGTCGCAGGACGCCACGGCCCAGGCCTCGGTCGGCGCCTCCTCCAGCACGATGCGCTTTTGGAAATAAACAGTGCCGGCGGGCGCGCGGGTGGCCGCCGTGGGTTCGCTCCAGATCCAGCGGGTTGAATCCGGGACCGCATAAGCCCAGGTGTCGGGTGTGCCCGGCACCACCAGGTTAATCCCCTTGGCCGGTTCCGAATACCACACCCCGGTCAACGCTCCCAAGGCGTCCCGAAACTGTTCGGCCGTCAAGCGGCGGATGGACGGCCCCCGAAACACGTAATCGGCGTGCGGCTGTTCATCCAGGCTGATGGCGGACATTTGATAGGCGCGCGAGGTCAGGATCAGTTTCATCGTGTGTTTCAGATCGTAGCCGTGCGCGGCCAGATCTTCCGCCAGCCAATCGAGCAGATCCGGGTTCCAGGCCCGCTGCTCCATGTCATCGGTTGGTTCCACCAAACCGCGTCCCATAAATCGGGCCCAAAGCCGGTTGACGATCGTGCGCGTCAGACGACCGTTCGGACGTTGGGTGACAATTTCCGCCAGGCGTTTGGTGCGTTCGGCCTTGGCGAGGCCCGCCGGGATCGCGCCAAGCTCAGGATAAATGAAGGCGATGCCCGCTTGTTTGCCGGTGGGCTTGTCGCATTGAAAGATCTCGAGGGGTTTATCCGCGTAAACATTGGCCAGGCTATAGGCATCCGTCAGCGCCCAGTCATTGATGAAACTGTCATGGCAACTCGCGCATTTCAGGTTCACCCCCATAAACACCTGGGAGATGTTCTGGGCAGCTTGCATCGGCGGAATCTGACTGGCATTGACCGTCCCGCGCCACACGATGCCCTTGGTGAACCCGGCCGATTTGGGAGTGGGATTAATCAATTCGGCCACAAACCGGTCGTAGGGCATGTTGGTGTAAAGAGCCGCATACAGCCAGGTCGAGATCTGTTCGCGTCCGCCGTCGATATAACCCGTGCCGCGATAATCATTCCGCAGCAGATCATTCCAGAACGTCAGCCAGTTCTCAGCATAACGACGGTGATCCTCCAGCAACCGGCTGGCCAATCGTTCGCGTTTGTCCGCCCGCCGATCCCGCGCGAATTCCTCCAACTCCCTCACTCGCGGCAGCACGCCCAGCAAATCGAGATACACCCGCCGGACATACAACCGATCTTCCACCAGCTCCCCCGATTTTATTTTGTGCTCGGCAAAATAGGGAACCAACAAGCGATCGATTGGATGACTCGACCCACGCGCCGCTGGTGGCAGCGTGGCTTGACGCGGACGCAGGTTCAGCGGCGCGGGCTTGGCGAAGGTCACGCTCTGCGCCCACGGCATTCCTTGATCGATCCAAGCGCGCAACAGGCCGACCTGGGCGGCGGTGAGCTTCGAGCCTTTCACCGGCATAACCCCATCCGGGTCGAGTCCGGAGACTAACCCAATCAAATGACTCTCCGCACTATGACCAGCCACCGCCACCGCACCCGAATCGCCCCCCTTCAGAAAGGTGTCGCGGGTATCCAGACGAAAGCCGCCTTTGTTTTTACCGCGTCCATGGCATTTGATGCAGCTGGCCTCGAAGATCGGTTTGATGTCGCGCGCAAAATCGACTGGAGCAGCCGCTGGCGGCGGCAGTTTTTGTTGCAGGTCCGGAGTGAGAGCCGCCAGGCTGACCACCTCCCAACTCCACAGCACCGCCAAAACCAGCATCCCCAGCGCGCCCACCGTCAACAGACGCGTGCGACGGCCGTGGCTCTTCATGAGATGGCTTCTAATCACGATACTTATTAACGACACGGGAGAGCGCCGAATTCAATCCAGAATGCCACTGCCAATGGGCGCAGGCGAAGGCGGTTGGTTTGATTACACCAACGTCGTTCGAATGTTGATGCGGCCTGAGCTGAAGACCCTGGCCGTCTCCGATCCCCATCTCGAAGCGGCCTAAGGGCCCCGATCCCGCAGGCCAGTATCCGAATGCGCCCCCTCCCTCAAGGAGAGCCAAGAGACCAGGAATGACGACGGCGAAACGTCCGCGGTTCACCATGCGAACGGGGGATTGGGTCTGGAAATATTAGAGACAGGGCGTCGGTGGTCCGCGACCACGCATGTTGACCTTGCGGGGACGGAGGAAAACTTCTTTCAACCCAAAGTAAGCGGCGCCATGGGAGGCCGCGTTTATTCCGACATTCGGCCCAACACCTCGGAGGCGGTCTGCGCCGCTTGAGCGGCCGTGATGCTGGTGAGGTTTTTCGGTGCCTTCGCATACTGTTGCTGGACGATGGAGAGGCCGGCGGTTTCCTCGCCCGCCACCCAAAGCCGGCCGGGCGCGCCCAGCGCCAACAATCCAGGCACATCGCCATAGATGGCGCCGCCCGGCAGGAAGTTTGGATCATGAATATCCAGCACCTGGCCGAAGCGGAATCCGCCGGTCTCGATGACCGTGCCGTCGATGGTCTCGCCGCAGACAGCGCGGGCCGCCGCCACGATGGGACCGGCCCCGCTCAGGCCGGCCAACTGCAAGCGTTTGCTGGGCCGCTCATGGTTCTTGACGAATTGAATGGCGCTCAGGACATCGTGCACACGCTGAGCGAACACGGTGTGGTTATAACCAAAGGTGTAGGCGGCGGCTTCGCGCGTATTGCGGACGCGCCCCGTGTTGGTGAGCGGTTCGCCGTTCGGGCGGAATTCACCTTGCTGAAACAGGTCTGCGCCTAGGACCGTGGCGCCGGCGTCGACCAACTTTCGCACCGGAGCGGCGAGCGTGCCGTCCGCCGTGAACAAACCGGCTTTGCCCTCGCCGGTGAGCCACAACACGGTCACGCCGTTCCACTGTTTGGGATGACAAAACACGACCGGGCACTCCTCTTGATGCGCGGTGTTGCGCAGCAAGCCGCTCATCTCGATCCAGGACCCGCGATCATCCTTATGCAACATCTCCCATTCGACCGCACCGACGTCGGCCAGCGTGCGTCCGATGATGGCGGCGATCCCGCTCCCATGACTCTGGCGGAACTTTTCGGGCGACGATCGATCCGCCGCCAGTTGCTGCTGTTTATCTTCATGCAGACGGCGCAGGAGGCCGCGCTCGAAATCGGGATCGGCGGCATTCGGAGCCGGATGTTGCGCATCCCACACGCTCATTTCGTCCTTGGTCAGGCGTTGGTAGGCAGCTTCCACGATGGGTTCCTGCTGGCCGAGCTGGAGATGTTTGTTGAACCACGAATACATGGCGGCGCGGGAAACATAATTGTAGTTGTGCCCAAATCGTTCTCCGCGCGTGAGGGACACGCGATCGGGGGCACCCAACATTTTGTAGAGATGCTGCAATTCGGGAAATCCCTTCGTGGCCATCTCCTTGGTCCAATCGTCCGCACTGGTCATGGCCAGGGGCTTGGGCGCGAACAGCCCGGCGAATTCGACGTTGCCGGTCTCGACGCGCAGCAGACAGGCGTTCTCACAGGTGCATCCGCCCTGCATGGCGGTGCTGACCATGACCGCCGGAAACGCCACTTTCACCCGCGGATCGATGGCGCTCAGGATGAAAGTTTGCGTGCCGCCGCCGCTGGCGCCGGTGCACCCGATGCGTTCGCCATCGACGTCCGGCAGATCCCTCAGAAAATCCAAAGCGCGAATGGAGTTCCAGGTTTGCAACGCCATCACACTCTGCAGATGCGCTTCCGCCTGGGGACTGAACAAACCCCAATTTTCGGTCGTGTTCATCTCCGGACGCTGTTTCTTGAACCCATGCGCGATCTCCATCGGGATCTGGATGCTGTCGGCGTACCCGATCATATCGTAGTGGAAGACCACACAGCCCATCCGCGCCAATTGCAGACAACGCGCTTGCAACGGACTGCGCCCGCCGTCCTCGAACTTTTCGGCGCCCTGAGCGATCTCCTTCTTCACGGTGTCTTCGCCTTGATCCAGGAAGCGACCGTTGTTCCAGTGTCCGTGCGGACACAACACGCCGGGCACTTTTCCGGTTTTGCTCTTGGGCCGATAGAGATTGCCTGTGACAAAGAAGCCCGGAACGCTTTCGAAGTAGACCTTTTCCACCGAATAATCTTCCCGCTCGATCCGGCCATGGATCACGGCGTGGAGCGGCGTGCGCGTGGGCATCGGCCACAAGCCCAATGAAACCAGCATCTGACGCCGGACCCGTTGGGTGCGTTGTTCCCATTCCGCCGAGGACGCGGGCACGTTAAAGGGAAAGTACCCGTCCAGATCCTTAAGCGGTTGCAGACGAATGTCCTTCGGCAATTGGCCCTCCGGCAACACACGTGGCCCGCCAGCCTGCAACGAATCGCCCACCGCTGAAAGAACGACTAGACAAAGGAGACATGGAAGAAAATGCAGCCGTGTGGTCATGCACGCAGCCTATGTCAGGATCCAACCCCTTGTGAAGAAAGAAGGAGGGACCCGCAGATCGGCGCAGAGGCGATTTTCGGCCCACAGATGCACGCAGATAGAGGTTGCCCGCAGATTCTCGCAGATGGGTCGGGGTTAGGAGTCGCTGCTTTCAAGCCTCGTGGCCAACGTCAGCCTCGCGCATCCCCATCTGCGCAAATCTGCGGGCACACTCCCCATCTGCGGGCAACCGACTCTGCGAGCCCCGCCCCATCGCCCATCGCCCCATCGGCGGCCCTTTACGTAGCGGGTGGCGGCTGGGTATAATCCGCGGGCATGACCCCAATTCGACAGACCACGCGCCGGCAGTTCCTTCGTAGCACCGGAGCGCTGACTACCACAGCCGTCCTTGGGTTTCCAGCGATTGTGCGGGCGCGTTCGCCCGGCGAAAGTTTGAACGTGGCGGTGATCGGCGTGGGCGGCCGCGGCGCCAGCAACCTGGGTGAGATGGGGAGCGAAAACATCGTGGCGTTATGCGATGTCAATGAACGGAATCTGGACGCGGCCGCCCAACGTCATCCGCAGGCCAGGAAGTTTGCGGATTACCGGCGGCTCTACGACGACGTCAAGAATCTAGAGGCTGTAGTGGTGAGTTGCGCCGAGCATACACACGCGTTCGCGGTGTTGCCGGCATTGCAATTGCGCAAGCATGTTTACTGCGAAAAACCCCTCAGCCATTCCGTCTGGGAAGCGCGCCTGCTCACCGAAGAAGCGCGTCGGGCGAAAGTCGCGACCCAAATGGGCACGCAGATTCACGCCGGAACCAATTATCGGCGCGTGGTGGAGTTGATTCAGAGCGGAGCGATTGGACCCGTCCGCGAAGCGCATGTCTGGGTCGGACGCGCCTGGGGCCGACAAGACGCGGAAGCGGCCAAGCGCAACAAGGACATCGTCAGCGTCACGGAACGTCCGGCGGGTTCATCCCCGATCCCGGCGGGACTGAACTGGGACCTTTGGTTGGGCCCGGCGCCGGAACGCCCATTTCATGAAGTCTACTTTCCCGGACCCAAATGGTATCGCTGGTGGGATTTTGGGGGCGGCACGATGAGCGACCTCGGCAGCCATTGGAATGACCTGCCGTTCTGGGCACTGAAACTCAAGGCGCCGCTCAGCATCGAGGCGAGCGGCCCCCCGCCGCATCGGGAGTTAGCGCCGGCTTCCATGACCGCGACCTACGAATATGCCGCACGGGGTGATCAACCGGCCGCGCTGCTCAAGTGGTATCAAGGCGAGGAAAAACCGGCGGCTTGGCGCGAAGGGACGATTCCCAAGTGGGACAGCGGCGTCCTCTTCGTCGGGTCGAAGGGGATGGTGCTGTCGGATTACTCGAAGCACCTGCTGCTGCCGGAGGAGCAGTTCAAAGGCTTCAAACGGCCGGACCCATTCATCCCGGACAGCATCGGGCATCACAAGGAATGGATTCAGGCGTGCAAGACCGGCTCGCCGACCACGTGTTCGTTCGACTACAGTGGGCCGCTGACGGAAGCGAATCATTTAGGCAACGTCGCGTATCGCGTGGGGAAAAAGCTGCTCTGGGACACCGCGAACCTGACCGTCACCAACGCCAAGGAAGCCGCGGCGTTGATCCGACGCGAATATCGCCAGGGTTGGAAGCTGGCTTAGACCCAAGCCTGGTGTTGCTTAAATTAACGTTGAATTGAACGTCGAGCGTTGAGCAGTTTGAAAGTTTTCATGACATTTCGGCCAGGTGCCCCGGGGCGTGGGCGCTCCGCGCGCATCAGCCTGCTCTGGATCGTGCTGGGCGGGTTGACGGCGGCCAAAGGATTCGCCGGATCCACGCCAAAGGCATCGGCGCCCGCCGACGCTATCCGCCTGCTCAAAGCGGAGTGTTGGTTGTGTCATAACGAAGAGAAAAAGAAAGGCGGGTTGCAGCTAACGTCGCGCGAGGCACTCCTCAAAGGCGGCGACGATGGGAACGTGATCGAACTGCAAAAGCCAGACGCAAGCCGGCTCCTGCAGATGCTCCCACCGGAGGCCGATCCGCACATGCCCCCGAAGAAACAACTCTCCGAGGACCAGATCGGGCTGCTGCGCGCCTGGATTAAAGCGGGCGCATCCTGGGATGCTCAAGCCGCGTCCGAGGAACCCACGGTCAATCCGGTGGCATGGGGCGAACTGCCTGACTCCTATCGCCCCGCCCTGGCGTTGGCGATCAGCCCGGACGGCCAACGCCTCGCGCTCAGCCGGGGCGCGCAACTGGTAGTGCATGACCTGGCTCAAACCAACTTTCCCGTCGTGACCTTCTGGCGCGCGCACCGCGATCCGGTGCAAGCGCTGGCCTGGAGCGCAGATGGACGATGGCTGATCTCCGGAAGTCTGCGCAGCATAGTGTTTTGGGACGCCACGAATTACCTCCCGCGCCAACAAGTCACAGCGGGATTGATCGGACGCGTCTTAGCTATCCAAGCAGCCCCCGACGGCGTGCAGCTGGCTGTGGCGGACAGCCGGGCCGCTCAAGATGGTTATGTTCGCCTAGTGCGAGTGGCGGACGGGCGCATTGTTCGGTCCTGGAGGGCACACTCGGATTCCATCTTCGATTTGGATTTCAGCCGCGATGGCAAGCAGCTCGTGACGGCCGGCGGCGACAAATTGATCAAGATCTGGGACGTCGGCACGCAGAAGGAAACAGCGCGTCTGGAAGGGCACTCCGCCCTGGTCCTGGGTGTCGCCTTCAATACCAACGCCACCCAAGTCCTCAGCGGCGGCGCCGACAAGCAGCTCAAGGTCTGGGATATTGCCACGCGCGAGAAAATCATCAGCCTGGGCCAGCACACCGCGGCCATCACGGCGGTGAAATGGCCCGGTGACGGCAGCAAGGTGGTGGCGTTGCGCGAAGGCGGACCGCTGCTGACTTACAGCAATCTCAAGGCGCACAGCGGCGAACAGAGTTCCGCCTCGGGTGACGAACGCAAATTGGGCGAGGCCGGGGACACAGCGGTCTCGTTGGCCGCCACGGCCGACCTGAAAATCCTGGTCGCAGGCAACCAGGCCGGGTTGGTGCAAGTCTGGAACAACGACGGGAAGTTACTGGCCACGTTGGAGCCGCCGGCCGGCCCGCTGCAGCCCTGGGTGTCGAGTTCGGGATTCGCGGCTCAGACTTCACCGGCTGCTCCTACCCCGAATTCCCTGAAGGCAGCCACGCCGGGAACGCCGTCTCCACCCGACCGCCCAACCAACCGGCGCGTGGCGATCCGGCGCGATGGATGGCCGGACGATTCGGGCCGCGCCCGGTCGTTAGCCGCCGAACCTGTCGTCCTGCGGTTGACCGCGGATGCCCCCGAGCGCGAGTTTCGGATCACGGCGCGGATGCAGGACGATTTCGAACAGGACGTCACGGAGACCGCCCGCTTTTCCTGGACGCGTCCGGCTCCCTTCATCGTGGCCGGCCCAGGTCGAATCCGCGCACTGGAGTCCGGGCAGGGCGTGCTGACGGCGCATTTTGGGGGAAAAGAGATTTCGATTGCTGTGACTGTGGAGCCGCCATCGATTGAGCCGGGCGCCGCCACGCCCGTAAGTTTCGTGCGGGATGTCCTGCCGGCCCTCAGCCGCGCGGGCTGCAACGCGGGAGCGTGTCACGCCAAGCCGGAAGGTCAGAATGGTTTCAAGCTTTCCGTGTTCTCCTATGATCCGAAGACAGACTACGCGGAGATTGTGAAGGAAGCCAGGGGCCGCCGCGTGTTTCCCGCTGCGCCCGAAGAAAGTTTGTTGCTGAACAAACCGCTGACCCGCATTCCGCATGAAGGCGGCCAGCGATTCGAGCCCGGTTCGGAGACACATCAGTTATTGGTGCGCTGGATGCAAGCGGGGATGCTTTACGCGCGAACCAACGAGCCGGCGCTCGAACGGATCACGGTGTTTCCCAAAGAACGCCGGTACCGCAAGGGCGCCACCCAAAGGCTGCTGGTCCGCGCCCATTATGCGGACGGCACGCTCCGCGATGTCACCCGCCTGGCCAGTTACGCCGAGAACGACAAGGAGATCGCCAAAGTGGATGAAAATGGCGTGGTCCGAATCGGTTCCTTGACAGCTCAAGGCGTCGTCGTGGCGCGTTACATGGGGTTCGTCGCCGACGCCCAGATTCTCGTGCCGGCCGATCGGCAGCTTCCGGAGGACTTGTACGAAGCTTGGCCGCGCCACAATTTTATCGACGATTTCGCGGCCGCCCATTTCCAGCAACTCGGGTTGTTTCCATCAGACTTGTGCACGGACGCCGAATTCCTGCGCCGGGCGAAGCTGGATGCGGTGGGACTGCTCCCCACTGCGGAAGAGGTGCGCGCTTTTCTGGCGGACCCGGCCCCGGACAAGCGTCGGCGGGTCATCAAACAGCTCGTGGATGAGCCGGCCTACGCGGATTACTGGGCCAACAAATGGGCGGACTTGCTGCGGCCCAATCCGGACCGGGTGGGAGTGAAAAGCGTTTTTACGCTCGACCAATGGTTGCGGGAATGTTTCCGAAGGAACGAGCCGTACGACGAGTTTGTGCGCGACATTCTGCTGGCAGAAGGCAGCAACCACCGTGACGGACCGGCCGTGATTTACCGCGACCGGCGCGAACCGGCTGAGCTTACCACCATGTTCAGTCAGCTCTTTTTGGGCACCCGTTTGGAGTGCGCCAAGTGCCATCATCATCCCAATGAAAGATGGGGGCAGGAAGATTTCTATCAGTTCGCCGCCTTCTTCGGGCCCGTCAAACAAAAAGGGGCCGGCTTGTCTCCGCCCATCTCCGCCGGCACCGAGACGTTCTATTTTGCCCCGGGCGGCACGGTCAGCCATCCGGTAACCGGCGCAATCATGAAACCGCGCGCGCCGGACGGGCCGATGGTGCCGGAAAGCGATCGGGTCGACCCACGGCAAGCCTTGGCGGATTGGTTGGTCGCCCCCGATAATCCATTCTTCGCCAAGGCGGCCGCCAACCGGGTCTGGGCGGTTTTCTTTGGACGCGGCCTGGTGGAGCCCGTGGACGATTTCCGCGTCTCGAACCCGTGCGTCAACCCACCTTTGCTGGATGCCTTGGCCGCGCAATTCCGGCAGAACCGTTATGACCTCAAAAGCCTGCTGCGCACCATCATGGAATCGCGCCTGTACCAGTTGAGCAGCACGCCGAACGCATCCAACCTGGGCGACACGCGCAATTTCTCGCGCGCTTATCGAAGGCGTTTGCCGGCGGAGGTGCTGTGCGACGCGCTCAGCGACGCCACCGGTGTTCCGGACAAGTTCGCCGCCACTCCGATTGGAACGCGGGCCACGCAAACCTGGAGCTACAAGATCCAATCGCATTTCCTGGACGCTTTCGGGCGGCCCAATTCCAGCAGTGATTGTCCGTGCGAACGTGATACCCACATGAGCGTGGTGCAATCTTTGCATCTCATGAATGCCCAGGGATTGCAGGCCAAACTCACCGACGCCAGCGGACACGCCCGGCAACTGGCGGATAGCGCCCGGTCGGTTCCGGAAATCATCACTGAGATCTACCTCGCCACCTTAAGCCGATTCCCCACCGCCGAAGAGTCGGAAGCGGCCGCCGCCGCGTTTCACGAGCAGAACGCCACCCGCCGCACCGCGACGGAAGACATTTTCTGGGCGTTACTCAACTCGCCGGAGTTTGTGTTCAATCACTGATGGGTTCCGGTTCCCGGTTCCCGGTTCCCGGTTCCTGGTTCTTGGTTCTTGGTTCTTGGTTCTTGGATTCTGGTTGCTGGCTTTGGATCCCTCCGCTACTGAGAAACTGCGCGCGGCGCCAATGAGCACCGCAGGCTGACTCTCGATGGCTGGCAAACCTGACCTTGAACTGGAGGAGGCATTCGCCCAACGGCGAATGAGCCGCGACATTTTCTGGCGGCTTACTTCTTATCTGAAGCCGTATCGGGTGGTGTTCATCCTGAATCTGGTGTTCACCCTGTTGGCCACGGCCTCGCAGCTCTTAGGACCGAAGTTCATCCAGATCGGCGTGGATCGTTATCTCACGCACTGGACAAACGCGACGGAGGCGTATCGCGGCATTCTGATCGTCAGCGGACTGTACCTCGTCAACTTGTTGCTTGGCTGGACGCTTTCGGTTGCCCAGGTCAAGAGCGCGATCCGCGTGGGACAAGGGGCCATGAACGACCTGCGCATGGCGGTCTTCGAGCATATCCAGCGGCTTTCCCTGAACTACTTCGACAAAACCCATCAAGGTCGCATCATCGCGCGCGCGGATACCGACATCGATTCGCTGGATCGGATCATGACGTGGGGCGCGAATCAAATGTTGTCGAGCCTGCTGACGTTGGTCGGGGTGGTCATGCTGATGTTGCAATATGACTGGCGGCTTTGCCTGGCGGTGAGCGTGGTGTTGCCGCCCTTGTTTGTCGCCACACGGATCTTTCATGCCTACGGCCTGCGCGCCCATCGGAAGGTGCGCGCGCAGACGTCGCGATTAACCGCCGCGATGGCCGAGAACATCGCCGGCGTGCGGGTGGTGCAGGCGTTCTCGCGGGAATCGGAGAACCTGGAACGGTTCCAGCAGTTGCACGAGACTCACAATCAATTGGCGCTGGCAGCGGCTCGCGTTTTTCACACCTACATGCCGTTTCTCGGTCTGATGGCGGGGGTCGGCAGTGTCATCATCCTCGGTTATGGCGGAACGCTGGTCATGAAGGGAGAGATCACCGTCGGAGAACTGGCCGCGTTCGTTCTTTATCTGGGCATGTTCTTCGGGCCCATCCAGACCATGGGCGATCTCTACAACGCCGTGCTCTCGACCGCCGCCAGCGCCGAACGCGTCTTCCAACTGTTGGATACGCCCCCCCAAGTGCGCGACCAGCCCGGCGCCGAGCCGTTGCCCGGCATCCGGGGCCATGTCGTCTTTGAAGACGTGTGGTTCCGCTACGACACGACCCCTCGCGAAACCTGGGTCCTTAAACACATCACGTTTGAAGCGAAACCCGGCGAAACCGTGGCTCTGGTCGGTCACACCGGATCAGGTAAAACCAGCATCATCAGTTTGATCGCCCGTTTTTATGAGCCGCAACGCGGTCGCGTGCTCATGGACGGCATCGATCTGCAAGTGGCGACGGTCGAGTCGTTGCATCAACAAATCGGGATCGTCACCCAGGAAAACTTTTTGTTCACCGGCACCGTCCTGGAAAATCTCAAGTTCGGCCGACCGGGAGCCACGGACGAGGAAGTGATGGAAGCGGCCCGGACCTTGGGGACACATGAGTTGATCCTGAGATTTGCCGAGGGTTATCAAACCAAAGTGGGTGAGCGCGGCGGGAACTTCAGCGCCGGCGAGAGGCAGTTGCTCACCTTCACGCGCGCCATGGTGGCCCGACCTCGCGTCTTGATCCTGGATGAGGCCACCAGCGCGGTGGACGCCCAAACCGAACAAACCATCCAACACGCGCTGGAGCGATTGTTCGCTCGCCGGACCTGTTTCGTCGTGGCCCACCGATTGTCGACCGTCCGGCACGCCCACCGCATCCTGGTGCTCAGCCAGGGCGAAATCATCGAGCAAGGAACCCACCAGCAATTGCTGGCCGCCGGCGGCCACTACGCGCGGCTCCATGACGAATTCGTGCGCGAATAACCCGCGGATGGGCGCGGATGGAGCCACCACCTGTCACACTTTGCAAAGTGTGAACATGAGTCGGGGCTTAGGAGTCGCTGCTTTCAAGCCTCGTGGCCAACATCAGCCTCGCTCGCCTACGCCCACCTCCACCCCCGCCCATCCGGGGAGAGTGCAATTGGAATTGGGCTTAGGAGCCGCTGCTTTTAAACCTCGTGGCCAACATCAGTCTCGCTCATCCCTATCTGCGCCAAGCTGCGGGCCCACCTCCCATCTGTAGGGCCATCCGCGGACGTCCTTGCCTGATTGGGCGACCTGAGGAAAAATGGCGGTCATGACGCACGCGCAAGCCCAGGCACGCCACGCGGAGTTGGCCGGGGAGATCCGGCAGCATGATCATCTTTATTACGTCGAGGCGCGCCCGGTCATCACCGACCGGGGATATGATCTTCTTTATCACGAGCTGTTGGAATTAGAGCAGCAGTTCCCCGACCTGGCGGGGGCAGATTCGCCAACCCAACGCGTGGGGGGGCGTCCCCTCAGCGAATTTAAGCCGAGCCAACATCTGGTGCCGATGATGAGCCTCGACAACACGTATTCGCCTGAGGAAGTGCGGGAGTTCGTGGCGCGCGTGCAGCGGTTGTTGCCGGACCAAACCCTGGACTGGGTGGTGGAACCCAAGATCGATGGGGTGGCCATCAATTTGCGCTACGAAAATGGCGCGTTCACGGTCGGCGCCACGCGCGGCGATGGCACGACGGGCGATGATATCACTGCCAACCTGAAAACCATTCGCAGCATCCCGCTGCGGTTGAGAGGCACGGACGTGCCGAAGGTGATGGAAGTGCGTGGGGAGGTGTATTTCAATAAGGCGATTTTCGCGCGCGTGAATGCCGAACGCGTGGCGGCCGGCGAGGAACCCTTCGCCAACCCGCGCAACGCCGCCGCCGGTTCCCTCAAACAGCTCGACTCCACCCTCGTCGCCAAACGCCGCCTCGATATCGTCCTCTATGGAACCGGCCGCTGGGACGGTGGACAACCGCCGGCCACGCAGTTGGAGTTGCTGGACCGGCTCAAAACGCTCGGCTTCAAAGGGCCCGACAAACATTGGTTCTGCCGCACCGCCGAGGAACTGCTTCAGGCCATCGAGGAACTGGACGCCATTCGCGATCAGTTCAGCTATGAAACAGACGGCGCGGTGATCAAGTTAAACTCGATCGCGCAGCGAGCCAAAGCGGGCGTCACCTCCAAAGCGCCGCGCTGGGGCATGGCCTACAAATACGCGCCCGAACAAGCGGAAACCAAGCTCAAGTCCATCACCATCCAGGTCGGGCGCACCGGCAAGCTCACGCCGGTGGCCGAACTCGAGCCGGTCCTGCTAGCCGGCACCACCGTGAAACGGGCCACCCTCCATAACGAAGATCAAATTCGGCGGCTGGACGCGCGCGTGGGCGACGTCGTTCTGATCCAGAAAGCGGGCGAGATTATCCCGGAGGTTGTCCGCGTCGTAACCGCCCGCCGCACCGGCCAGGAGCAAACGTTCCATTTTCCAAAAACATGTCCCGAGTGCGGTTCCCAGGTCACCAAAGGCAAAGCAGCCGAGGGCGAAGCGGCGGAATGGCGTTGTGCCAACGCCGATTGCCCCGCCCAGGTGCGCGGCCGGATCGAACATTGGTGCGGACGCGGCGCCATGGACATCGAAGGAGGCGGCGAAGTGTTGGCCGCCCAATTGGTCACGAGCGGCCTGGTGCGGGACGTGGCGGATCTTTACCGGCTGACCCTGGCGGAAGTGTCCGGCCTGGAACGCATGGGCACCAAGTCCGCCCAGAACTTTCTGGACGGCGTGCAGGCCAGCAAGACGCGCGACGCCTGGCGTTTGCTGTTTGGGCTCGGCATTTTGCATGTCGGCGCCGGCGTGGCCAAAGCGGCCATGCGCAGCTTCGCCAACATCGATGACCTGTTCGCTGCCAGTGTGGATCAACTCGCCGAAGTGGAAGATGTGGGGACCGTGATCGCCGAGAGCATCACCCAATGGCACGGCGACGAACGGAACCGGAAATCGATCGAGCACCTGCGTCAGGCCGGGTTGAACTTCGCTTCCTCATTGTATGCGGCGTCCGCGGCCGTGGGCCCCTTCTCGGGCAAAACGTTCGTGCTGACCGGCACCCTGCCGTCGCTTACCCGTGAAGAAGCCACTGCGCGCATCGAAGCGCGCGGAGGCAAAGTAAGCGGCAGTGTCAGCAAGAAATCAGATTATGTCCTGGCCGGTGAAGAAGCGGGATCGAAACTCGACAAAGCCCGCAAGCTCGGAGTCAAGATTATTGACGAAGCGGAGTTCACCCGTATGTGCGGCTGAGGGTTCCCGGTTCAGGGTTCAGGGTTCCCGGTTCAGGGTCAGGGTTCCCGGTTCAGGGTTCAGCGCAGTCAACGCTTCACCCTCTCCCCTCAACGGGGAGAGGGCGGGGTGAGGGGTGAGAACGAGCGTTGTGGGCTGAAGCGGGATCGGGATCTTCTTCGCGATGCGAGAGAAAGAAATGGTCCAAAAGTTGAATTGAACTTTCGATCAATAAACGGCAGCAGAATGCTCGCGAAATCTCATCCACAAGTTTCTCCGGAACGAGCGTTGCCTCCCGTTCTCAACCCTCACCCTTTCCCTCTCCCCGTTGAGGCCGTTGAGGGGAGAGGGTGATCGCGTATGGATGAGCCATTCCCATTGCCCATCGAGAACGTGCTGGATTTGCACGCCTTCCGCCCTCAGGACGTAAAGGAAGTTCTGTTGGAATACCTGCGGGTCTGTCGGGAGAAAGGGATCCTGGAAGTCCGCGTGGTGCACGGCAAAGGCATCGGGCAACTGCGCCAGACCGTGCACGCGGCGCTGCGCAACCTTCCGGAGGTCGAGTCTTTCGCGCTGGCCGGCGAAGCGTACGGCGGCAGCGGCGCGACATTTGTCCGGCTCAAGCCTATGAACACATCCGATGGGAGCTATGCAGGATCCTGAGCATTTGATGAAGGCGTTTTTTCGAGCGCGGACACAGGTGCGCCGGGCTGCGTGGCACCGCATGAAACGGTCGATCGACGGTTCATGGCTGAACCCTGTTGGTTGCTGCAAGAACATTCTCCCTTGCTTTCGATCATCCCGAACGAGCCAGAAAAGATCCAGGAAGTGCTGAGATCCGCCTTCACCTCAGATTTGGCAGCTTGAACTCTGTCGGTTCGAACGTCATGCTGCGGGCGTTTCCGAGAACAAACTCGTTCATCCTGCATCTTATGAGTGCTGAAGCACGCGTCGCTGAATTGAAACTCGAACTGCCGCCCGCTCCGAAACCTGTGGCGGTCTACAAACCATTAGTCGTCGTGGGCAACCTGGCTTATGTGTCGGGCCACGGACCGATCAAAGCCGACAAAACGTTGATCTGCGGACGGGTTGGGGCCGAACTGGACATGGCCGCGGGCAAGCAAGCCGCGCGACAGGTTGGCCTGGCCATTCTGGCCACGCTGCGGTCGGAGCTGGGCAGCCTCGATCGCGTGAAGCGGCTGATCAAAGTGCTGGGCATGGTGAACAGCACACCGGCCTTCCTCGATCATCCCGCCGTGATTAACGGCTGCAGCGAGTTGTTCGCTGAAATCTGGGGCAAGGAAAGCGGGATTGGCGCCCGCAGTGCCGTGGGGATGGGTTCCTTGCCTGGAAATATTGCGGTGGAAATTGAAGCCATCTTCGAACTGGCCTAGGCCATGGACACGAAACCGCCGGAGCCGGCCTGGTTCGCGGTGTCGAACAGTGCCGAGGTGCCTTCGCCCTCGCTCCTGGTCTATCCCGAACGAGTGGAGAAAAACTTGCGGCGCATGCTCGACGCCGTCGGCGAACCCGAACGGTTGCGTCCGCACATGAAGACCCACAAGATGCCGGAGCTGATCCGGCTCCAAGTAGCCCGGGGCATCTCCAAGTTCAAATGCGCCACGGTGGCTGAGGCCGAAATGACTGCGGCCAGCGGGGCGACGGACGTGTTGCTGGCGTACCAAATGGTGGGACCGAACGTGGAACGGTTTCTTCAATTGCAACGGAAATTTCCCGGCACCCGCTTCAGCACTATTGCCGATGACGAAGGGGCGGTGCGCACGTTGTCGAAGGCAGCCGCCGCCGGCGGACACCGGGAACGAGTGGAAATCTTGCTCGATGTGGACTGCGGCCAACATCGTTGCGGCATCGAACCAGGAGCGGCGGCCGGCGCGTTATATCAACTTCTCTCGACGCTGCCCGGCCTGGCCAACGGTGGCTTGCATGTTTACGACGGGCATATCCACGATTCCGAAGTGGCCACGCGCACGAAACGGTGTGACGACGATTATGCGCCAGTCGCACGGTTTCGCCGCGAATTGATCGATGCTGGACACTTGGTGCCGCGCACCGTGGCCGGCGGCACGCCAACGTTCCCGATGCACGCCCGGCGGCCTGAAGTCGAATGCAGCCCGGGAACCTGCGTGCTGTGGGATGCCGGCTATTCCACCAAGCTGCCTGACCTCGATTTTTTGGTGGCGGCCACCGTCTTGACGCGCGTGATCAGCAAGCCGGGCGGGAACCGGCTTTGCCTGGATCTCGGTCACAAGGCGGTGGCGGCAGAGAACCCGCATCCGCGTGTGCTTTTTCCCCAATTGCCGGACGCTCAAGCGGTGACTCATAGCGAGGAGCATCTGGTGCTGGAGACAGCGCAAGCCGGGGAGTTCGGTGTGGGCGATTGTCTCTATGGGATTCCGTGGCATATCTGCCCGACGGTGGCATTGCATTCGACGGCGGTGATCATCCGCCAGGGGCGGGCGGACGCGCGCTGGGCAGTGGCGGGCCGGGAGCGAGTGTTGAGTGTGTAAGCTTTCCGGCCATTCTCCGTTCGCCGTGTCCGACTGGTCCATCCCGTCCGACTGGTCCGACCAGCAAGATCGCGATGTCGCCCCCAACTAATCCTCAACTTGCAGGACTGAGTTCGCAGGCGCTCCTGATCCTGGTGCTGGCGGCGGTGCTTGGTTTGATCGTTTTGGTGGCGCGCTTCAAGGTGCATGCGTTCCTCGCGTTGATCCTGGCCTCGTTGTTCATGGGGTTGGTTTCAGGGATGCCATTGCCGGCGATCGCAAAATCTTTTCAGGAAGGAGTCGGCAACACCTTGGGATTCATTGCGGTGGTGGTGGGTCTGGGCACGATGTTGGGCAAGATGCTCGCCGAATCCGGCGGGGCGGAGGTGGTGGCAGGAACATTCATCCGGTTATTGGGTCCCGGGCGTCTGCATTGGACGATGATGCTGGTAGCGTTCATCGTGGGCATGCCGGTGTTCTTCGGCGTGGGGTTGGTTTTGCTCATGCCCGTGTTGCTCACCTTGATTCGGGAGACGCGGGGTCCTCTGCTGTTTCTCGGAATACCCATGGCGGCGGGCCTCGCCGTGTCGCACGGATTGGTGCCGCCCCATCCGGGACCGATGCTCGCGATCGGGACCCTCCATGCGGACGTGGGGAAAACCATTCTCTTCTCCATCGGGATCGGGCTGCCTGTGGCGATCCTGGCCGGCCCTTTGTTTGGCCGGTTCATCGCATCCCGGGTTCGGCTCAGCGAACATAACCTGGCGGAGCGTCTGGCTCCGGCGGTGACCCGTTCGCAACGGCCGGGGTTTGCGTTGACGCTCTTCACCATTATCCTGCCGGTGTTACTGATGTTGCTGGCGACGCTGGCCGAACTGGGGCTGGATCGGGCGCATCCGCTCCGGTCTTGGGCAGCGTTGCTGGGCTCGCCGCTCGTGGCCCTGCTTTTGGCGGTGTTGTTCTCTTTTTACTCGTTCGGGTTTCGCGCCGGATTTAAGCGTCAGGAGATCCTCAAATTCATGGAGGACTGTGTCGGGCCGGCGGCGGGGATCTTGCTGGTGGTGGGCGCGGGAGGCGGATTCAGCAAGGTTTTGGAACATAGCGGAGCCGCCGACGCGATCGCTTCGATGGTAAAAGGGTTGAACCTCTCTCCGCTCTTGTTGGGATGGTTGGTGGCGGCGCTCATCCGCATGGCGGTGGGGTCGGCGACCGTGGCTATCACGTTGACAGCAGGGATCATGGCGTCGGTGGCCGCGGCTCAGCCGACGACGCGGCCAGAGCTGCTGGTTCTGGCGATGGGCGCCGGGTCCACCTTCCTTTCGCATCTCAATGATGGCGGCTTCTGGCTCGTGAAGGAATACTACGGTTTGACGGTTCCGGAGACGTTAAAGACATGGACGGTGATGGTGAGTTTGATCTCGGTGACGGGCCTGCTGCTTGTGCTGCTGGTGAACTGGTTGCTGGTTGCTGGTTCCTAGTTCCTGGTTGCTGGTTGCTAGTTCCTGGTTGCTGGTTGCTAGTTCCTGGTTGCTGGTTGCTGGTTGCTGGTCGCTGGTTGCTGGTTGTTGGTTCCTGGTTGCTGGTTGTTGGTTGCTGGTTGCTGGTTGCTGGTTCCTGGTTGCTGGTTGTTAGCATTTTTCTGCCCTCCATTTTTCTGCCCTTCATCTTTCTGCCCATAGCGGCCGAAGTAACGAGGCATGCTCCGACCCTGTCGCGCTCGCTGCTCTTTGTCCGGCCGGACGCGTTCGGACAGAGTGAGCCCTTCGACAGGCTCAGGGCAGGCTTCCTGAGGTCGGCTACGAGTCAGACGCCCGTTTCCGCTTTCCGCTTTCCGCTTTCCGCTTTCCGCTTTCCGCTTTTCTTCCCCCGCTTTCGGCTTTTCCCCCGTGACGTCTTGTTTCAACATCGGGCGGATGAGCCCGCAGCTCAAGGTGGTCACGATGGTCCTGTTGCTGGCATTTGGGGAAATGCCGGGACAGAGCTGCGAACCGATCCTGCCGTTGGTGCAATTGTTGGGAGGCGGCACGTTGGCGGGTCCGATGCTTTTGACCCAATCCCTGGTGTGGCTGGGGTTGGCGGTGGCGCTGAAGTGCGCGGCGTTTGCGGCGATGGAACAGCGGCTGCCCTGGAAAAAAGCGGTCTGGTGGATGCTGCTGGCCAATGCGTTCAGCACGATCCCGGGGTTGCTGGTGGCGGTGTTTGCCGGCTCGCTTTCGGGCATTCTGTTTGCCTTAGCGATCGTTTATGGGATCGGCTGGATGGTGCGGCGGCGAGTGACTTTGCTGGCCGGCCCGCATCCGCCTTTGTGGATTTCGGGAGGAGGCGCTGCGTTGCTGTTCACGGCATTTTTCTTCGTGTCGATTCTGATGTTCGAGCTGGCGCAGGGAGCGTTGGCCGGCCGGAACTTCGCCACCTATTGGGCTCTGAAATTCCTGTTTGTCACGCTGGTGGCGGGGACAGGCATGCTCATCTCAGCCGTGCTGGAGGAGTATGTGATCGCGCGATTGGCGCGGAATTCGTTTGGCAAGCTTGCCTTTTTCACGCCGGTTTTGCGGGCGAATTACCTGATGTTAACCGCGCTGTTGCTGGTGGCCGCCCTGCAGACGCTGCCTGAACGGGTGAAAGCGCCCCATTGGATCGTTTCGTGGCGGCAGGCGTCTGCGCCCGGACTGAATCCATGAATCGGAGCGGGCCAGCCGAGCCAGCCGATTGAAGGCGATTGAAGGTGATTGAAGGGTTGCGTCCCGCATGCTGCTCCCGTAGCCTGCCCGGCATTTCTCGCATGAAAGTCTACATTGATGGCAAGTTCTACGACGAGCGGAACGCCAAGGTCAGCGTGTTCGATCATGGGTTGCTTTACGGGGACGGCGTGTTTGAAGGAATCCGGGCTTACCACGGACGCGTCTTCAAGCTGACGGAACACATCGATCGGCTGTTTTACTCCGCCAAAGCCATTCTGCTGGAACTTCCGCTGGCTCACGCCCAATTCATGCGGGCGGTCGTCGAGACCTGCCGCATGAACAAGCTGCGCGACGGCTATATCCGGCTGGTCGTGACCCGCGGCATCGGCACGCTGGGCTTGAATCCGAACCGTTGCAAACGGCCGTCCGTGATCGTCATCGCCGACAAGATCCAGCTGTATCCGCAGAAAATGTATGAACGGGGGATGGCCATTGTGACGGTCCCCACCACGCGGAACCTGCATAATGCGGTGAATCCCGCCATTAAATCGCTCAATTACCTCAATAATATCCTGGCCAAGATCGAAGCCAACATCGCCGGCGTCGAAGAAGCCATCATGCTCAACACCGAGGGTTACGTCGCCGAATGCACGGGCGATAACCTTTTCATCCTGAAAAACGGCGAGATGTTCACTCCCCCGCTTTCGGCCGGCGCTCTTTACGGCATCACCCGCGGAGTCGTGATCGACCTGGCTCGCGAGGCCGGCATGGCCGTGAGCGAACCGAACCTGACCCGCTACGATTTATTTAACGCCGACGAATGTTTCCTGACCGGCACTGGCGCCGAACTTATTCCCGTGACCAAGATTGACGGACGCGTCATCGGGACAGGCAAACCCGGACCGATCACCCGCAGTCTGGTGCAGCGCTATCACGCGCTGACCCAGGTGTCAGGCGAACCGATCTTCCCCAAAAAAAGCATCGTAGCCGCAACTCGCTAATGCGAAGAGGCGCGTCGTTCGAGCGGACGAAATTCAAATCCGCGCCTTCCTGCACTGCGATGTTGCGGCTACTAAAGCTCTAGTCTAGTGATGGCGTAGGCGGTCAGCCGTGCCTTACTTTTTTATTGCTTGGCGGGCTCAGCAGAAGTGGTGGCAACCTGAACATGCTTGGCCCGGGCTGTTTCCAGTTTGGCCCGAACGCTGCGTTCGAGAGCCTGCGCTTCCTTCATCTTCTGCAAGGTGGTCCAGAAGCGATACGTCTCCACGGCCGGCCACGCCAGCACACCGGTGAAGACCACCACCCGGATCCAAATCTTCGCTTTATTACTCATGTTTGGGCTCCTTAACGGTTAACCGTCGATCCAATAGGATATCGACCAGGGCCGTCCGAAGGTTAAATCGGTCGTGTTGTCCTAAATTGGCTGTAGCGGCGGTCATAGACCGCCGCTACAATTCCCGATTCAAATCAGGACACTACCCCACGCACGCCGCGCCGTTGACAGGCGGCACGGAGCAAGGTGTCATCCAGGCGCGACATGACCCTGGGACGCACACCCTTTGAAACGGAACTGCAAGTTCGGCCGGACGACATCGACATGAACCGGCACGTGCATGCCAGTCGGTACCACGATTACGTGCTGGCGGCGCGTTATGACCAGATGGCCCGTTGCTACCAGATGTCGATGGATGAGTTCACTCAAGCCGGTTACGGGTGGTTCGTGAAAACCGCACACCTCGATTACAAGCGGCCCCTCGTGCTAGGCGACCGTTTTGTGGTTCGAACGTGGGTGGACGAGATCGGCGGCAGTGACGTGAAGGTCCGGTTTCAGATCCTGCGTCGGGTTCGGGAGCGCTTGAAGATCTCCTGCGAAGGTTGGTTCGACTACACGCTGGTCAGCTTGCAGGATGGTCGCGCGGAGCTGATCCCGGACCACGTGCTGGCCAAGTACGCCATCTAAGCCAATCCCAAAAAAATTCAGATGCTGCCGATCAATCCGAATCTCGCCCAACTGCCCGTCTATCAGCCAGGCCGCCCGATCGAAGAGGTCGCCCGCGAACTGGGTTTGCCGGCCGCCGACGTGATCAAGCTCGCTTCCAACGAAAATCCGCTCGGGCCCTCCCCGGCCGCCTTGGCAGCGATGGAACGGACGCTGCACTCGCTGCATCTTTATCCGGACGGCAACGCGTATTATTTGAAACGGCGCCTGGCTGAAAAGCTGGCGTTGGACCCATCACAGCTGATTCTCGGGAATGGATCCAATGAGATCATCGAGTTCGTCGGACATGCCCTGATCGCGCCGGAAACGGAGGTTGTGGTTTCGGAGTATTGTTTTGCGGTCTATCCGATCGTTACCCATTTGTTTGGCGGCAAGCTGGTGACGATGCCGGCCCGGGAATTCGGTCACGACCTTCAAGGGATGCTCGGGGCCGTCACCCCACGCACGCGGGTGATATTTGTGGCCAATCCTAACAACCCGACCGGCACGCTGATTCGGGCGGAGGAACTCCGCGCTTTTGTGAGTCAAGTGCCGTCGCAGGTATTGCTGGTGGTGGACGAAGCGTACATCGAGTTCCTTTCCGAGCCGTGCGATTTGCTGCCGCTCATTCGGCGCGGCCAGGCGCCCAATGTGTTGCTCATGCGCACGTTCTCGAAAATTTACGGGTTGGCAGGCCTGCGTCTGGGCTACGGGATTGGACATCCGGACTTGATCGCCGCGCTCGAAAAAGTCCGGCAACCATTTAACATCAACGCGCTGATCCAAGCCGGCGCGCTGGCCGCCCTCGATGATAGTGAACATATCGAACGCACGCGCCGGAACAACGCGGAGGGACTGGAACTGTTTGAGTCAAGCTTCCGGGAATTGAATCTTCGTTTCGTGCCGTCGGCCGCCAACTTCATCCTGGTGCAGGTGGGAGACGGACCAGGGGTATGCATGGAGTTGCAGAAGCTAGGGGTAATCGTCCGGCCGATGGCCGGGTATCGGTTACCAGAATGGATCCGGATCTCGGTTGGGACACCGGCGGAAAATGCGCGTTGCCTGCAGGCTCTCCGGAAGGTGCTGGGTTCGGCCAATAGCCAATAGCCAATATAGCCAATAGCCAATAGCCAATACCTCGCCTCCCAAATTCAACGTTGTGCTTTAGCTTCGGACCATTACTCTGTCCCGCCACTTGACCGAATCAAACGAACGGAAATCAATCGACCGACTGATGAAGAAAACCTTTTTTGCCTTGTTTTGCCTTTTGACCGGGCTGGTTGTTCCTGCGCAGGCGCAGTCGACCAATACCAACAGCGTCGTGCGATTTCGCCTTCTCTACGGAGGCAATCGTTACGGCGATATTGATGTGGAATTGTTTGACCAGGACAAACCCAACACGGTCTCCAACTTTCTGGCCTACGTGCAGACTCGTCGTTACGACAACACGATCCTTAGCCGATTGCTCCCGGGTTTTGCGGTGCAGGGCGGTGAATACACGGTGGCGAATCCTTTCAGCACCTCACCGTTCTCGCTGGTAACCCGCATTCCGACCTTCGGGGATATCACCAACGAGTTTGCCAGCAGCACGCTTCGCAGCAACGTATTCGGCACGCTGGCCATGGCCAAGGTCCCTGGCAACCCGGATTCGGCAAATTCAGTGTGGTTTTTCAACCTGGCCAACAATTCCACGAATCTCGACACGCAGGACGGCGGAGCCACGGTCTTTGGGCAGGTGAAGTCCGGCCAAAACGTGCTGACATCGTTTAACGGGTTCGGTTTAAACCACGGCATTCTCAATACGACCAGCTCGTTTCATACGTTCCTTTGCGCGCCGGTGCATCGCTCGGGAGATAATGCGATCATCCCCTTCTCCGATCTGCCAGTGGCTTACGACGGCCAGTTCTGTCCCACCTATGCAACCCTGTTCACCGTGCAAATGATCCAACTGCGCGGACCGGACGTGGTCGGCCCCAAAATCACTATCACCGCGCCCGCGGAAAACGCGTCATTGACGAACGACAACGTGCTGGTGCGTGGGACAGCCATCGACAACGTCGGCGTAGCCAGCGTGCGTGTTTATCTCAACACCAACAGCGCCATCCTGGCCAATGGCACCAATTCGTGGTCATTGACCCTGACCAACGTCCCGCCCGGAACAAACACGATTGACATCGAGGCCGCGGACATTGCGGGAAATAGCACGCGTCTGTCTCGCTCCTGGTTCCACAGCGTGCGCGTGCCGCTGACCTTGCTGACGGTTGGCGCCGGCAAGATCACCGGCGCGACCAATGGTCAACTCCTGGAATTGACTCGACCTTACACGCTCACGGCCCGGCCCGATCCGGGCAACCTTTTCGGCGTTTGGACCGGGTCACTGACCTCGGCCGAGGCCGTGTTGAAGTTCAACATGGAATCCAACGCGGCCTTCACCGCCATCTTCGCCACCAACCTGTTTCCCTACGTAAAAGGCGTCTATAACGGGCTCTTTTACGACACCAACCAGGTCGACCAACAGAGTTCCGGCTTCATTACGCTTACCCTTGGTGATCTCGGGGCGTATTCCGGCAAACTTCTGCGCAATGGACGCACTATTCGAATCAGCGGCTCCTTCAGCGCCGATGGCGGCGAAACCAACGCCGTAGCGTTCTCGGCCGCAGAAACCAACCAGTTGCTCATGCAAGTCGACCTGACCGGCAGCAGCGACCAAATTACCGGGAGTGTCACCAGCCAATTGTGGAGGAGCGAACTGATCCTGGACCGCGCCGTTTTCCTCGCCAAAACGAACCCGGCCCCCTTGGCCGGCAATTACACATTCCTCTGGGGCCCCGACACCAACGCGGTCCC
>DATLUX010000528.1:0-4466 GCA_035577805.1 Verrucomicrobiia bacterium
CGCGGGTCAAGTGAGGACGGCTCGCTGGTGGCTACTTCAGAGTTGTCTCACCCGATAGAAACGCGTGCCGGGGCTAGGCAGGGCGTTGTTATCCATCACCAGCGCCTCGCGGCCATTGCCGATGATGTTTCCACCGGTCACATTCCTCCAACTTCCCGCCTGGAGATCAGGTGAGTATTCTACGAAATACCGGCGGCCTGAAAATGTCTGAAACCGCAGTACTGGAGTTTGACCAGTCAGCTGGATGGAAATCTGCAGGCTCACGGCAATCGCCAGGCTCTGCTCGCCTCCCGCCGCAACCGTCGTGGCGTTCACCAATTCTGACGGCACGCTCGCTTCGCCCGCGCCGTCATATCCCCAGCCAATCACCTTGCCGTCGCTTCGGACGGCCAGGCTGTGAGAAGGTCCTGCCGCAATACCCACCACGTTGCTCAACCCGTTCGGCACCGTGGCCTGGCCGTCACGGTTCTCGCCCCACGCGACCACGGTGCCATCTCGCTTGAGTCCCAACGTGTGATCTCCGCTGGCCGCGGCAATTGCCACCACATTGCTCAAATCGGCGGGGATAGTCGTTTGGCCAAGCGAGTTGTCACCCCACGCGACCACGGCGCCGTCCGTTTTCAATGCGACACTATGCCCGTAACCCGCGGCAATCGCGATGACATTACTTAGCCCGGCAGGAACTCTCGCTTGCCCGTAATCTTCGAAGTCTCCGCCCCAAGCGATGACGGTGCCGTTGCTGCTGAGTGCCAGGCTGTGATAGCGCCCGACCGCGACAGCCATAATATTGGTCAAACCGGATGGCACATCCGGATTCAACCAGTTGGCAACGGTGCCGTCGTCCTTAAGCGCGAGGCACTGGAAATTACCTGCGGCCACGGCCACCACGTTGGTAAGTCCTGCCGGCACGGCGGTCTGCCCGAAGTTGTTCAAGCCCCAGCCCATCACTGTTCCATCGCTTCGGACAGCGAGGCTGAAATCCTGCCCGGCAGCAATGCCAGTGATGTTGTCGAACAACGTGGGAACCATCAGTTCGCCATCTTCGTTGTAGCCCCAGGCCATGATCGAGCCGTCACTTTTCAGCGCCAGGCAGTGAGAATAGCCCGCGGAAATCGCGACGGCGCGGCTTAGTCCTGCCGGCACATTGGTCTGACCGACCGAGTTGTCACCCCACGCGACCACGGTGCCGTCGCTCTTCAAGGCGATATGGTGATCGCCGCCGGCAGAGATCGCCACGACATCGCTCAAACTGGCAAGCACGGTGGATTGGCCGGCCACCTCTCCTCCCCAGGCGGTCACCGTCCCGTCTCCTTTCAGAGCGAGACAGGAATCGGTCCAGCCGGGGCCGGCTGAGATCGCCACGACGTTGCTCAACCCTGCCGGGATGTTGAGCTGGCCTGAAGTGTTGTTGCCCCATGCGACGACTGTGCCGTCCCGTTTCAGCGCCAAACTGAACGCATGGGACGGAAAGCAAAAGCAACTTCCACCGGCAGCGATGGCCACGACGTCGCTCAGACCCGAAGGCACGGTCGCTGCGCCGGTGCTGTTGTCTCCCCAGGCGATGACCATGCCGTTGCTCTGCAGCGCCAGATTGTGGTCGCCGCCGGTTGCGATGGCCATCACGTTGTTCAGTCCGGCCGGGACGACTCCTTGGCCTCGATCGTTGGCGCCCCACGCCGCCACTGTTCCGTCGCTTTTCAGCGCCAGACTGTGAAAAACTCCGCCGGCCACGGCGATCACGTTGCTCAATCCGGATGGGATCCTCACCTCGCCATCATAGTTATTTCCCCAACCAGCCACGGTGCCGCCAGCCGTCACTGCCAGGCTGTGATTCAGTCCGGCGCCAATCGCTTTGAACTTGGTCCCGGGCGCGACATAAGAAATTCCGATGCTGCCCCAGGAAACACTCTGGCCTGGAGAGGACGCAGCCCAAGCGGAATGGATTGCAAACGAAATAGCTGCGGTGAACAGGACTATGAACCGGCGACAGTGGCTCGGCATTCTAAAGCCGGACGAAAATGCGGAGCCAGCACCTTTGCTCATGGATTGGAGGGAACAACAGGAACGGCCTGACTGTATATAGCCATCATCGAAAGGCAAGTCTTGAATTGGCGCGTTCTCGGAAGCATGGGCGGCGTCATGGCACGACCGTGAGCCCAGCCAAGGCCTAAATGTCAAACATATAGATCCGACCCCATGTCTCCTTTGCGTAAATTGTGGTTACTAACCCGCCATGGCCCGGCCAGCGATCCAGCCCGTGGTCCAGGCGGCCTGAAAGTTGAACCCGCCTGTGAGGCCGTCCAGGTCCAGCAGCTCGCCTGCAAAGTAAAGCCCGGGACAGATCCGGCTCTCCATGGTCTTGAAGTTCACTTCATCAAGTCGCACGCCTCCGCACGTCACAAACTCGTCCTTGTTCAAACTCTTGCCGGAAACAGCGAACTCCGTGCGGATAAGTTGTTGGACAAGTCGATGCTGCTGTTGGCGGGTCAACGACGACCAGCGTGTCTCGCGCCCGATCCCGGCTGCCAGGACCAGCTCGCCCCAAAGCCGGGCCGGCAACGGCGCGATGGACGCGTTGAGCACGAGCTTGGCACTTTCCTGAGCGCGCCGCGCCTGCAATTTGTCCGCGATGGCCTCAGCAGTCAGGTGCGGCAGCCAGTTGACGAGCAGAGGAAACCTATAGTCCAACGCATGCAACGGGCGCGCGCCCCAGGCGGACAACCGCAGAATGACCGGCCCGCTCAGACCCGAGTGGGTCACGAGGAGCGGCCCGGCTTCGCGCAACCCAGCTTTGGGCACCCATGCCTCGACGGCTTGGAGCGACACTCCAGCCAACCTGCGCAGCCACGCCAAGTCGATGTGAAACGTGAAGAGGGAAGGGACCGGCGGCTCGAGGGTGTGTCCGAGCGACACGGCCAGGGCGCCCATCACGGGCGAGCGGCATCCGCCGGTGGCCAGCAAGAACCGATCGCACCGCAAGGTTTCTGCGCCGGCCAGCGCGATCTCGAACCCGGCGTCCGCCCGTCTCGTCACGCCTTCGGCGCTGGAGCTTGTCCGCAGGGTTACGCCGGCCTTTTGCGCCGCTCGGAGCAAGCAATCGATGATCGTGCGTGACGAATCGGTGGTGGGAAACATCCTTCCGTCCGGCTCAACCTTAAGCTTCACTCCACGTGCCGCGAACCAGGCCACCGTGTCGGCGGCTTGGAATCGTCGCAGCGGCTCGATCAGCGCCTGGTCGCCGCGCGGGTAGCGCGCCGCCAACTCCCGCGGATCGAAACAGGCATGCGTGACGTTGCAGCGGCCGCCGCCGGAGATGCGCACCTTGCCGAGAAACTCCCGGCCCTTCTCCAGCAAGGTGACGTCGGCGCCGGCCTCGGCAGCTGCAATGGCGGCAAAGAATCCGGCTGCGCCGCCCCCCGCCACGATGATCGAACGTCCGCTCACTCGGCCAGCGTACCCAAGATTCACGCTCGGTCACAGCTTTGTCGCAAGTTCAAGGCGTCCGCGCAGCAGGCGCTTGACTTCTGGGGACTCGGGGCAAACAAATAACCCGGCTTGGATCCTCGTCCGACACCTTCCAGCACCGCCGGACTTAACAGGAGGACGCTTAAGATAACAGAGGCAACGGAGGAAAACCGAGTTGCAGTCTCCTCGTTGCGGGCATCAGATCGGATTAACCCACCGAGGTTCGAATGTTCGAATTCGAAAGCAGAAATGAAGGAGGCGGGGCTACTTGCCGGCTTCTTCGTTGCCGAGCTTCTCGTAGTAGCGGCGGACCAAATCGGAGTACTTGGTCGGGACCGGATCACGATCGATGGGGACGAGGGAATCGCTTTTCTCGCGGCGCGCGAGTTCCTCGGTCAAGCGCGTGCGCACATCGTTGAGCGGGCCAGCGATCTCCGCTTTCACGATCGGCCACTGGGGCGCTTTGCTGTGGCGCTTGAAATCCTGGCGCATCGTGCGGGCGCGATCACGGACGCGCGCGACTTCGTTGCGCAGATCAGGAACATCGATCAGTTCCTCGACATCCCGCAGCCGGTCCGACCATTGGCTATAATCCTGGCCGGTTAACGGGCCACGTTTTTCGCCGTCACCCTCTTGGCCGGTGGGATTCCCATCGAAAAACCGGCGCTCGGTAAAGGTCTGGGTGCGTTCGCCGCCGCCACCGGGTCCTGCATTTTGCGCTCCTTGTGGCGCGCGCTGTTGCTGTTGTGGATTCTGGGCGAGCTGCGGGCTTGGTCGATTCTGATTCTGGCCACCTTGGCCTCCCGGCTGCGCACCGTTTTGTTGTCCCTGTTGCGCCTGTTGCGCTTGCTGGCCCTGCTGCCCCTGCTGGCCTTGCTGCCCTTGTTGCCCTTGTTGCCCTTGTTGCCCTTGCTGCCCTTGCTGCCCTTGCTGCCCTTGCTGCCCTTGCTGCCCTTGCTGCCCTTGCTGCCCTTGCTGCCCTTGTTGCCCTTGTTGCCCTT
>DATLUX010000529.1:0-3465 GCA_035577805.1 Verrucomicrobiia bacterium
TTTCACCAGCCAATCTTTGGCCAAGAGTGCCCTTTTCCCTAATAAACCTCTCGGCATCCTGACAACATTCGCCCCGACCGCTGTCCCTCCAACCTTCCTCCACCGCTTCGCTCTCTCCTTTTCTCGCAGACACTAACTAAGCCCGACGAAGAACCGAAGTTTAACCAGTGCCGCGGCCTGAGGATACTCAAGGCTGAGTTTGTCGATGGCATCGTTAACCATGAGCAGCGATTTCTCATCGGCCTCGACAGCGACGTCAACCCGATCGAGGTCCAACGGCGTGGTCCGGACTCCGCGTTTGAGGGCTTGCCTGCGACGCGCGCGGTCAATCAGGATCCGCCGCATGGCTTCGGCCGCCGCGGCAAAAAAGTGACCGCGGTTCTTCCAGGCGCGTTGATCCGAACCGGCCAGCCGCAGCCAGGCTTCGTGAACCAGGGCGGTAGGTTGCAGCGTTGATGGATCCCGCTCATCAGCCAGCCGTGCGGCGGCCAGCTTGCGAAGCGCATCGTAGACAAGAGGCAGCAGCTCGTCGTCGGCTTTGGGATCACCTCGCTGCGCACGGTCGAGGATGCGCGTTGCATCGCTCACGCCGCTTACGGTAGTCGGTCCCGGTCTTCGCGAAAAGTACGAAGATCAAGTTTTCGTCGCCGCGCCCCCGAACCAGATTTTTTTTCTTGGCACTTCTGCTCCGCGAAATCCGCATTTAGCAGTGATGGAGAACAAATACATCTACAATTTCTGGCGACCGCATGAAGCGAAGATTTTGAGATTTTCTTGAAAGAATCCGCCATCTCAAACCGTGTTCTCGCCGTCGGTAGAGCAACAAAAAATATAAACAGTCAGGCACTGGCGCCTGCCTGGGCGAGGCGGGTCTCAGCGCGGACCTTTCCAGAATCAACCTATGAAAAAGACATCCGCATCCAATAAACCATTCACAACGGCAACAGCAACGCCTGGAACGACCACGTTCACCGAACGGGCTGAAGTGAACGCTGCGGTGCGTCTGTACCGCGCGGTGTCGCCATAAGATGTCCCGCTCGCGTGAGCGGGGCCGGGTTTTCGCCCCCCGAACCCACTCTGCGTGTGAGCCAAGCCCGCGCACTAAAGAGAACAAAGAAAGGAAAATGAACATGAATACAAAATCCATACTCGTCAGCACCCTGGCGCTGACCATCGTGGTCAGTCTGACCCGGACTGCCCGACCAGATGCGGTCACCGATTGGAATGGGATCGCCACCACCGCGGCTGCGGCCCCAGTGCAGAACGCCATTGTGCAATCGCGCACCTATGCGATGACCCATGCTGCCATCCACGACGCCCTTAACGCCATCGAGCATCGCTACGAAACTTATGCTTTCGATGCTCAAGCTGTCATCGGCGCTTCGCCGGAGGCCGCCGTGGCTGCCGCTGCGCACGACGTTCTGGTCCACGAGTTGCCCACCAAACAGGCGGACCTCGACGCAGCATACGCCGCGGCGCTGGCGGCCATCCCGAACTCCGCAGCCAAAGCCGATGGCATCGCTGTCGGACAAGCCGCGGCAGCAGCGATCCTTGCTTTGCGAAGCGCGGACGGTTCGAGTGTTGTAATGACGTACACGCCTGGAAGTGAGCCTGGCGACTGGGTGCCGACGCCGCCCGCGTTCCTTCCCGCGGCGCTGCCACGATGGGGCGAGGTGACTCCGTTCACGCTGCGGAGCGGCTCGCAGTTTCGGCCAGCTCCCGCTCCCTACCTCGACCTCACTAGCGAAGAGTTCGCCCGCGATTACAACGAGGTGAAGGCGGTCGGCGATGCTAACAGTGTCATCCGCACGGCGCAACAAAGCGAGATCGCTCAGTTCTGGTACGAAGGTTCGCCGCTTGGATGGAACCGCATCGGCCGAAATGTTTCTGCTCAACGAGGTCTCGATCTTTGGGAGAACGCGCGATTGTTTGCGCTGCTCAACCTGGCGATGGCGGACGGGTTCATCGCCGGATTTGAAACCAAATACTTCTACAATTTCTGGCGCCCGGTGACCGCCATCCGTTCCGGTGACATGGACGGCAACGCGGACACCCTGGCCGATCCAGCGTGGGCGTCGTTCCTGGTGACACCGAACATTCCTGATTACACCTCGACGCACAGCGTTCTCGGCGCCGTAGCCGCCGAGGTGCTGGCAGCGTTTTTCAGCACCGATGACGTAGCCTTCGCGACGACGAGCGGCCCGCCGTTTCCGGGAATCACACGTTCATTTCCGAGTTTTTCGGCGGCGGCGCAAGAAAACGCCGACTCACGAGTGTACGCGGGCATCCACTTCCGCACGGCCTGCACCGATGGTTTGAGACAAGGTCGGCAAATCGGCCACTTTGCGTTCCGCCACTACCTCAAGCCGGTCAAGTAGTAGCGACCCGGGAAAGCGCCGGGCACGCAAAAGCAGCCAGTCGTGTTTTCAGCGTTGGCGCAAAATGGTGTGAAAGAAGTTTGGAACGGTGTGTTCAACCCCTCGCCTGAATAATGAAAACGAAAACCAACCTTCTCGCCGTCGGGATGCTTCTGGCCGTTTTAGCCCGTGGCGCGCAGCCCGTTATTACCACTCAGCCCCAATGGACGACCAATGTCGCGGGCACCACCGCGACCTTGTCCGTGGAGGCGACGGGCACGCCTCCACTGAGCTATCAATGGCACAAGAATTCATCCCCCTTGACGGGCCAGACCAATGCTATGCTCGTTTTGACCAATGTGCAGAAGGGCGATCAGGCTCCTTACTCCGTGGTGATAACCAATGGCGAAGGCGCAGTGACCAGCGTCGTAGCGCGCCTTTATGTGCTCGTGCCGCCCAGCATCACGAAGGAGCCGGTGGACGTTCTGGCCGATGTCGGTACTAATGCCAGCTTCACGGTGGTCGCCACCGGCACAACCCCGCTATTTTATCAATGGCTCTTCAATAATTCTGCCTTACCCACTAAGACCAACTTCAGCCTGACCTTAGTCGGAGTTCAACCCACCAATGCGGGGCCGTACTCCGTCGTGGTCACCAACGTCGCGGGCGCAGCGACCAGCCGCGTCGCCACGCTGGAGCTCTGCCCGTGCCCACCAAGGATCACAGTGCCGCCGACCAATCAGAGCGCTGAGGTGGGAGACATTGTCACCTTCCGCGCGTTGGCGGCGGGTACAGCACCTCTCATGTACCAATGGCGCTTCAACGATGAGGCGTTGCCAGGCAAGACCAACACCAACCTCTATCTGCGGAACGTCCAGCTGACTAATCCTGGAGCCTACACCGTGGTGGTGACGAACCTCTACGGCTCGGCCACCAGCCAGGTCGCGACGTTGACGGTCGTGCCTGTCACCTTCACCAGGACGTCTGGCACAAACATTCTACTCGTCATCGCCGACGACTACGGCACGGACAGCCTTTCTCTTTACAACACCAACGCCAGCGCCTCGCTGCCGCCCACGCCTAATATCAATTCGCTCTACGATTCAGG